>JACPAK010000001.1:0-300000 GCA_016180845.1 Deltaproteobacteria bacterium
TATAATTCTCTTGTCCATTGAACCGGAGGGCGGTCTCAAGAATCCCGTCATTCCGCCATCTGGAGGAAGAGAGAGGACCGTAGAGACTCCCCTGATTCAGCGGTGAGTTCCCGCTGAGGTCGCCAACTCCTGTGCCAGAAACCTCATCAAACGACCACCACCCGACCACTGAGTTGTCGGTCGAAAAGAGGCGGGTGAAGTCGAACGTTTGACTACCCTGAGTCGCGGTTACCTTTAACTCAAAATCGGTATCAAACTGCGTTGCAGGATTAAATGGTTCAATAAGATAACCAGTGGTGGTTTTGCCTCTGTCAATTGGACCGATCCACGGGAAAATACCCTGTCTCAATTCTTTGAAAGTCACCGAATACTCCAAATCATCATAAAGCAACTCCCCCTCCCTCCCCCTCTCCCCCCTCCAGCTCCAGTAGGCGCGAGTGGGCGGAAGGACCTGATTTGGGAGTGGGGTGAGAATAATTGGTTCGCGGGGATCGGGGCATCCTCCTTCGCCGGAGGCTACGGAGGACGAGGTACGTCGACACGACTGCCGGATCTCATCGACCGTCAGTGCCCGGTTGTAGATCGCGATCTCATCGAGGGATCCCTGAAAATATCGCCACAACTCCCCATCCACCCCTATCTTCAGCGTCGATGTCGAATTCGGTACCGAACCGGTGAAAAACTCCGAGGAGATCTTCTCCCCGTCCAGATAAAACTCCCACCGATCCCGATCCCTCACCAGCACGATCTGATGCCACTCACCCGTTGACAGGGAGGCGGTGGCCCCAAGATCTTCTGCAATACTCCCCTGCATGTGAAAGCCGATCCCTCCGGTCAGGGGATAGTTATAGCCGATCCCCCACTTGTCCTGGGATCCCCCTCCATTGGATTGACCGATCAGGTTATGAATAGCGGCGAGATCACTGAAATTTGCCCAAAGCTCGATCGCGAAATCGCCTGAACCAAAATTCCAGAGGGGATTATCGGGAATCTCAACGTAATCATTCACCCCGTCAAATTGAAGGGAACCGTCAGCCCAGTCCGGTGATCCGATGAGTGTCCCGTTATTCCCGTTCCCGCTCGAATCCTCAGTTGTCGTTCCGCTCCCTTCATCGAGTCTCCACCAGCCGATCAGGTTGTCGTCCGTAACAATACCGGAAGTAGAAGCGGAGACGGGAGAGATGTTATCGGAGGTTGTCACGGTAACGGTATAACGAGTCCTCGCCGCAAGGGTTAGTGGGCTTGCCAATTCTCCATAAGTCTTTCGATCCACTAAGGAGAGGGAACAGTTTGTCGTAGAGCCTCCTTCAAGGAATGATCCTGAAATATTGGAACAGGTGATCGTAGGGCTACTATTCCCTTCCGGTGTCAAGGCAACCGTGGAGGTTAATCTGTCGCCATCAGGGTCAGAAATAGTCCAGCCGATAGTAAAATTTTGGGGTTGGATTGCCGATCCATTGGTCGGGCTGAAGGTCACGCCTGAAATGCTGGGTGGGTTGTTGACAACTGTCACATCAAAATCGACCTGGGCCTGATCCCGAAAGTTCCCATTGGTAAAGGTCAAGACACAACTGACCCGACGCGAGCGCTGGGCAGCGGTGACATTCGGGGGAGTCAGGGAAACAATGGAACCTAATCCGGAGAAATTAAACCCTGAAGAATCGCTGCACAACCAGCTGTAGATCTTCGACTGGGAATCAAACGGCCCATCGCAGAGGGAAGCATCGAGTTGCAAAGCGGCAGTTTCAGCAACCGGACCGGAGGTCGGACTGCTATCCAACAACAATCTCGCGACCGCTCCGAAAACGGTCACAGGAGCGCTGTTTTGGAGTCTTACGGGAACAGTCTTGCGATCGGTATTCCCCAAAGAATCTGCTACAACCAATTCCACCTGATACGCCCCATCGGGAAGATCGGTCACCAGGTAATCGACCGACGCCGAAAAGCGCGTGGTGGAACTATCCTGATCGGTCAACGGAACCGTTACGGTGAACGGGTTGTCCTGATTCCGCAGGAGGACCGAAACAGAACTGATCCCGGAGGGGTCGTTTGCCTCCAGGCCAAAGCTCAACTTATCCCGAATGATCTGGTCGGCTGTGAGACCTGACTCGAGGATAGCAGGCCCAAGGTTGTCGATCGGGTTATAGGCAGCGAAAGTCAGGATCGTATCACGGACAATGTCGAACTCATCGGTCACCCGGACGGTCAAGGAGATCTGCCCAACATTCGGCCCTGCCACAAACCGGAGGGTGTTGAGCTTGATCTTCAGTTGTTTGTCATCGAAGTTGGTGGAAAGCAGCTCAAATCCGTAGTGAGGAGAGACCACCTCCATTGATTTCAGATCAAAAGGGGTCTCAGCCTCGAGGATCAGTTCTACCTCACCCCGAAGGGCAGCAATCGGATCGGAACCCGAAGGCGGGAGACCGACGGAGGGATTTACGCCCAACGGATCGTCCCGAGAACCGCTGACCCTTGCTCCTCGTGGGAGACTTTCCGTAGAACGGGGATCGCTCCCATAACCAACCTCAATCAAGTTGTTGTAAGCATCCCCATCCAGATTGAGGTCATTCGGGACCCCAGGAGTCAGGTCAAACAGTGTCTGCCAGTTCTGTTCATCTCCCTGATACTTGACATCCATTGAGCTGCCAGAAGCAACAAGTCCTCTACGGATGTAATGAGCGATCTGTACCAACTCTCCGTCCGGCTCTTCAGCCTCATAGACGACAGTCAGGTCAAACGTTTCACCTGTCGGGACCTCAACCGAACCGGTGAACCGGTTCGTCGCCCTATCCAAGGTCAGGCTGAACTTCCGACCGGGATCAATGGAGGTAACAACATAGGCGGAGAGTGGAACACCGAGGGCTGTAAGTTTTGCCGGCGGGACAGACTGAAACGCCCCTTCCCGATCTGAAGAGCCGCCGCAGGAGGCAAGCAATCCTTCCGCAAGGACTAAGGCAAAGAGAAGTAACCGTTTATTCATTTCGCCTCCAACACAGGTGCCGGCAGTTCGACTGAGATTGAGGTACCGTCACCACCACCCCCTACTCCGCCACCCAAGGCGAGCCCGAGACCGGTCCCTGTCCCGGCAAGGAGAAGTCCCCCCACAATCCAGAAGACCGGTTTCTTCCAGAAAGGTTTTCCTCCCTTCACTGTTTTTTCGGGGGTCACAACCGGTTGAAAGCTGTTCTTATTCTGTACGACGTAGGTCGAATCTGAAAAATGCGCGAGGACGAGTCGACTCCCCTCTTCCACCGCTTCATCATGATTTGAGAATGTCCCCCTCTTCTGGACAAAGCTTCCTGGCTTGGAGAGATTGACCAACGTGATAGACAAAGAACCGCTCTCCTCGGAAACCTGCAAAAGGGCAACCTGCTGAACCATCAGCCACTGACCGGCGATCACCCCCTTGCGAACGATCTCTTCTTGAGACTCTGAACCGGAAACAAGGATCCCAGCATCCGTCGGCTGCTGGTCGAGCTTTTCCTCTTGAAGCGAAAATGAATGCTCGAGGATTCCGCCGGAAGGGATCTCAACCGGTGTGACCGTCGGCTCGTACCCCTCCCTCTTCAACATCAGATAATGTCGGCCGGAAACAAGTTGTTCCAGTCGCAGAGGGGCGACCCCTCTGAAATTCCCATCGAGAAAAACCTCTGTCTTCTTTTGATCGGCATTCACCTTCAACCCCCCAACTGAAAATTTTCCATCCGAGACCTCCTGCCTTGCCCGTTCGAAGGTCGCCCGGACACGAGGTGAATGATCCCGTTCGTTTAAGACAGTCTCCGGAGAGAGACGAACCACCTCTCGAAAGGCACGAATCGCCTCCGTCGTCTCCTGAAAGGCGAGATGGATCGTCCCCATAAGAATATAAGCCGGCACGAGGTCATGAATCTCGATCGCCTTCAGCTCGCCGGATTCAATCTCTCGGATTTTTTTCTTCAGAAGACTCTTCGCGAGATCGAGCTCCATCCGGTAGTAGGCATCGGTCGACTTTCGGATGATCTGGGAAAGTTCCTGATCGGAATCCCCCTGCTCCTTGACCAGTTGACCCAAACCCCGAGCGGTCTCCTCACGACTCAGCACAACGAGAGAGGTCTCACGTGCGAGGTCATGCCGAACCCGATCGGCCATCTTCCTGACCAACGACCCCTCGCTCCCTGATGAATAGACCTCCAGAACGGCAATTTTTTTGGTGCCCTCTGCAGAGGCGAAAGACGGATAAATGGAGTAAAATAAGATCAGTAAAGAACCAACCCAGCTAACGAATCGCATGAATCCCTCAATTCTTAAAACGCGTGATTGAATTATCGGTTGTACCCGCTTCATGTTGCTTGCTTTCATTGCCTTCTTTGCTTTCTTTCTTGAGAAGGGAATACAAACGGCGTGCCAAACTTAACTATTTGAAAAATAATGATTATTAAAAATGGTGAGCGTCCGAAAATCGGACGGAGCGTTTGATTTTCGGACGGAAAGCTAACCCAAAACCCCACGGGCAAAGAGGGCCAGGTATCCCATAAGCTCCTTCGAGCTACCAATTACCCAACAGGTCTCTCCTATCGGGAGTAATCGAACCGGCTCATCCCAAGTAAGAGGTTTTGAGTCGGGACGACCATGCCATGGTGGAAGGGAGGGTCGACCTTGAAAGGCTGCTGCTGGAGGTGTCTTGCCGGCGATCCTTGCTGCACGCTCAATCCTGCTTGAGAGTGTCGAATCGCCGAGACGTTCCAGGACATGTCGTAAATTCGCCGCATGAATTAAAGGATTACTTCCGACCGCCCCCATTTCAAGAAGCTCTAAGGTCGCATCAACAGATCTCTCGACATCCCATACCCGTCTCGCCGCAGGGATTTCTGCCAGTGATCGTATCGCGGTCCCGACTCCGCCGGCGACAACATTCCTCCAATCAAATGTCTGGGGACCCTTGGCCCTAAGGGTACGATTCCTCTCCAACACCCGGACAATGGAGTTGCCATAAAGGGCTGTGCGTAAGGCCTCCAGATCGGTATCCTTCCGCATTGTGCGTGTATGCATCAGTGTCCTTAGTTCCTGCACGAGACGATCCGCCTCACGTCGAAGTTGGAAATCCAATTTGTCTGGCCTCACCCTTTCTGCTGAAAATCGAACCCAATAGGGAATTCTGAAGGGCCCAGGTTGGGCATGGGGCTCACCGGGAGCGGCATGGATCAGTGTGAGCCAAGGATTCGCCTTGGGGCCTTGAACCAGCTCAAATCCCCCCTCATCAACCATCCGAGCGAGGCGCCTGACAAAACGTTCAACCGGTTCTCCCGCCAGCCGCGTGGTAGCGGCAGAGGCAACGATACTAAATAGTGGTTTAGTAGAGATAGCTGGCATAAAAATTGGACAGTTGGTGTATCGACGAGAGAGAAAATTGGTTGCTAAGTGACTTAAAAAAATCGGGGCAGCTTATAGAAGCTACCCCGATTAAGAACAGCAAAACTTAGTGGTGGCTTATTCCTCTGACTGCTTGATTGTCCCGAATGGTGTCGCCGTCCCGCGCTCAACTGTCCCACCCCTGACCGCACGCTGCTGGCCTGGAGGGACACAACCGGCCTTTTTGATCTCCTTCGAGGCCCCTAGCTTAAAGAGCCTGATCCCACCCTTTTCCTCAGAGAGCTCTTTGGAAACAACCTTGTCGTCTTGCATCAAAATACAGCTGTGTTCACCGTAAAACCATGCCGAATACCCCTCGGCATAAGGATCGATCCGTGATGGACCCCCCTTCATCTCTGTCATGACCATCTGACCCGTCATGCCGGGGACAATCTTGTCCCACTTGGGGCCAGCGGCACATGCGGCTAATGCCATAATGGCAACGCCGAGAATGACGATTGATTTCATATGATTCCTCCTTGTTTTTCTATTTCTAGAGAGTGTCAAAATGCCACAATAGGAAAAAAAGTAAAGTTTTCTTTCAAACGGTCACCTCTTAAACTGTAAAAAGAAGATAAACGCCTGTTGCGATGATATTGAAAAGCGCAAGTGGCAACAGCCCCTTCCACCCAAAGGACATCACCTGATCATAACGAAATCGTGGCAGCGTCCAACGGACCCAGACAAAAAAGAAACAGAAAAGCGTCACCTTCGTGAGGAAGGACCCCATTTGACAGGCGGCAGCAAAAACCGATCGTGCCCAATCCGGCAGGATCGGGACCCCTACATAATAGAGATAAAATCCTAAACCGAATCCGACAAGGATCGCCGGAATCCCTAAAACAAACACTTCATAGTCACGAAGGTCTCGATATTTTCCACGTCGGAACTTCGACAGCAGAAGGAGACCGGCCAGGATCGAAATAACGCCTGCCGCGAGAAGGACCATTCTCAGATAAAAGGAGGCCCCTTCTTTTAACATCTCCGTCGAAAGAAATGGGACCTGCCAACCGCCGAAGAAAAGCGAGACAATCACGGCAGAAGCAACAACCATCGCCACATACTCGGCCATAAAAAAGAGGGCGAATTTCATGCTCGAATATTCGACATGAAAACCGGCGACCAACTCCGATTCCCCTTCAGGGAGGTCAAAAGGGATCCGATTCGTCTCGGCAAAGACTGCCATGACGAAGAGCACAAAGGCGAGCGGCTGTTTCAGAAAATACCAGTTCCAGGGCGCCGTCCCCTGAGAACGGACGATCTCGCCGAGACTCACAGACTCCGAAAGCATGAAGATGGAAACGATCGAAAGTCCGAGCGCCACCTCATAGCTGATCATCTGAGACGAGGCACGCAGTCCTCCAAGAAAGGAATACTTGTTGTTCGAGGACCACCCCGCCAACAGGATCCCATAAATAGCGAGCGAGCTCATCGAGAAGAGGTAAAGAACACCGACGTTCAGATCAGCGACCTGGAGCGGAATCTTCCACTTCCCAAGCTGCAGCTCATCTCCAAAAGGGATCACGGCGACTGTCACGAAATAGATAAACATCGTGAGGAACGGGGCCAAGACAAAATAAAACTTGTTCGCCCCTGCCGGGATAAATTCCTCCTTCGTCAGGAGCTTGATGACATCGGCCAGATTATGAAGCATCCCACCAAGACGAATCCCGAAAATACTGGCGCGATTCGGACCACGCCGATCCTGCATATACGCTGCCCCTTTTCGCTCAAACCAGATCAGCAGCGGGATAAAATTCAGAACAATGACGGGAATTAAAATGACCTTGATTAATGTGGTGGTGATTTCCATTCTCTCTGGATCTCCTTAAAAATTTCGGAGGCCTGCCTCGCCTCGCCGGGTGGGGAGAAGGCAGGCAGGATTTCTTGTCTCATCCCCTTCTTGTTGGTGAAGGTTCCCTCGGACTCGGCCCAGCTCGCGATCGGGAAAATGAGATCGGCATATTCGTATTCGGAACTCTGGTGCGACACAAAAAGGGCGACCTTTCGACCCTTTTCAAATGAAAGCGGTTGGATCACCGACTCAGCCACCCCTCCCAGGATCACAAACCCCTGATACCTCCGAAAATCGGAAGCCGGAATCGGATTCATCCCTAATGCGGTAACGCCGGCACGATTTGGATTTTTATCTGGTGAAATCAGGAATTGATCTTGTGAAGGATGATCGACCTCTTTTGCATGGAAATAAAAATCCTGGACACCGATCTCACGTAGACATTCCATCATTGCAAGATTGTCTTCATTGGTTCCCCAGGCAGAACCGATCCCGACAATGGCGCTCGAATCGATCCCGCGAAAAATTTGAACAAGCATCTCGATCGCCTTTTTCATCCGAACCCCCTCTAATCCTTTTTCCGTACGAACGAATGGCGTCCGGAGGCGATTCGGTTCATTGACCTCTTTGTAGGTCATCCGCCCCTCGTCACACATCCAGCCTTGGTTCACCTCCGGATTCTCGCGGGGGAGGAGGCGATAAATGATACCTTTGTTGTGCTGGATCTTAATGTTGCAACCGGTCGAGCAACCGGGACAAATCGAATCGGTCGACTTCAGAAACCAGACACGCTGCTTGAATCGGAAATCGGAACTCGTGAGGGCACCGACTGGGCAAACATCCACCGTATTCAATGAATATGGATTGCCGAGTGCCTTGCCGGGATAACAGGTCAGTTCCGTATGATCTCCCCTCTCGATAAAACAGAGTTGGTCCTCGTGCGCGATCTCCTGACAAAAACGGATACAGCGCGAACAAAGGATACAACGCTCCATATCGAGCATCACATGAGGACCGAGCGGGATCGCCTTATCCTTATGAACCTTCTCCTCCTCCATCCTTGAGACCTTCAGGTCATGTTGCATGTAATACTCTTGGAGCTTACACTCACCCGCCTGATCACAGACAGGGCAGTCAATCGGATGATTGACTAAAATAAATTCGAGCACCCCCTGCCGCGCCTCAAGAACTCGGGGGTTCTTCGTGTGTACGACCATCCCCTCGGTCGCCTTTGTATTACAGGCGATCTGAAGCTTCGGCATCTTTTCGATCTCGACCTGGCAGATCCGGCAGTTCCCGGCAATCGAGAGCTTCGGGTGGTAACAATAATGAGGGACCTCGGCCCCAACCTTGCGCGCTGCCTCGATCAGATTCGTCCCCTCAGGGACTTCAATTTGTTTACCGTCAATCGTTAGCTTGGGCATGGGCAACCTTTTCTACATGTTTTCCCTAGAAAACAAATAAATAGATCGAGCTGTATTTGCCAGCAACTGCTTTCTGAAGAAGAGCGATATAATTAATATAACGGTTTTATGCAGAGATCTATTTTATTTTTCTTAGCAATCCCGCTTCTCCTGCTCGGTTGTTTGGAGAACTTGCCGGGAGATGATCAAGATCAGGAGCCTGGAATTACCGCCTCAGAAGGGGTAACAGAAGATACTTCAATAGAAGACGAAGAGTCTCAGGAACTCCCATTAATCACGACGGGAGGGATGCCTCTGCTACCGGCCTCCTCTCCACAGCCGGCCACGAAAAAATGGCAGCCGAATCCGGAGAAGAGCGCCCCTGTTTCAACCTGTTTCCCTGAAAAGATCGAGTTGGATGAAGGGCCCGGGCCACATTCAAATTCAATCGATACGAATAGCTGGAAGGGAGAGATTGTTTACGTCGGTGGTCAAACCGATGGTGATGGTCAAAAAGAGACGCCGTTTCGAGCCCTCAGTGAGGCATTGGATAAAACCAGAGATACGAAGACTCCAACACTAATCCTTGTCGCGGGGGGCACATACGAGGAGCCGAGTCTCTCTGTCGGAGGGGGACAGTATCTGATCGGCGGCTTCGATCCGAAAAACTGGGAACGAGACCTTTCCAGCCATCCTTCCGTCATTCAACTCACAAAAGGTTCCCTTTCCATTTCAAACAATTTTTCAATCGATTCGAAATCAAAACCGATACTGATCGATGGATTTGAGATCACTGGGGCAAAGACCAGGGAGCCGACGATCAAGATCGTCAATAACACCCGTGTCATCCTGCGCCACAACGTCATTTCGACAAACCTCGATGTCGTCACATGGGAGACGTATGGAGACACGCATTATGGTTCGGCGATTGAAGGGATCGGCACCTCGCTACATGCCTACCATAACCGTTTTCTGGTCCCATCAGACTCACCCCAGCAGGTGATCTCGCGTGGCATTGTTATGACGAGTAGCTGCCTCCTCCTTGAGAAAAATCACCTGATCAGTTTCAGGATCCCGATCAGCAGTTCGAATTCGACCGGCGTCATCTCCAGCAATGTTATTGAAGATGGATACAACGGGATCTTCACGCGAGAAGAAGAGATCGCGATCGAGAATAATACGATCGGGCTCAAGGCGTACGAGAGCGGTTGCGGCTATGCGATTTATATAGAGACCCGAAACACTCAGAAAAAAACACGCCCCCGTATCGTCGACAACCAGATCTTATTAGAAGGAGGATCCGCTAAGGGGATCAATGAAGCGGACGTCTACTCCGACCCGCTGGTCTTGACTGGAAATCGTTTTGTCCTTTTGGATCTCGTTCCGCCAACCATGGGGACGCAAATGCTCTACGGAGACGCCGATGGACCGCATGGTCCGAATCGGGTCAATCAAATCCTCTCAAAGATTGAAGAGGTCGATCTTCTCTCCGACATTCCGGAGATCGGGGATAACGTGATAGAAACCTCGGTTTCGGAGATCCTCCAGACGCAGTATTAGAGGGATTTCAGGTAACGCTGGATATCATCATGGTTCCCGACACGATGGAAGCTGATTGCGTTTGGTTCGAATCCAAAGAGCACCCTCAATCCAAGACCAATGCGTGCTTCAAAAACTCCAGAACGATGAATCTTGCGCAAGCCGAGTCCGCTGTGGAGATGAGGGTTCTTGAGGACCGCTGGCACCTTGAGCATGACGGAGAAGAGTTGTGCTTGCTCTTCATCTGACAAAGAGCCGACATCCCGTTGAAAACTCTCCGTCAGTTTGATCTGCATGGATATTCAGGAATGTTGTTTTCTGAGAAAGGTTATCGCCTTGGCAGGGTTTGAAAAAGTTCGGGGACTCTCGTCTTCCAGTTCTGCCCAGAAGCGCTTTGCCTGCTCATCGGTCAACGGGGAGTTGATCTGCAAGTCCCTTGAGTGGAGGGGAACCAGAGTGGCCACCACTTCGGAGCCGCGCATCAGGACAACCTGCTCTCCCGATTCGGCCGCCTCGACCAGCTGATGCAACCTCGCCTTCGCCTTGTTGAGTGTCACCGTGATCATGCCTCACAATCGCAAAAAAGTAGGTCCCTTGTCAAGGACTTACTTTTTTATAGATTCCGAGCGCCTGTCCACCAAAGCTTTAGCGGTTGTGAAAGACCACCCCTCTGTGGAGAGAAACTGGTCTCTTCAGAGAACAGTCAAGGATCCATGGCCGCACGCGGCGGCTGAAAACAAACAACTCTCGAATGAGAGTCTACGATAGATCCCTTGTCCATGGCAGAAGCGACTTCACTATCGAAGAAGTACGAAGCGGTGCTCGGTCACCCATCGACCGATCCCTATGACCTTGGGGTCGCTCAATGCCTGAATGTCATTGACCAGGCAAGAGAGGGACAAACCAAGTGGGATCAGATCGATCGGGACTTCAAATTAGTTCAAGAAGGAAGACTCTTCCAAACACAACAACCAGAGTTCCTTTGGGGGTTTGCCAGGGCCTGCCGATGGACAGGTCCTTTTTTAGGTGATCCCAAAAAACCAATCCCCGATCGGGAGATTGAAGAAACCTTGCAACAAATTCAGAAAGGGTACGTTCCGCATCGACTTTTACTCAGAAAACAAAGAGTCGACCCCGCTGAGGCTGAAAAATCAACCTTGGCCGACCCAAAAACCTTCCTGAAATCGTCCCCAAAACCGGGGACCGATGGAAGAATTGTCCATCTTGTTGCGGTCATGCCGGCTTCTATTGACGAAGCGGCACGTATCTTGGGACTTGAGGCGACGAAGATGAAACAGAGGTCTCCTAAATGCCTCCAATCGGATATTGTCGGTGACGTCCAACCCAATCTTGAAGGCAAGCCATTTCAGATGAGGGTTGGCCTAAAAATGCCGCCGTTATTTTTTAATCGTTTCTTTGATATCAAGGTTAAGGTCAAAAAATGGGGGAACCATGGTGATCCCAATGAGGGGATGCGGATTGATATGCGATACGTGGCTGACTCCGGAAATATCAACGCCTTCGAAGGAACAGCGGAAGTCTGGAGAATTGATCCTGAGAGATTTGTTATCTCCTTCCGACTTTACGTCGATGTGAATCTGCTTTTATCCGCTGACTGGATCCAAGATATGCAAACAAAGCATCTCGGTGAATTTGTGAAAAAGCTTGTTGCTGAGGTTAAGAGGTAGCAGGGCAACTCTTTCCGATATGATTCTCAAACTCCTCGCGAAATTTCCCGATATGACTGGCGATCGGCATCGCAAGCGCATCGGCCAGGACGCATACCGTCATCCCGGTCATCTTTTTGCCGATATCCAGCAGGAGATCGATATCCTGCTCTGTCCCCTCCCCCTCTTCAAACCGTTTGAGAATCTTGTACGACCATCCGGTCCCTTCACGACAGGGGGAACATTGGCCACACGACTCATGCGCATAAAACCGCGCGAGGTTCATCAAGGCACGCACAATACAATACCCCTCATCAATAACGATCACCCCGCCCGATCCAAGCATTGAACCTTTTGACTGCAGCGATTCGTAGTCGAGATTCACCTCTTCGACCTCCTGTGCGGTCAGAATCGGGACGGAGGAACCGCCCGGAATCACCGCCTTCAGGACCTTTCCATCAGCCATCCCACCGGCATACTCCCGAATCAGTGTGCGTAGCGGGGTCCCAAGCGGAACTTCGTAAACCCCCGGCTTTTTCACAGGCCCGCAAATAGAAAAAAGTTTTGCCCCTGGGCTTTTTTCGGTCCCGATCGCCTTGTAAGCAGCCGCCCCTTTCTCGATAATAAAAGGGACCGACGACAGGGTCTCCACATTATTCACGACCGTCGGACATCCGAAAAGTCCCTGCACCGCCGGGAACGGAGGCTTGATTCGCGGATAACCGCGTTTCCCCTCGAGTGACTCGATCAAAGCGGTCTCTTCACCACAGATATAGGCCCCCGCCCCTCGATGGATGTAAATTTCCAGATCGTAGCCAGACCCAAAGATATTTTTGCCGAGATACCCTTTGCGATACGCTTCTTGAACAGCCGCTTCTATCCGCTTCAGTGAAAGATCAAATTCCCCACGGATATAAATATAAGCGGTGTGACACTGAATCGCGTAGGAGGCGATCATCGCCCCTTCGATCAAGCGATGCGGATCTTTTTCCAAGATCGGTCGATCCTTGAAGGTCCCCGGCTCGCTCTCATCCGCATTCACACAGAGATAGGTCGGCTTACCGGTATTTTGAGGGACAAACCCCCACTTCATGCCGGCCGGAAAACCGGCACCACCACGCCCACGAAGGCCGGAGGACTTGACCTCGTTGATAACATCTGCCGGCTTCATCTGGAGCGCCTTTCGGACCGCCTGATAACCACCGGTTTTCTCGTAAACCGCGAGGGTCCAGGATTCGGGAAGGGAGAAATTTTTTGTGAGAACGAGTTCCATTATTTCAATTTTTCCAAAATCTGATCGACCTTTTCCGCCGTCAGCCCCTCATAATACTTCTCATTCACCATCATTGCGGGCCCAGTCCCACACGAGGCGAGGCACTCGACGGTGGTTAATGTAAATTTCTTATCCTCGGTGGTTTCGCCATCCTCGATCCCGAGTCTCTTTTTGAGATGTCCAATGATCGAATCAGACCCCATCAAGGCACACGGGAGTGTGCGACAGACCTGAAGGTGATATTCCCCGACCGGTTTTTTGTAGAGCATCGTATAAAAGGTCGCGACGCCGTAGACGTGGGCCGGTGAGAGGTCGAGACGCGCCGCGATCAGTTCCATGACCTCCTGAGAAATCCAACCAAACTGCTCCTGCGCGATCCAGAAAACCGGAAGCAGCGCCGCCTGGCGGGTTGGATAGTGCGAGAGGGCTTCCTGAATCTTTTGTTCGGATTTTTCGGTGAAATTTGGTTTCATCGATCCAGCTCCCCGACAATAATATTCAGACTCCCCAACACCGCCACCGCATCCGCAATCATCCCCCCTTCTACCATCTTCGAGAATGCCGAGGTGAGAAGGAAACAAGGAGGACGAACACGGACCCGATACGGCCTCCCTCCCCCATCACTGATAATATAAAAACCGAGTTCGCCATTCGCCGCCTCTGTCGCGGAATAAACCTCTCCAGCAGGGACCTTGATCCCATCCATCAGGAGCATGAAATGGTTCATGAGACCCTCAATATTCCGGTACACCTCTTGTTTCGGTGGCAGTGCAATGCGGGGATCCTTCACCATAACCGGTCCTTCCGGTATCATCCGAAACGCCTGTTCGATAATCCTTGCCGATTGTCGCATCTCCTCAAATCGAACCATCAGTCGATCATAAACATCACCCACAGTTCCGACAGGAATCTCGAAATCAAAGGTATCGTAATGATAATAGGGCTCCGCCCGCCTCAAATCATGGGGAACACCGGTTGCCCGAAGACAGGGGCCTGTAAAACCCCAGCTGATCGCATCCTCCTTCGAAATAATCCCGACCTTTTGCGTCCGATCCATAAAGATCTTATTTCTCTCCAGAAGCCGGCTCACATCCCGAATCGCCGATCCAAGATCCTTCAGGACCTTCCGGATCCCATCCGCAAAATCAGGTGTCAGATCCCTCATCACCCCGCCAATTCTGGTGTAATTCGTGGTAAGTCTGGCCCCACAAAGTTTTTCGGTAAAATCGTAGATCGCCTCTCGCACATTGAAAAAGTACCAGAAATTCGAAAGCCCACCCAGATCGACCGCCGCGGCCCCCAAACAGATGAGATGATCCATGATACGTGACAGCTCACAGACAATCACACGGATAAACCGGGCCCTCTCCGGAATCTCGACACCGAGAAGTGTCTCGACCGCACGACAGTAACCGACATTGTTCATCATCGAGGAGCAGTAATTCAAACGATCGGTGTAGGGAATCACCTGTGTCCAGGTGCTCACCTCTGAGTGTTTCTCAAAGGCACGGTGCAGGTAGCCGATCTCGACATTTGATTTTTTGATCGTCTCTCCATCCAGCTCAACGAAAAACCGCAACGCCCCATGGGTCGCCGGATGCGAAGGACCGATGTTCAAGGCCATTTCCTTCATCAGACAATCTCCCCAGGAATCGGAATTTTTTGGCGTTTGTTAATCGGATAGTCTTTTCGCAACGGATGCCCCTCAAACCCCTCGAAGAGCAGCAGGTGTTTCAAGTTCGGATGCCCCTCAAAACGGATTCCAAACATTTCCCAACACTCTCTCTCTGACCAATCCGCCGCCTTCCAGAGATCGACGACAGACGAAATCACCAGCTCCTCTTCAGGCACTTTGATATGGACACGCAGACGATGGTTATGGGTCAGTGAATAGAGCTGATAGACAACCTCAAATCGGGGGGATTCGTTTAATTTCAGCCGATCAACGCCGAAGAGGTCGATCAGGAATTCAAATTTCAAGGCTGGTTCGTCCCGCAAATAGGTGAAAAATTCATGGGATCTCTCTTTTTTGACGAAGGCAAAGAGATTTCCATACCCCTCACCCGTCTTGATAATCTCCAAAGGAAATTTCTCCTGTAATTGCTGTAGGATCATACCTTAAGCGGCAACAACCTTGCCCCTTGCCTCTGCAACAATCTTCTCTTGAATCTTCATCACTCCGTTTAAAATCGCCTCGGGCCGTGGAGGACAACCGGGGACATAGACATCGACAGGAATCAATTCATCGATCCCCTGGATAACACTATAGTTGTCATAAAAACCACCGGAAGAGGCACAGGCACCGGCCGAGATCACCCACTTCGGTTCGCACATCTGTTCGTAGATTCTCTTTAAGATCGGCGCCTGTTTGTAGTTGATCGTCCCCAAGACAATCAGGAGGTCCGCTTGTCTGGGAGAGAACCGAACCAACTCGGCACCAAACCGCGAGATGTCAAAGTACGATGAAACAGTCCCCATGAATTCAATCCCGCAACAGGCGGTCGCATACGGCATCGGCCAGAGGGAGTTCTTCCGTCCCCAGGCAACCACTTCCTTCACGCGAGTCGTGATCACCGCACCGGCGAAGAGGTCTTTCATGGACATAATGAAATGAAGAGTAGAAGCGAGTGATTACCTTGTCAAGCGTGGGATCAACCCTTTACTCCCACTTCAGTGCCCGGCGACCGTAGACATAGAGAAGACCGACAACAAGGACACCGAGAAAAACCGCCATCTCGACGAAGAGGAAAAGTCCCATCCCCTCTCGAACAAATTCCTTGAAGAGGACCGCCCAGGGATAAAGAAAAACGACTTCGATATCGAAGACGATGAAGATCATCGCGACGAGATAAAATTTCACGGAGAAGCGGTGCCGTGGTTCATCGACCGGATTCACACCACATTCATACGGAAGCATCTTGGCCTCAGTCTTTTTGAGGGGACCCAAGAGATGGGAGACTAAAATAAAACCACCCGAGACAAGGGCGCCAAATAAAAAAAGAAGTAATAAAGAAATATAGGGGCTCATAGCAACAAGCCACTCGATTGGGTTATCCACCGCGCCAGTCCATTCCAAAAGATTCCTAAATAGAGGGTCAGAAATGCCAACCCAACGAGAATTGTCGAATGACGAGGTACCAGCGTTGGAAAGGGTCTCGAATCAGTCGGAGGGTCGAAATACATCACCTTGATAATCCGCACATAATAATAAAGAGAGACGACGCTATTCAGGACACCCGCAATCGCCAGACCGTAAAGCCCCGATCGAATCACCGCGCCAAAAAGATAAAACTTCCCGACAAACCCGGCAAAAGGAGGAATGCCGGTCAGTGAAAAGAGGAAGATCGACATCGCCAGCGCCAGAAGCGTTCCCAGTGTGCCCCGTCGTCCCAAGCCTTTATAACCATCCAACTCCTCCACATCCAAATGATGAGAAACCACAATCACAACCAAAAAGGCGCCGAGGTTCATGATGACGTAGACCACGAGATAGAAAAGGATCGCCTGTAACGCCTCGTCATTCAGGGCGGCGAAACCCATCAGCAGATACCCCGCATGGGCGATCGACGAATAGGCGAGCAACCTTTTCATATTCTTTTGACCAATAGCGGCGAGATTCCCCACAGTCATCGTCGCCACGGACAACATCATGATCATCTCAGGCCAGCCAGAAAATTTGATATCGACAAACCCGTGTTCTCCTCGCGAGGTCAAGGCGGTCAAAAAGAAACGGATCAGGATCGCAAAGCCGGCTGCCTTCGGACCGACAGAGAGAAATGCGGTAAAGGGGGTTGGGGCCCCCTCATAGACATCGGGACACCACATCTGAAATGGAAAAGAGGCGATCTTGTATCCAATCCCTGCCATGATCAGCAGGACCGAAAGAAAAAGGACCGATCGATTCACCGCATGGTTCTGGAGGTACTCGGCTATCGCAGGGAACTCCATCGCCCCTGTTAAGCCATACAAGAGAGAGAAGCCGTACGCCATCACCCCTGAGGCAACACCCCCGTAGATCACATATTTTAAAGCCGCCTCTGAGGAGCGTCGCGATCCACGGACATATCCGGTCAGGATGTACGAGAGGACACTCACAAATTCGAGTGAGAGATAGAGCATCAAGAAGTGATTAGAGGTGGCAAGCAGCATCATCCCCAACGTCGTCGCGATAAGCAGTGTGTAATAACTCGTCTCATCCGTCTGAACGACTTCCTTCTGCTTTAATGAAAAAAGGATCGCGAGAAGGGCCGCTCCACCAAAAAGGTAATTGAAAAAATAGGACATCCCGTCGAAGGTGACCATGCCGGAGAAGTAGCGGATCGGTGTGAGATTGTACTGGAAACCGTTTGCGATCATCATCAAGACAAGACCGATGATCCCTAGTACAGGAACAGCTTCCTTCCCTTTTTCTCCCCCAAAAAACTCAACTAGAAAGAGAAAAACAATTGTCCCGACAAGAACCAAACCTGGCAAAAATAGCAGGAGATCACTCTTCATAGTCCAGCAACTTTCCAGGCTTCTAAAGCGCTATTCAACGCCGTCAGAGAAATATTCTGTAGATCCAGGATAAATCGAGGATAGATCCCGACCGCAATCACAATAAGTCCCAAGGGGACCAGCGTAAACATCTCACGACGATTGATCTCAGGGAGAGTCGCATACTTCTCATTCAGCTTCCCTAAAAAGATTCTCTGGTAGGTCCAGAGCATATAACCGGCCGTCAACACAACACCGGTAGAAGAAATGATCGTGTAGAGTCGAAAACTCTTGAAACCACCGAGGAAGCAGAGAATTTCGCTCACAAAACCGGAAAGTCCGGGGAGACCAAGCGCAGCGAAAAAGGCGAGCGCCGTCACGGTCGCATACTGCGGCATCGACTTCGCCAATCCCCCAAACGCATCAAGGTCACGCGTATGGGCGCGGTCATAGACCACACCAACCAGCAAGAAGAGCATCGCGGTGATCGTGCCGTGATTGAACATCTGAAGGACCGCCCCATTGATCCCCTCTGGTGTAAAAGAGGCCATGCCGAGGAGACAGAATCCCATATGACTGACCGAAGAGTAGGCGATCAACTTTTTGAAATCCTTTTGAGCCATTGCACAGAGCGCACCGTAGACGATGTTGATCATCCCGATCACAACCATGAGTTCTGAAAAATAGATCGTGGCATCCGGGAGGAGTGGATATGAAATTCTCAGGATCCCATAGATCCCCATCTTCAGCAGGATTCCGGCCAGGATCACTGAAATAGCGGTCGGCGCCTCCACATGCGCATCCGGCAACCAGGTGTGAAACGGGACGGTCGGGACCTTGATCGCAAAACAGATAAAAAGCCCGAGCCAACAGAGGGTACGGAAGGTAGGTGATGTCAGCGGACCGAGATGCTTTTGCTGATCCGCAAGTTGAACAAGATTAAAGATGTTCCCATCACTGTAGAAATAGAAGGCCAACATGACAAGAAGCATCAGGACGGAGCCAAAAAGGGTGTAGAGAAAAAACTTGATCGCCGCATACTCGCGCCTCGGACCGCCCCAAATCCCGATCAAAAAATACATCGGCAGGAGCATCACTTCCCAAAAAACATAGAAGAGGAAAAAATCGAGGGCACAGAAGACCCCCATCATTCCAGCATCCAAAAGAAGAAAGAGGGAGAAATATCCCTTTACTTGTTTATCGATCCCCCACGAGGCGGGAATACAAATAAAACAGATCAGGGCGGTCAAAAGGACCATCGAGACAGAAACTCCGTCGATCCCCATATAGTATTGAATATGAAATGCCGGGATCCAATCGAATGGTCCTTCAACAAACTGCATTACCGACGTTGTTCGATCAAAAAGGAAAAAAAGATTTGCCGCTGCCAGGAGCGGAGGGATGGTCGCCACCAAGGCGACCCACTTCACCCAATGATCTTTTCCCTTCGGCAAGAAGGGGATAATGATCGCCCCCAAGAGTGGGAAAAAAGTCATGAAGGATAGGTATGGGAACATAATGACTCCTTATTAAAATAATCGATACAGTAATATCACCACCACCGCACCCAACGCATAATAAAGATAACTCTGAATCTGTCCTGTCTGGATCCTTCGACTCCCGGCGCTGCCAAGAAAGGTCCCGTCGGCAACACTATTGACAGCCCCGTCAACAAATGTTCGATCAAACCACCCCGAGGCAAATGAGGTCAATTTCGTGCCAAGGGCAGAGAGGTTTACGAGGCCGTCAATCACAACAAGATCGAAACGCCCCAGAAAATCCTTGAGCCACATCAGGCTCCGAACAACGACGGCAAAATACAATTCATCGACATAAAACTTATTGGAAACCAATTTGTAAAACCTTGGATAAGAAGCAACAATTCTTTGAGGGATATCGACACGACGGGTATAAAAATTAAATCCAAGATAACAGCCAAAAGCAGCAACAGCGAAGGAGAAGATCATGAGACCATATTCAACTGAATGCGGAAGAGACTCAGGAACCATCGTCGGTTCCGGCATCACCTCTGACAGCCAGTGATGGATCAGGTTGCTCTCGTGAAGGCCAAAGAGATGCCCCAAGGCGTCCGGAAAGCCGAGCAATCCACCAACAACCGAAAGGATCGCGAGCGTGACCAACACAAAGGTCATCGATAAGGGGGATTCATGGATATGATGACGCGCCTCTCCCTCAAGTCGTAATTTTCCATAAAAAGTCAGCGTCGCGAGCCGGAACATGTAGATCGCTGTCCCCAAGGCAGCAACAACACCGACCACCCAAAGTGCGGGGATTCGATTGAAGGTCTGCCACAAAATTTCGTCCTTCGAGAAAAAGCCGGCGAACGGAAAGATCCCCGCAATCGCGAGTGTCGCGACAAAGAAGGTCATAAATGTAATCGGGAGATGATGTTTGAGCCCTCCCATCCGTCTCATATCCTGTTCTCCACTTAAGGCATGGATCACGGAGCCCGATCCCAGAAAGAGACAGGCCTTGAAAAACGCGTGCGTGACGAGATGAAAAATACCGGCGGAATAAGCCCCAACCCCCATCGCCCCAAACATGAAACCGAGCTGGCTGATCGTCGAATAGGCGAGGACCTTTTTGATATCATTTTGGGCGAAGGCGATTGTCGCCGCAAAGGCAGCAGTCAAAAAACCAACAACGGCAACGACATTTAAGGTAAAAGCAGACATCGAATAAAGAAAATTGAGTCGCGCGATCATATAGACACCGGCGGTCACCATCGTCGCGGCATGGATCAAGGCAGAGACCGGTGTCGGACCGGCCATCGCGTCGGGAAGCCAGACATAAAGAGGAATCTGCGCCGATTTTCCTGTCGCCCCGACGAAGAAAAAGAGCGTGATCAGTGTGACAGCAGGGACTCCCAACCAGAATTTCCCGGCAAGGAGAGGGGCTGCCTCACGAAGCTCTGTAAAGTTCATTGTCGGGAACCCAACCTCGTAGAGACTCCAAAAGAGGAGGAGCACTCCAACGATGAATCCGAAGTCGCCGATCCGGTTCACGATAAACGCTTTCATACCGGCGACTGCCTTTTCCTTGTCAGCAAACCAGAATCCGATCAGCAGATAAGAGCAGAGCCCAACCCCCTCCCATCCAATGAAGAACATCAATAAATTTGATCCCATCACGAGGAGCAACATCGCGAAGCAGAAGAGATTCAGGTAAGAAAAGTAACGGGCATACCCGTCATCATGCGCCATGTAACCGATCGAATAGACATGGATCAGAAAACCGACACCGGTCACGACCAGCATCATCGTCAGTGAAAGTGGATCGACCAGAAAGGCAACATCAACCCAAAAGGTCGAGGTCGTAATCCAGTTGAAGAAGGTCACGGTCACCTCTCGAGATTCAGTCGGAAGCGAGAGAAAATGAAAGAAGGTCGCGGCGGTGATGACGAATGAGAGAAAAAGGGAACCACAGGCGATCCAATGCACGATCGGACGGACCAGTTTCGCCCCACTGAAACTGTAAAATCCGTTCAGAATCGCCCCGATCAATGGAAGAATCGGAACGAACCCGACTAAATGACTAACGTGTTCAAACATAAGGAGAAATTGAGTCGGGACGCTATGATAAGAGACGCATCAGGTCAAGGAGATTGAAGCCTTGGAAACTTCTTGTGAATCAATAACGATAGGAATTCGGTGTATCATGGATCAACAGCGCAGATGGGTAGTTTTTTGTGGCCCTGTTTATTTTTGTAGGAGTCTTTACAGGTATATTCCGGAACCTTGGGCCACTTCTTAGTTCGGTGGGCTTTAATCAGCCATCGAACCGCCCCCCCAATCAGATCAATTGCATATATTTTACTCCCCGCAATAGGGGCATCGAGAATCCCTTGTTGAGTAGGCTCACTTGCTTCATATTTTCGATAAGAATCAGCTGCCGTCAGAATACCAACCAGATTTCCATTGAGATCGACAACAGGACCACCACTGTTCCCTGGGAGGGCTACAGCGGTTGTTCGTAAGAGACCTTCGGCATTCGTCATAAACCGGTTCCCATAAACTCGGCCCGTCGAGGCAAGTAGATCGGACCCCTCTTCTTGAGCAGGATAGCCAATGACAAACAATGGACCTGGGCGATACACGCGAAAAGTGGTGCTAAAGGGAATAACATAGCCAGTACCTATCAGATGCTCATTCATTAACCTAATCTTGACAGGGGTATTGCTCTCAACAGTATCTAGAGTGGATATTCCATGCTCTTCTCCAAGAAAATTGGCCGCAAATGAAATAGGTGGAACCGTTTCTGGCAAGGAAGGGACATAAAGCAGGACAAGATCAGCAGATTTAAGGTTCAAAAAGAGGCGCGATTCAATTTCGTCTGAAAAGGGGGGGAAAGAGATCACCTCAAAACTTCCCCTTAATTCTTGATCTCTTCCTTGATTACGAAACCTTATCGTTACCTGAGTTCTCGGAAAAGGAAATCTCTGAGGATCGTGGGACGCAAACAATCTTGAAAGCTCATGACGATTTGTCAGAATATAGTTTCGGTCCACCACAACACCACTTCCCCACCCTCTTTCTGTTTGAATCATCACTGCGGATTGCGCCGCTCGCTGAACGGTATCCGGCACTTGATCCAGGCGATAAAAGAGTCCCTTCATGACATAGTGAAGAGATGGAAGGTAATCGCACGGAGATTCGACCGCCATTGTTGAGCTTTGTACGCGCCCTTCTTCTGTTATTTCATCATGCAGATGATGATTCCGCCAACCATTGATCGCTCCGAGAAAACCAACGCGGAGCGCCTCTTCAGAGAGCCAGCAGTTGTTTGTCATGACCTCTGAGATCACTGCTTTGGTCCGATCCGGATACAATAAAGTGGGTGATGGAGTTGTAGGAAGAGGGTCGCGATCCGGAGACCAATGATCCAACGCCTCAAGAACGGCGCGTAACACCAACGCTTCGTCTGAATTTATTTCAGTATCTTCAGACAAGAGAGGTTCTAGACTTTGCTCAAAGGCACGATCAAGAAACTTTCGTAACGCATCAGCCGCCGGATTCCCTGTCGTAGAAACGGAAGAACCTCGATCAAGAGTTTTTTTACGCTCCAAGAGAGTTCTGGCAGAATCCTTTCTAAAAAGTGGATTAGAAGAAGGAGAAGCAAGCCTTGCAAACCTCTGAAAAAATTCGAAAGGAACCCCAATTCTTTCAGATGCCTCACGGTAAAGGACTCTTTTGCCTGGATCACCCTCCTCCTGAGCTAGATAAATTCCAAGCTGTCCCAAATTCCATATCAAAACAGGATCATTCGGAAGCTCTAACCGGTCTCTCGAAACAGGGGGTGCCATCTTGCCAATATTTTCGGCTTATCAGGGGTTTAAGTTGCTACCACTTTACTGACAAGATTCTATTTGACATAAAATGCACATAGATGTACATTAAGGAGCATAAAGGAGACCTCCGTGAAAAAAGTGGCCTTCACCGATTTCAGAAAAAGTGCCTCTGAGTTTTTTGACGAAGTGGAAGAAGGACAAACGATCCGGGTGTACCGCCACGGACGGGCCATTGCGGAAATCGTTCCCCCATCGGACGAAAAACGGGCTCCTTCATGGAAAAAAAGTGGCCTGAAACTGACCGTCAAGGGGGCTTCCTTGAGCCGGGCTATTTTGGAGGAAAGGGAGCGGGGCCGGTGAAGGTTTTCTTTGATTCCTCCAGCTTCGCCAAGAGATACATCCGGGAGGAGGGGAGCGATGAGGTTGATGAAATTTTAAAGAAGGCGACAGCGCTGGGTCTTTCGGTGCTTTCTCTTCCGGAAGTCATCTCCGCTTTGTCCAGAAAACTCCGCGAGTCGATTCTCAATCGAGAGCAATATGCCTTGGCTAAACAGGCCCTGCTGGCGGATACCCAGGATGCTGACATCGTTAATGTAACTCCGCAGGTGGTGGGACATGCCATCACCCTTCTGGAAGACAATTCCGTTCGAGCCTTGGATGCCCTTCATATCGGGAGCGCCTTGGGGTGGAAGGCGGATACGTTTATCTCCTCAGATAAAAAACAGCTGGAAGCAGCCTCCCACTCCGGTCTTAAGACAAAGCTGGTTTGAATCATTCCCGGATGATCGGCTACTCAGGTAAAATCTCTGAAAGAGAGGCGACCTTGATCTCATCATCGGTCGCGACAAAGGCCCTCTCTCCATAAGAGGTGATGTCGTAGGCACGGCCAAAACCGTCGGAAACGAGCATGCTGGAGGCGCTTGTCGACATCGTCGTCCAGACCTCAGGGAGGTCTCCGAGCGGCCAGAGATCCAACGGCTCATTCGGGACAAAATAGAGAACCCCGTTCTCATCGTCTCCTGCCAGGACCGTCATGGAGACAGCGTCATTCGAAAAAACGAGGGCTGAGTTGATGATCCTCCCCTCGGGGTTAAAACCGGGTGAGAGTGGGTTGTAGTCCCCCCTAACCCTCGTAAGCGTCTCTTCGGGGGTGTCCCTCCACGCATCCATCGCCTCATCATAGGGCCAACGCAGGATTCCACGCGGCAAAAAACCATCGTCTGACTGATGAAATGGAATCACCAGATGTCTTGATCGCGGGACCTCGACATGGGGAATCGCATCGGCAACGATCGGCACAGACATCTCACCCGAAAAGACCGCCAGACTGGCCGATAACATCCGAAACCTGGTCGAAGATTCCGGGGAGGAGACGAGGAGATTCAGGACCGATTGTTCACCCGCCCCCCTTGCCGTTCCATCGTTGGTCGTCACACCAAGGCAGTTACCACCCATATTGGAGGCGAGTGCGAGAGTACCAATCCCATCCGCCTTCACCGCCACATAGTTTTCGGAAGGATAACATTGAAAATCGATTCCAGGAACGGTGCAAAAAACAAAAAGAAGATAGGGATGTTCCGTCCCCGAAACATCCCTCCCTGTCGTTGTGATACAGATGTTTCCATTTAGGGGAGCCGCATCAGCACCAGAGAGTCGGCTGCGATCAAAATAAACCAGATTCCCATCGAGATCCTCAAGCGGAGGAAGTCCATTCAGGGTCACCTGTTCCTGAATCTCCCCTGTTTCATGATTCAAGGCGAGCAGGCCATTCGTTTGGCCAACCAAAAGAGTGGTGCCCCAGTTCATTAAATTAACCGGCTGCATCTCGGCTGCCACTAACAAGGGATTCCAATTCGGTTCCCCATCCACCATCTCGGGCGTCCCGTCCGGATTGAAACTCAAACGATAGATGGTGGAGGGATTTTCATAGGCCAGAAAGAGATAACGAAGCGGTTCGGTTGGTGGCAGATTCGCGTTCCATGGAGGATACGTCGCCAGGGCTGCGACAGTCCCTTGAGCGGTTGATGGATAAGCAACAAACGAGTCAACAGAGGGCCCCGGGATACGAATCGCCTCTCCCAACCCTCTCGTTTTTCCCCGATCAGGATCGGTATCAATCGAAACCTTGTCGTCATCGGTTGGAGGCTTAGGAGAACCGGCATCAGGCAAGGGCTGATCTGCCTCTTGGAAATCGACACCCCCTGAAGCAAGACAGGATGCGAGACCCACAACAAGCCCAGAAAGTTTTTGGTAGCTCACCCTCATATTGTCTACCTCAAAAAACTGAATCGAGATTTAAATCGATGAATAAATATATCTGTTGTGAGGAATATCTTATTGAAGTCTATTTTCTGTACCCCCATGGTGTACGTCTTTCATGGGCAAACCCGATAGGTTGTCAGTGCCGCATGCAACAAAAGATCATTCGAATCGGGAATCCGACAATCAATCTGATTCGGGAACCAGCGACGCGCCATCTGACCCTTTTCATCCCAAAGAACAGCCGCAAAGCGCCCTTCTTCATCATTCTGAGGATAATATTGAAACTGGAGCAGACGCTTTACAGGAATACGGGTATAGTGACCGGGGCTATCCTTCTTCAAGACAACATCGGGGACCTCGAGGCTATAAAAATCGACACGCCTTCCATCTTCATATTCCACAGGGGTCGGTTGGGAACTGACCTCCATGGAACCTTCCAGATAGTCCACTCGAAGTTTCCGATACATTTGACCGATCGGTTCCGTGGTCGATTGCAATTCAGGTGCTGGAGGTCCTGAAAAATGATCGATCAAAAACAGACTCGCAATACCCCCGAGTCCAAGACCAAAAGCTGTCGGGAAATTCAGTCTTATCCTGTTGAGCATAACGTCGTCTGACTCGGTACTCTTCGAAAGAAGTTGCTAGCAAGTACGTCGCAAGGAGTGCCAACGAAGGCAACGAAGCAAATGGACTTTTGCAGAGGCTTCCTATCCCTTCAACGTCGTCGCCTCACTCGCCTCAATCGTATGGAACTGCCGATAGATCGAGACGACGATGGCAAGCGCCACCGCTGCTTCGGAGGCAGCAAGGACAATCAGAAAGAGGGAGAAGATGTTTCCGGCGATGTCATTCCCATTGAAATGCGCGAAGGCGACCATGTTGATCGAGGCGGCGTTCAGGATCAGCTCAACCCCCATCAGGATCCCGATCGAGTTGTTTCGGGTGAAGATATTGTAGAGGCCGAGCGAGAAGAGGATCGCGGTGACGATGAGATAGGATTGAAGGGAGACCATTATTTTACCTCCCTCTTGATCAACACAATCGCCCCCACAAGTGCACCGAGGAGAACGATCGAAACAACCTCAAACGGCAGGAGATACTTGGAGAGCAAGGCATCGCCAATCGGCTTTACCATCGAGCGATACTCTTCTTTTTCCACAACAAGCCAGGTCCCCTTCGCAAGGGTAGAGAGGAGGAAGAGGGTAAAAAGAGTTATGATCGGAATGCCGATCTTCCGATTCACCGAAAGATTCGTCAACTTCACATCTCCGATCTTCGAGGTCAGCATGATCGCGAAGAGGATCAGGACAAGGATCCCGCCAACATAAATGAGCAGCTGTGTTGCTGCGACGAAATCAGAGGAGAGCAGGACGAAGAGTCCTACCGCACCTGCAAAGCTCCCCAGCAGGGCAAAACCGGAATAAACAATACTTCGTGAAAACGAGACAATCGCCGCTGAGACAAGCGTGAATCCTGCTATGCCTAAGAAAACGAGATCTTTAATTTCAGGCAGCGGCAACATCCTCTTTTTCCTTTTTAGGCGCCTTGTACGGCATGATCCTCTGACCACCGGGGACAAATTTATAAACCAGATCGGCCAACGTCTCCGTCGCTCGCTCAAACTGACGCGTAAAATGAATCGCGCCGGTCGGGCAAGGTTCTGTGCAAAGCCCACAATACATACACTTCGCCATATCGATATCAAACTGTGTCAGAAGCCTCTCCTTCGAGGCCTCGTCCTTCTCGGTCACGATCTTGATGCAGTCAATCGGACAGTCATTCATGCAGGCGAGACAGGCGGTGCAGATCTCCATGTCGACTTTCAAGAAACCGCGAAATCTTTCCGGAAGTGTTTCGGACAATTTCTTTGGAATCCGATCGGGATACTGGATCGTGACCGGTCTCCTGAAGAGATGGGAAAAGGTCACCGCCATCCCCTCGAAAATTGTCGAGGTAGCGTGAGAGATGTTTTTGAAGTAGGAAACAAATGTATCCATATTATACAAACGGATTCAGATGCACCCTCACGTTTGCCGCCTTCAATTGATACCACACCCGATAGAAAAAATAACCCCCTGTCACCACGGCCCCACCGAAAAGGGTGTAACTCACCAAAGGGACTCCTTTTGGAAACAAGACCATCCATAAGGCGGTCCCTAACGCACAGGCAAAACCAAATGGCAAAAGATATTTCCAACAGAGAATCATGAGTTGATCGACCCTCACACGCGGGAGTGTCCACCGGATCCAGATGACAACAAAGACAATCGCGATCGCTTTGATGAAGAAGGTCAAGAACTCCAGGAGATGGGGAAGGATAAAATGAGTCGCAGCCCCCCATTGACGAACTGCCGGTGGAATCTGCCACCCGCCGAGGAAGAGCGCCGTCCCGACAGCGGCAATCAGATAAATATTGGCCCACTCCTCAAAATAAAAGAAAACGAATCGCATCCCGCTATACTCTGTCGAATAACCGGAAACGAGCTCGCTCTCCGCCTCCGGGATATCAAAAGGGGCACGATTTCCTTCGGCCAGGGCCGAGATAAAGAGGATGAAAAAGGTCATCGCCGTAAATGGGTTTGAAAAGAGGAACCACTCCCAGGGATACGCCCCCTGTGCCGCAATGATCTCCTGCATGGAAAGACTCCCTGACAAGAGGACAATCACGAGGATCGCAAGCCCTGTCGGAATCTCATAGGAGACAATCTGGGCCGCCGACCGCATGCCTCCCAACAGGGAATATTTGTTATTCGAGGCCCAACCACTCATCATGATCCCGACCGTTACGATTGATGTGACCGCAATGAGATAAAAAATACCGATATTCAGATCGGCAATGATCAACTTGCTCGAAAAAGGAACAACCACGAAAGCAACAAACATCCCGATGAAAACGAGATACGGCGCCAAACGAAAGAGAATCGGATCGGCGTTCGTCGGAATAATATCCTCCTTCAGAAGTGATTTGATCCCATCGGCAAGCCACTGTAGAAAACCCTGGGGTCCTACCCTGTTCGGTCCGACTCGATCCATCATTCGGGCAGCCACCCGTCGCTCTACCCAAGAGATGATGCCGGCAAACGGGGCCACAAAGAGCATCAGCATCAGGAGGGCAAATATCAACTGAACCCCGATATAAAGGTATTCCGTGGGCAAGAATGCTGGATACGGAATTTTCGTGAGGAGCCAATTGGCAAATTGTTGCATAATTTTAAAATCTCCTCTTACCCCACTTTGAAAAAGGGGGGTTGGGGGGATTTACCTATCTATCTCCGGTGCCACAACATCCAAACTCGCAATAAACGCCACCAAATCAGCAATCATCATCCCTCGACTGATCTTCTCGACGATACTCATCGCCGTAAAGGAGCCAGCCCTGAATTTGACCCGATACGGCTTGTCACTTCCATCGCTGACGAGATAACAACCGAGATCTCCCCGTGTACTTTCTGTCCGGACATAAACCTCACCGGCAGGGGGACGAACCTTCTTGGGGACCTTCACCTGAGCCTCCCCCTCCGCAGGGATTTTTTCAAAACATTGTCGGAGGATCTTGCAAGACTCCCTCATCTCCTTGATTCGAACCATGTAGCGATCGTAACAATCACCCAACGCACCACCTTCACCGGTCCCAACCGGGATCTCAAAATCAAACTCCGGATAAACCGAATAGGGAATATCCTTCCGAAGGTCCCATTTCACTCCGGAGCCGCGGAGGTTGGGCCCCACGAGGTTATAGTTAATCGCATCCTCTTTCGTAATCACACCAATCCCGCGAAGCCGATGGATCAGGATCTTGTTATCGGTCAGCAAACGATTGAACTCCTCGAGGAGAGGTTCGAACTGGTTGATAAATGAAAGGACCTTTTTATCCCATCCCGGCGGCATATCGTAGATAACTCCACCCACACGGGCATAGTTATAGGTAAGCCTCTGACCGCAAAGCTCTTCGATCAGGTCATTCACCTTCTCTCGCTCGCGAAGCCCATGAACGAACGGCGTATAGGCCCCCACATCCATCCCGAGGGCGCCGACAGCGAGCAGATGTGAAATGATTCGATTCAGTTCCATGGAAATGACACGCAAGAATTCGGCACGGCGACTTGTCTCGATCCCCGCCAATCTCTCAACCGCCAGCGCATAGGTGTAGTTGCAGTTCATCGCCGCGAGATAATCGACCCGATCGGTCCACGGCATGAAGCCATGATAGGTCGCCTTCTCCGCAATCTTTTCGATCGAACGATGGAGATAGCCGACATCCGGGACCGCCGTCGTCATCACCTCACCATCAGTCTTCACGACGAAGCGGATGACGCCATGGGTGCTCGGATGCTGAGGGCCCATATTCAAAAGCATTTCTTGTGTGCGAAGTTCGCCCATACTATTGTATCAACGGTGGTCGCGTTGTCGCGATCCCATGATAATCCTCTTGCTCCTTATAATCCTTACGCAGTGGATGCCCCACCCAATCATCCGGGAGCATGATCCGTCTCAAATCACTGTGCTGATCAAACTTGATCCCAAACAGGTCGTAGACCTCTCGCTCGAACCAATTCGCGCAACCCCAAAGCGACTCAACTGTAGAAAGATGTGCGGTGTCCCCTCTCTCCAGATAGATCTTCAGGGTAACGTTGTGCCGATGTTTGTAGGAAAACAGATGATAGACCACCTCGAAACGCTGATTCGCAAAACGATCAACAGCGGTAAGACTGGAAAGACAATCAAAAGAGAACTCTTCCCGTGTCTTCAAAACCTTGGCAATCTCCAAAATCTTCGCAGCGGGGACAACAAGAAAAGGATCTCCACTCGTCGCCGAAGTGACAGGAAGTTTCGCCCCCTCTACCCATTCGATTTGGGAATGTTTTATTAACTCTCTGTAGATCTCTTCGGGTGTCATGGTTTTTTCCTTGAAAGCGAATCAGGCAACCATTTGGGTTTTCTCTCGGTTGCGCAATAAGAATTTTTCCCGTTTCATTTTTTCCTGAATCTTCAAAAGTCCCTCGGTCAATGCCTCCGGGCGCGGCGGGCAACCAGGGACATAGACATCGACAGGAATGATCTTGTCGACCCCTTTCACGACGGAATAGGCTGGCTGAAAAAGCCCTCCGCAATTCGCGCAACTTCCCATCGAAAGAACATACTTTGGCTCCGGCATCTGGTCGTAAAGAATCTTCGTCCGAAGCGCCATCTTGTAGGTCAATGTCCCGGCGACAATCATCAGATCTGACTGACGAGGTGAGGCGCGAGGGACAGCGCCGAAACGATCCAGGTCGGTTCTGGGCCCGCCGGTCTGCATCATTTCAATCGCACAACAAGCCAACCCGAAGAGCATATACCAAAGCGATGAAAGCCGTCCCCAATTCAGCAGGCTATCCACACCGGCCGTAATCACATTCTCCGGAATCTTGTTTTTTAATGTCAGCATCTCAACCCCTTAAGGCACATAACTCGCCTTCGGAACAATCGACTCTCCTTGTCCTTCGGGCTCAATCGCCACCTTCTTCATCCACTCGAGATCCCCCTTTTTCCAGACATAGACGAGGCCCAAAAGCAAGATGAAAACAAAAATCGCGATCTCGACAAACGCCAACATCCCCTTCCCCTCTCCAATCCAGGCCTTGAAGACAGTTCCGACCGGAAGCATCAGTGCAATCTCAACATCAAAAATGATAAAGAGGAGGGCGAGGATATAAAAACGGATATTAAAATTAATCCGTCCCCCTTCGGTCGGGATCTCACCACATTCATAGGTCATAAGTTTTTCTTTAAACGGCACCTGCGGACGAAGCAGTCGACCGATCAGGAGCGAGGCAAAGACAAACCCGGCCCCAACAATCAGAAACATCAATATATTCGCGAAGTTAAAAAGCATATAAGCCCTTTCAAGCAGGGCTATCTTAAGCCCGTCCCTGTAAATTTGTCAATTTAAGACGGCAAAAATTCTGGTCTCAACGACAAATCTGGAGTAATATTCAATAGCTTGAAGCGACGTGGGGGAAAATTGCAGGTCCGATTTTGGGGGACGCGCGGTTCGATTCCGTCGCCCGGCAGGTCAACCCTTCTTTACGGCGGAAACACCTCATGTCTTGAAATTATTTACGGTGATCATTCACTCATCCTCGACGGGGGAACCGGCATCCGTCTCCTGGGACAATCGCTTCCGAAACACTCGAAAAAACCGGTTAATATTCTCATCAGCCATACCCATATGGATCATATTGGTGGAATCCCGTTCTTTACCCCTGCCCTGAATAACGGCCAACCAATCAGGATCTATGGCCCCCCAGGATTAAAACGGTCCCTTAAAAATCTTTTCCCCTTCCCCAAACTCCAATCCAGAAAAAAAGTCCTCGAAATCAAACCACACTCTTTTCGAATCCCCCCCTTTCGAATTAGTTGCCGTTGGGTCAATCATCCGGGGGGCAATTTGGGATACAAGATCCAAACCCCCTCTGGACATTCTGTCGTTTATATCAGTGATCATGAACCATCCCTTTCCTGTCGTCATGGGAAATGGGCTCCTTTAGACGAGGAGATTGCCCGATGGATCGATCACACTGATCTCCTCATCATGGATGCCCAATATTTCGAAAACGAATACAAAAAACGTCTGGGATGGGGCCACAGTCCTATTTCTTATACAATTCAACTTGCGATTCATGGGGGGGCAAAAAAACTTTGTCTCTTTCATCATGATCCGAATCATTCCGATGCTACCCTAAAACAAAAATTGAAGCTGGCGCGAGCATTGATCACCCATTCCGGCACCAAATTACCTTGTTCTCTGGCACAAGAAGGGGCGGTGATCACCCTCTCATCATGAAGAAAGCGATCCTTCTTCCTCTAGTCCTCACCGCTTTTGGTCTCCTCCTCTCTTTTCTGAGACCCCCTTTTTTTGAGACCCTTGAAGGGAAACTCTACGACATCCACTTCACACTCCGAGGCCCTGTCCCTATCTCAAATCAGGTCGTTATCACGATGATCGATGAAAAAAGCATCGGCCAGATTGGTCGTTGGCCTTGGCCACGGGCTATTTTTGCGGATTTGTTCGAAGAATTAGTGGCCCAAGGGGCGAAGGTCGTCGCCCCCGATATCTTTTTTTCCGATCCTTCAATCGGTGAACAAGGAGCCCAGCAAGACACCCTTCTGGCAACCACCCTGCGTCAGTCTCCTCAAATCTACACCGGCTACTACTTTCTCATGACACCTGAAGAGATAAAAGAGAGCGCGCTTGATCGAGAGACTTTGAATCAAAATTTTGAAGATGTCCAAAATGATGCCCTCGATGTCGCCTATAATCCAGATAAAAGTCTTGAGGCGCTCGGGATCCAAAACATGTATGCCCCATTCTCACACTTCTTGGGCGAGAAACGACAGGGTTTTTTCAATATTGTCCATGGTCTCGATGGGACCGTCCGTGCCCTTCCGCTTCTCATTGCTTATCGGGAAAAAGTCTTCCCCTCCTTCCCCCTTCAGATCGCGTTGGGAACAATCGCCAAAAACGACCCGTTGAATTTTCTGAAACAGCTCCGGCTCGATTCCCAAGGCAAATTCCTTGTCAATTTTCGAGGTCGGGGAAGCTCCTTTACACGCATCAGCGCCGTGGATGTCCTGGAAGGGGATCAAACAACTGTCCTCAAAGATCGGATCGTCCTGGTTGGCGCGACGGCAGCCGGCCTGGAAGACCAGCACCCCACCCCGGTCGATCCTGCGATGGCGTCAGTAAATCTCGCTGCCAATGTCCTGGATAACATGATCAAGGGAGACCTCTTAAGACATGACCTCATCACAGAGATTTTCTCTGCCCTTCTGATCCTCTTGATTGGAACCAGTCTCGCGTTCTCGCTCTCAAGATTGAATGCGGCGTTTGGATTCCTATTTTTTCTTGGAGTGACCGTCTTTCAAGCCTTCCTGCTCCACTTCGTCTTTATTAAGTTTCAATGGGTCTTGCAGAATATCTATCCCATCTTTTCTGGATTCCTGGTTTACGGCGGCACAACCCTCTATCGATATTTCGGAGAGGAAAAAGAAAAAAGATTTATCAGTGAAACATTCCAACACTATCTTTCGCCTGATGTCATACGGGAGCTGACCGACAACCCTCAAAAGCTCCGATTGGGGGGAGAAAGAAAAGAACTCACCGTCTTCTTTAGTGACATCCGAAATTTTTCATCGATGGTAGAAACAACGCCCCCTGAAACCCTTGTCAGTTTCTTGAATGGCTATCTGACACCGGTCACCAATATTATCCTCGAACACAAGGGGCTCCTTGATAAATACATTGGAGACGCCGTCATGGCGGTTTTTGGGGCCCCTCTCCCGGAACCAGAACATCCACGTCTCGCCTGTGAGTCCGCTGTAGAAACCATCAGACTGGTCAAGGCCTTCCAGGAAAAATGGGAAAAGGAGTTCAATGTCCCGAGGCTTCGGATCGGCATCGGGATCAATACAGGGGTGATGACTGTCGGAAATATGGGGTCGGAGAGACGATTTGATTATACGGTCCTCGGTGATGCCGTTAATTTGGCCTCGCGGCTTGAGGGGCTCAACAAATACTACACGACAAATATCCTGATCAGTCAGTGGACCTATGAAAAAGTCAAAGAGCATTTCCTCTTTCGTGAGCTTGACGATGTCCAGGTGAAGGGAAAGCGTGCGACAGTTCGAATCTTTGAGCTCCTCGTCGATCCCCTCTCGGCAGAGGAAAAGATGCTCCCGATCTTTGCCGAGGCGCTCCATCTCTATCGGCGTGGGAGCTTCCGGGAGGCGAGGGGACTCTTCGAGAAATGTCTGCTCCTTGACCCGAAAGATGGCCCCTCACAACTTTTTGTTGAACGTTGCCAGCAATATGAGAAGAATCCTCCGGAAGATTGGGAGGGAGTCACTGCGTTTAAGGTGAAATGAATGGAACCAATTGAAGAAGTCACACATGAAATGTTAAAGAAGGCAGTCGGACATCCGATCGAAGTCGTCGCCTTCGGGATCTGTTATCGTGGGAAGCTGACCCAGTTTGATCCAAAGTTGGGGACAATCCGGATTGTCGATGAAAAGAAAAATTATGCCGTCCTGGAGATTGAAAGGATCGAGGGGTTTACAAAGCTGGATGAATAAAACCATGCTCAAAGTATTGGGTCTGTTTTTCTGCTTGTCTTTACAACAAATCTGTCTGGCCCAAACCTCAGAGCCTCAAACCAGCGGCATTCAGATCGTCCTCGTGAAGATCAGCTCCTATACGGAGTCCCAGGAAATCCGCAACGAGATCCTGAAAATCTCGGGGGTCGATTCGATCACCACCCGATCGGAGGCGAAGGAGCTCATCACATTGAGGATCCTTTATTCAGGTCCCTCGGAGAACCTCATCGAGGCACTCCGAACAACCTTTCAAGGCCGTTATTCGATCACACCCAAAAAACTGGCGTCAGGAATTGTAGAAATCAACTTAAGTCTTGGGGGATAAACTTGCATGATGACTCATCACAAATGTTTCAAGCTCGGTGTTGTTCTCCTGACAGCCTGTCTGCTCTCTTGTGATAGCGGATCTGGCACCTCAACAACATCGGAAGTCGTATCGGATCCCTCTGAATTTGACGATGTCGATTTTGTCCCGGCGGATATCTCCCTCATGAACCTTATAGGGACATCGACAACGACAAGCACACTTGAATTTGAACCTGCTGAGATCGGAAGTTCATCCCTTATGGGCTGCCAGGCCCATCAGCTTCTCAAGGAGGTCGAAAGAATTGGCCAGCAAGCTACTTTATTTCAATGCTATATCAGTAATGCCACCGCCTTGCTGCCGCTCGCAGGAATTTTTCTGTCGCTCGATGAATATACTTACGTAACACTCGAACTCAAAGGCGAGGCGTTAAATACCAAGGGATATATTGGCGATGACGGCAAAATGAAATTCCGAATAAAAAAGGGGGTCGCAACTTCGAAGGTTGGAACACTCGCAGTAGAACTATGTCAGAACGATACACAAACAGACGCTTTTTTTCTCCAGATTGATCTCAGCACCGGAGCCGTTTCACTCAACCTGACCCACCGCTACAGGCATAATCTGGACGACCCGGCTCTGGATGATTGGACACAAGTCACCGGGACAGTCCTCATTGATCCGGCTCAAAAAGGAACCAATGTCTTCGCAAAAGTGGAATCATTGGCGAATATTATTTATGCCCTTTATCAAATCAAATTTGATGGAACTTTTGGCGCCGGTCATATGCAATTTCAGTACGACAACGATGGCGGCCCTGATGAGAAGGCCAACAATTTTGCTTCAGGATGTTTTGATGGTAATTTCTCGGGAACGGATCAGTTTTTAACATGCATGCTCTCCCTTTTTAACTCTGAAGAGGGATCAGGGAAATTTGCTGCAACCGGAAACTTCCCTGGCATTACGTTTCAAAATTTGCCTAAATTCCCCGGTTTGATTGCCGCTGGTGAAGGCACAATTTATTGCCCCATCAGTGGTTGCAATCCGGTAACACAAGCTCAACAGGACACATGCAAAACCCCGACCCCCGCGGTATCTTGTTTTTGTCTGGAGACAAAACCTGTCGCTGAGGGCTGCTCTTTTACGGCCGATCGTACTGAGCATTTTACGATCTCCTCCTCTGAAGGAACACCAACATTTACCGTAGCAAACAGTTCTATCTTTTCGTCTCTCGTCGAAAATTTCAGTATGCCCACAGCTGTTGAAACCCTCAGCAAAAATTTTGGTGATTATGCGTGGGATTGCAAAACCCCTTCAAAAGCAGCGTCTGCTTCCATTCAAACAAGCAGCTTCGATTTCAATGGAACAACGTGTGACAAGGTCTATGCGAAAGCGAATTTTGAGGAATCAGAACAGACCTCTTGCTTTCAAGACGAGGGGGCAGATCTCGTCTCAGATATTGCCAAACAACTTGGATTATAATGTGCGCCTGGCAGGATTCGAACCTGCGACCCCTTGCTTCGTAGGCAAGTGCTCTAATCCACTGAGCTACAGGCGCAAAACGTTTCCTGTATATCGTATATTGGGGGATCGAATTCAAATACCTTTTTTTGAATCCGAAAAGACAGAAAGAAGACCGGTAAACAAAAGGAAGGCGATCGTTAACTTACCTGTTGTTTGTGAGCTAAAAACTCTTATGGCCCTCTGAAAGGCATCGTTCACTCCAGAGTAAAAGAGACCAATGACAAATGCCGATCGATGCTGAGGCCACCCAGACTGGTTCATCGCTCCATAAGCTCGCCGCATTTCATACGAAATAATTCCAAGGTCATCGTACCACCGCCGTAACTCCTCTGCCGAAAGAGTTGCACTGGGAAGCGGGTATCTTTTCTGATGAGCAGCGGCACGATTTGCTGCAGATACGAGACGACGGTAATGATACCTCGCTTTTATTTCAAATCGTGAATCCCCTAATCGATCAGCCCAAGGTTGGACCTTCGCCTTGAGTTCTCCAGGAAGTCTTTCCATCCCATCGGCAGGGGTAATCAGGCGCAGCCCGGAAAGTGCCCGAGCATACCGACCGATCCCAATCACGGCATCCTGCTGTCCCCCATCCATTCTAACAGGAGCGTCGTCTTTGACAAAATAACGTTGCGAGGAAAATACAAAAAAAAGCCCCCACGCCAGAAAGGCGAGGGGGCTTTTCGCTCTATACCATGACCTTAGATCTTCCCCTGTAGCAAAAACGCAATAACCAGTGCGTAAATGACGAGGGATTCGATGAGCGCCAATGCGATGATCATCGGGGTTTGGACCTTTGCGGCAGCACCTGGGTTTCGTGCGATTCCTTCAAGTGCAGCGGCAGCAGCTCGGCTCTGGCCTAAGGCACCGCCGAAAGCAGCGATACCAATTGCAAAACCTGAGGCGAGCGCCAACATCGGCTTGACCCACAGGCTGTCACCCGCCGCAGCAGAGGCCACCTCAGCTCCATGCTCTTGGGCAAACGTGACCGCAGAGACGAGAAGAAAAGAACAGAGTCCGCTTAAGAAAGTAATAATCCGCTTCATGATATTCACCTCCTTCCTTCTGAAAGTCCCTGCAGTCTCTCTTGCGTGTCTAAACAGTCCAAAAAATCGGACAAATCGTAGCTTTTATCTAGTTAATGTCCCTCTTCATGTGCCGTCGCGAGCGCGATATAGATCATCGACAGCAAAGAAAAGACAAAAGCCTGGATAAAGGCGACAAACAGACCCAGGGCCATAAAAACAACCGGTACCAGGACCGGTACCAAATCTGAAAAAATTCCCAAAACCAGATGATCGCCCGTAATGTTCCCAAAAAGACGCAGTGAGAGCGAAACAGGGCGCACCAGATGACCGATCATTTCAATCACAAACATGAGCGGTGCGAGCCAGACAATCGGTCCCATGAAATGTTTGAGGTAGTTTTTAAGACCATGGGCGCGAATCCCCATCGCATTGTAATAGACAAAGACGGTAATCGCACAGGCGAAATTGGTATTAATGTTATCTGTCGGGGGTACAAAACCGGGGATGACCGAAAGGAGATTGCAAAGAAAGATATAGATGAAAAGCGCCCCAATGAGTGGGAAATATTTCGGGGCCTCATGACCCATGACCCCTTCCATGAGTCCGAGAATATTTTCGACAGCCGCTTCAAAAATATTGGTGAGACTCATCTTCCCCTCTGGAATCAAACGAGACTCAGGATTCTTCAATTTTCGGTGGGCAAGAAATGAGGCGATCACAATCAAAAGGACAATAAAGGCAGACGAAAAGATATGGACGTTGTGATGATCAATCTTGTCCGTAATCAGGCTGAACCACGTAAAGTCATGCATAAGTAAACCACCAAAGGGACCGAAAAACCTCCCAAAAACGCGAGGGGGGTAACATGCCCCTTCCAGAGAATCAAGGAGATAATCCCGAAGAGAAAGAGGAACTTAGCCACGACCAACAGACCGAGCCTCCCCTTCCCCTTCTCCTGTCCGATTCTTCGAACAATTTTCGCGAGGAAGTATAGATTAATCCCCGCAATAATCCCTCCCAAGAGAAAACTCGTTATGATTTTCACGTTACTTCCTCTTCTCCTTCCAAGTCGCAATCCGGATCAGATTATAAAAACCGCCGATCGACCCAAGGATCAGCCCGATCAGGGTCAACCACGGCATCGTCCCCCACTTCCGATCGAGCCATTGTCCGAGCAAGAGTCCACCGATCACCATGCTGGCGAGCTGAAACCCGATCGCACCGTAGATTCCCCAGGCGACGATGAAGCTGTCTTTTGGAGGTTCTTTTTTCATTCAAATGCCTTTTCTGCTGCCTTCACCGTCTTCTCAATATCTTTTTCACTATGCCCCATCGACACAAACGCCGCCTCAAACTGCGAGGGGGGGAGATAAACCCCGTTCTCCAACATCCCATGAAAGAATTTGGCAAACCGCTTTGTATCACAACTCCTCGCTGATTCCGCATCGAGAATCTCTTTCTCTGTAAAAAAAAGGGTAAACATCGAACCGGCCCTTTCAACCTTCACCGAAATGTTTTTCGCCTTTGCCACCTCTTCCAAACCTTGGGTCAGTTTCTGAGTCAAGGTGTTGAGAAAAGCGTAAGGCTTTTTCTTCTTCAAGACCTTGAGGGTCGCAAGCCCCGCTGTCATCGCAACAGGATTTCCCGACAATGTCCCCGCCTGATAGACAGGCCCTTCAGGGGCGACCAACCCCATGATCTCTCGTCGTCCGCCATACGCCCCGACTGGAAAACCTCCACCAATAATCTTCCCCAACGTGGTGAGATCCGGAGAAACCCGATAGAGCTCCTGCACCCCCCCATACGCAACACGGAATCCCGTCATGACCTCATCGAAGATAAGAAGCGCCCCTTCTCGCTGACACAGTTTTTTGAGGCTGGTGAGAAAATCCCTCCTCGGCAGAATCACACCCATATTTCCGACGATCGGTTCGACAATCACCGCGGCAATCTCTCCTGGGAATTTTTGAAAATGCCTTTCGACAGAGGCAACGTCGTTAAAGTTGGCCACGAGCGTCAAGGAGGCGAACTCCTCGGGGACGCCGGCACTGTTCGGCACACCCAGTGTCGCTGCGCCGGAACCGGCCTGTACGAGCAGAAAGTCGGCATGTCCGTGATAACAACCATCGAACTTGACGATCCTCTTTCGCTTCGTAAAACCACGAGCAACACGCACCGCCCCCATGACCGCCTCGGTCCCTGAATTGACAAAGCGAACTTTTTCTATGGAAGGAAAGGCCTCGCAAACCTCCTGGGCCAGTTCGACCTCTGTCTCCGTCGGGGCCCCGTAACTTGTCCCCTTTTTTAATTGTTTCTTAACGGCATCAACAACATCCGGGTAAGAGTGCCCCAGGATCATCGGCCCCCAACTGCCAACATAGTCGATGTACTCGTTCCGATCGACATCCCAGATCTTCGCTCCTTTTGCTCGTTGAATAAAAAGGGGAGTCCCTCCGACAGACTTGAAGGCGCGAACGGGGGAGTTCACACCTCCGGGCATGAGCTTAAGGGCTGATTGGAAGAGACCCTCTGACTTGGAAGAGTTCATCTTCTGCGAACCCACGACTCGCAGGCATAAAGCAGGCGACAAGACTTTGCAAAGACACGTTGAGACTTATCCAGGAGAACCATATCATCAACCATTGCCCGATCACGAGGTCCTCTCACAATTCTCGCCTGAAGTTTCCCGATCCTTTCGGTCAGCAAATCAAAAAATGCCTGCTCCCTTCCCCTCAAGGGCCGTTCGGATCGTCTCATGCGACGACGTAATTCACTCATGACCGCTTCAGCCACATCGGGATTCCCCGTATATCGGCCAACGGTCACCTGAACTTTTTCCATTTTACGGTGGGCAAACACAGAAGCAAGAACGGCCAAATCCCAGTTGGACGGTTTCAATCGATCCAGTTTTTGAGTGGTTAAATTGTATTCCGCCCCCCTGCGAGGTGGATGGAACCGTGGCCGTGGACTCGGACCGATCCTTGCTTCACCACGCCCTCGAACATTCGGCGCATACCCCCTCGCCGCTGCGGCCCGATGGGAGAAGGTTCCTGTTCCTACAGTCGGTTGGAGGCCAGCCCAAGGGGACCTGGAATGAACAAGTCCTGCGAAACGATCAACACCCGGTGTGGGTCGCCCTCCAAAAACGGCACGCGTGACGTGACGAGCAACACGCCCTCCCAGTGCGACAGCAGCTCTACTTATAGAATGGATGGCCATAATGAGATCTTCCTATTGCAGATACAACTACGAAATTAAAAAAACAACAAAGAGTTAGGAAACAAACCCTCTTAGAAATTCCTTCACAAACGATTCTGAGAGCGGTGGAGTACTCGCTGATAAATCCCACGCCCTTTCTAGCTGGGCCCGGGCAAAATAAAAATCCCCCGATGGATCTTCCTCCCAAAAAATCCGGAGGAGCGGATCTTCTTTTCTTCTGTAAAGTAACATCAGGTCGGCATGGAGTTGATGTGGTGTTGGAGGGACGGAAGTAAAATATCCGACCAGATAGCCATCAGGAATCGCACCCGTTTTGAGAAATCCCTCATAGTGGGGTGAGCTTCGATGTACATAATCACTATAGTAATCAGCGGGACGAGATCGCAATACCCGCTCCATCGCCTCTCGAGCCGCCTTTTGGGCGTCTCCTTTCAGACGAAAGGTCAGTGTCCCTGAATAAACCTCCCGTCCATCATGAAACTCAAGTCGTGGAGCCGCACGGAGGATTCTTTGCTGCCATGGCTTCCCTCGGGCGTTCATGACATCTGCCAAATAAAACAGATTCCTGAGCAGGGAATCGGCAATAATTCTTGAGCCAATAGCACCTCCAATTAAGGCAATCGCGGTGGGAACCAGCGAATTGGTTTCAGGAGAAACCATCGAATATCTGAACTCATTCACAGTAGCATAAAAAATTATACCCGCCACGAGCAATACCGGATGATGGGAGATCATCAGGCAGGTGGCAGCCAGCTCTGAAACATCAAATCCAAATTCATGAAGCGCCACACCTGTGGAAACTTCACGGCTTGAATGGAAATAATTGGCAACCGTACGGGCCATCACTATAGCCCCCCCAAAGAGGGCAACATATTTCGCACGACTCCACCTCGGAGATTCCTTATGAACTGCGTGCGAAAACCCCTGTGTCACTGCCAACTGCAGAAGACTCCCTGTACAAGCAGAAAGGGGAAAAGAGGGGGGGATCAAATCAACCATCGTTCAATCTATCGGCAAATACCCACAAACGTTGCTTTTTGTCTTGATTGGAGAGCGAAGCAAGACTAATCCCTCTCCCTTATGTCGGTTCCTGTTTCCCAGGCCGTGCGGATCATGAGTTATGTGTTGATCCAGAAATATCTGAGACACCGAAAGCGCTATCCGCTCGTCCTGATGCTCGAGCCGCTTTTTCGATGCAATCTGGAGTGTGCCGGTTGCGGAAAGATCCAATTCCCAGAAGAAATACTGAAACAAAGTCTGACCCCGGAACAATGCCTGAAGGCGGTCGATGAGTGTGGGGCCCCGGTCGTCAGTATCCCCGGGGGGGAACCGCTGATCCATCCGCAGATCAAAGAGATCGTCGAAGGGATTGTCGCACGAAAGAAGTACGTTTATCTTTGCACGAACGCAATCCTTCTGAAAAAGAAGTTGGACTTGTTTACCCCTTCAAAATTTCTGACCTTTAGCGTCCATATGGATGGGCTGAAAGAGGAACATGACCATGCCGTTTGTCGTGAAGGGATTTTTGATCTCGCTGTCGAGGCGATCCGTGAGGTCAAGAAAAGGGGTTTTCGAGTCACCACGAATACCACCCTGTTCGATGACGCGGACCCCGAGCGGGTTCGCGAGATGTTTGATTATCTCTCGGAACTCGGTGTGGAAGGGATGATGATCTCACCCGGCTACTCTTACGAAAAGGCGCCGGATCAGGAACATTTCCTGAAACGCGAAAGAACCCGTCAGCTCTTTTCCCAAATCCTGTCAAACCCGAAGAAAAAATGGCAGTTCAATCAATCACCTCTTTTCTTACGATTTCTGCAGGGAAAGGAAGACTACGAGTGCACCCCTTGGGGAAATCCCACCTATAACGTCTTTGGTTGGCAAAAGCCGTGCTACCTGCTGAGTGACGCTGGTTATGCAAAGACCTTCAAGGAACTGATGGAAGAAACCCCATGGCAAAAGTATGGCACGGGCCGCTATGAGAAATGTGCCGATTGCATGGTCCATTGCGGCTATGAGGCATCGGCAGTCGAAGAGACCTTCTCCTCATGGAAAGGTTTTTCAAAAACGGTCCGCATGACCCTTTTTGGGGACAAGGAACCCCAGGTAGGTCCCGTCTCAAATTGATAAAATTATCATTCTGAGAAAGGGGGTTAGAAGGGAGGAGCCGTTAAGCAGATGATATCTGCAACCTTTGTATCACGGCCCTCAGACGGCTTTTGGCATGAGAATTGCTTATCTAGTCTAGTATGGATCTTAGAGGAGTGCTGTTCTGGCTCCTCGGGGGTCTCGTAAGTATCGTCTGTTGTCCCCCCACCCTCGTTGCAGGCCCATCAAAACAAATCGGACAAGTTCTACCAAAAACCTGTGCGGGACTTCAAAAAGGGATCGTGGATCATTGTTGCGATAACTTTAAAGGAAAGAAGGTTCAAAAAACTTCGACGACAGCAAATCCACTTCAAAACGAGGTTCGGGTCAGAAATATCACCGTCACCGATTGTCTCGGAGGTCACTACAAAGTCAAATGTGTCGATCAACATGGAAACGATCTGACACACCTTCCACACGACAAGAGAAACAAGAAAAAATTTACGAAGACCAAGCTAAAGGGTTCCTCCGACCCTACTTGTCTTGTTTACGAAAAGGAATTTACAAAACGAGGTTGTGAAAAGAAAATCCCGGAAATTGTCTGCCCTGCAGAGGTCACGAGTGAATCGGTTACGATAGCCAACATACCAACCTGCCAGGAGGTACAAAATCGGGCAAGGATCACCTGTCCAAAACTCCCAGAAATTAATACGGAGGCGCTCGATACCTCCGTGAGCCTTGAACCGACAGCAGGGTCATCCGCCACCCCCTTCTCTACCGATGACAACCCCGAAAATACCTATACAGGGGAGATCCCTTCTGTCTTTACAAACATCCCCGAGGAAGATCGGCATCAAGTTTTGGATGTCCTTCGATTCGAGCTTCCTGCAAATTCTCTTCGATATTGGATTGCCCGATCTGCCTTTCGCGTCGCTGTCCAGCAACTCCCCGATGCCGCTGTCTTGGGGGGTGCGTTGGAGGGAGCCTTGTCGTGTGACACGGATCAACTATTCTGTGAAATAAGACCGCTGGGGCTTATCGATCTGGATGAGGCCTTGAGCGCATCACTTTCAGAATTGGAAAGCGACACCGAGTACCGTGATGACATGAGAGAGTTTCGGATCACCGGTCTCTCCTACTCAGAGGATTGGATCGATATCGACTGGACAGGCTGGATTTCGATCACATCCACGGGGGATTGGGGATTTGATCTCAAGAACCAGGCACGATTCAATTTTCTCCCCACACACTTTCCTGAAAATGGATACGAAACAAGCACTGAGAACAACCCCCTCGCAACCACTCAGATGATCAATGGACTCCCATGGTCGCTTTGTAGCGCCACAGCCGCCTTGGCAGAAAATGGACAGTATTATGGATACAAAAAACCATTTTCCACCACCTGCAATAGCACGACAAATCAGTATAAAAATTTTGGTATCCTTGATGAATTTCCTCGACCGATCGACCCGCTTCCCCTTTCGGAACATATCGAGGAGTCTGAGGAGGCGGGAGGAAATCCTTTTTCATTTGCGACACGTTGCTATGACATGCCTTGGGCCTCCATCGTTGCCGCTGGCCCATCTGGTGCTATGCCTCTGATGGATAATGCAGACCTCACCTTCCCCGTAACCAATGCCACTGGGACCTTAACTGAACCTGAATTCACATCTCTACGGACGAGCACAGCCCAATTTGGTTGTGCTGGCCAAGAGTACGCATTTAGAAGCGACCTGCCAGGACTTGCCTATCTACCTATTGAATCGGATTTCATTGAGCTGGGACTTGCACTCGAACATTACGTCGTCTCTGCCGCTGGAACTGATTTCGCCGCAACCCTGAAGCTAGGTGGATTTGAAGCAAATATCCATCCGGGGGTTTTAAATATCGAATTTCGCGTTTTGGTCGAGATCTCTGAGTGGATCGAAGAGAATGTCTGGGGGGGATGGCTGATCGGCTGGGCCCTGCGGTGGGTCGAGAGAATCTTCTCCGGCCTTGTCACCATCATGGCCAATGGATTTAATATGACGATTCTCTGGTCGCTCCCCTCCACCTATGAGATTGAGGCAAATGACATCACCGCCAACATCCATGGAGTCATCCGACAGATCCCCTATCTGGATGATGGAATCACCGAGGAAGCGAGACAAGAGGGGATCGCGATCGGAACACGACGTCTCGTCACGTCAACACCAAGCGTCACGCGCCCTGCCATCTCCTCCAGCTGGTATTTTGACGAATGCTCCGAGAGCTACACCGCATTGGGAGAGGGACGCTTTATCGATGCGCTTCTCTCGTTGCTGGGAGGCTGCCTCTTCGAACAGGCAGCCAACCTCATTCGGTATGTGACCTCACCGATTGTGACCGTCTTCATCGATTTTGCCGATTGGTTATTTGATTTCATGAACGCTATCCAAGGCGCCATTAATCAAACCCTGATCACAAATGTCGACCGTATCCAGGAACAGAACGACTTCGCAGGACTCATTCAGACGTCAGTGGAACAAAGTTATTACCAAAGCAGTTACCTGACAGAGGAGGTCGTCCCGCCTGATGCCGAATCGATCGTGAACCGCCTTCCCTATCCTTATAGCCAAGCCTGCACGATCGCAGGTCCTGAATCAGGGGCCTGTGAAATCATGGAACTGATGCTGGGAGGACCACTCGTCGCAAGACACAGCAGTCGTCTAGAAATCAATCGTATCGGGGCCAAGACACACTACCGAAGCTACAGTGACTTTACCGATTATTTGGAGTCTGGAGAGGAATTGGATTTTAATTTTCCACCGGTTCGATTCTGCACGGGAGGAGACAACCCCCCTGCCGATGAATCGGTCTATCCCTTCACGAAGGCGGAGATTGATAGTTTTAGTACCTTCGAAGAGATCAAGATTGACACCCCTGGAAATTGGCAAAATCAGTGTGCCTATTTTATCGATGTCAAACCACAATTCTGTATTGCCGTGGATAATCCGACTCCCGTTCCAACCCCGACGGAAGAATCGTATGGACTTTTTTTCGCCCCGACGTTGCAAACGGTTCTTCTGGTCAATGAAATCTTCTTCTGCCCTGAAAATTCCTGGTGCAATATCAGACTCCCAAACCTGAGACGGCGGGCTGAGGCAGCGGCCTGCTCTGTTCTCGCGGATACCTGGTACCATCAGATCGTCCTCCCCGGTGACGCAACAACCCCTTCAGACGTTAACCTGCTCCAATCACTCACAGGGAGTGATAGCAGCGCGAGGACAACCGTCGAAGAGGTACTCGGGAGGGCAGGATATAGTGACGAAGAGATCGAGCGGATGATCGGTTTTGCCAGCAGCTGCCGGACGGTTTTTGAAGAGGCAGGCGGCACGATCCCAACAGCCCCCGAAAGGAACCCCTGTCAGCCACCTGCTGAGGAGGGGGGATCTCCATGAAACGCATTCTCATTTTGTTGGGAAGCCTCCTTGTCATATTAGTGAGCCTCTGGTTTTTTCTTCAACCGCGAATCACTCAACTCAAGAAAACAGGGCTAAAATTTGAATCCAGAGATTTTGAGAAGATCGAGACAACACGAAACCTTCAAGGCCAATATCTCACCTTAAAAGAACACTACCAATCCTTCCTGGGACGAAAGGAGAAAAGAGAACCAAGGCGACATTTCCCTCTTTCTCATGCCGTTGGAATTTACGACTCCAGAAAATTAATGACCCTCTCTTCGGCACGGCGAAATCGTTTAGAGGAGAAAGCTGCCAAGATAAAAAAGCGTCTCGGAAAAGCAGACCTTGTCTCGGTTCTCCGATCTTTACAGCGTTAGAATTTACGGTAAAGAGGGATCGTGCCTGCACTCATCTACGCCTTGAGCGATGAGATCAAACCATTTCTCAAAAAAAATCGAGAGGGATCACCCCTCCTCCTCTGTCGTTGTGGTATCGGGATGGGGAATGCGCATGAGGCGACTGAAATTCTGATTGACCGTTCTCATCCCGACTTTATCCTCTCCGCCGGATATGCTGGAGGCCTCCGGGAGGGGATGCGGCCGGGTGATATTGTGCTGCCCACTGAAATCTGGTGTGAGTCTCCGGATCGTTTTTCTCCAGATCCAACATTAAGGAATCGGCTCAAGGACGAGATCCAGAAATCGGATCTGCCACTTCACGAAGGTCCACTGCTGACTGTTTTTAATCCCCTCAAATCACCCGAAGAGAAAAGAGAGGCTGGCAAGAGAGGGGCGATCGCCGTCGACATGGAGACCGTCGCGATCGCCGCGGTTTGTTCCAAGAAGGGGGTCTCGTTCGTCTCGCTTCGTGTCGTTTTCGATCCCGTAGAGATGGAGGCACCGGAATTCGAGCCGAGTAAGGTCATCCAAAAATCCCCGCTTAAGATTCCGAAATTGTTTTGGATGAATCAGAATTGCCGCAAAAATCTGTCGACTCTTTTAGAGAGGTTTTTCAAACTCGTCTGAAAAGTGCCGAACTCCATCGAAGCCCCGACATCCCTTTCCCTAAAGAATCGGCCGCCTCCAGAACCCCTCGAACCATCTGACGGATAACATCATCCACTGATGATTCTGTCATCGTCAGGAGTTTCCGTCTCTCATCACACACCCACCAGTCCGTCCCTACCAGAACCCCCTTTTTCAGTTTGATGAGCGCGTCTTGTCGGGCCAAGGTCGCGGAGGCAACCAAATGAAAACCTGTCGTCGGTCCTAAGCTCAGCAGTCTTCGGACATCGATCCCCGATCCAAGCATCCGCGCCCGTTGAACCTCCAAATGGACCATCTCTGGCCTGACAAAACCCCTGACATAAACCGGCTCATAAACTCTTCCTGTATCACCAAAAGGGAGCAAGACAGCGCGAGACATGGAACTGTCTCCTGGTAGATGCACTTGAGGAGACAACCGACCCAGGTCCAATTCCTCAAAAAGAGTCGTCACGAGTTGTACCGGATAGATTTCCATTAGATTACAAAATACTTACAATCCGGATGATGCAAAACAATCGCCGAGACGGAGGCCTCAGGCTCCATCATCATCCCTTCGGTTAATTGTACCCCAATATCTTCGGGATGGAGAAGCTTCCAAATCCCCTTCTGATCGTCGAGATCAGGACAGGCAGGATAACCAAAGCTGTAACGATTCCCGCGATACTTGGCCTGCAACCGATCTTTCATCGTCATCGTAACGGGATCGGGAAACCCCCAATCCTCACGAATCCGGCGATGAAGCCATTCCGCAGCCGCCTCAGCCGTTTCAATCGCCAACGCCTGAAGGGCATGGGATTTGAGATACTCCCCCTTCGCCTTGAATTCCTCCGACTTCTCACGAATTCCCTGACCGGCACCAACGACAAAAAGCACGACATGGTCTCTTGGAGGTAGAACATAATCGGCCAGGCAAAGCCCCTCCTCTTTTCTCTGTCGATGAAAGTGAAACGTATGAATGGGGCTTTTGACATTCGGAGCGAAGAGATGCAGGTCGTTTCCCTCCGACGCCACCTCAAAGAACTGCCAGACCGCCTTCACCTTCATGAACTTTCTCGCGTCTCCCTTAACCTCTTCAATGATCCTTTGCAGTTCGAGCGCCTTCGGATCACGCCCCTTCAAACTCTCCTCGAATTTTCCCTTGAAACCCAAATGCCTCACAAAGAGCATCTGGGGATTGATATACTCCCAGATCTCATCAAGCTGTGGAACATCGCGGATCTTGCGCTCGAGGTAGGGGGCCGGTGGAACCGGAATGTTCAGTGAAACCTGTCGGCTGCGAACAGTGGTCTCCGGTAGGGGCGCTGCTTGCTGCGCCCTATTGCTGAGGGCGAGGCTAGCCTCGCCCCTATGTAATCCCGCTTCAATCTTCTTCCTTTCCTCCCCATCCATCAGTTTATTCGCAAGACCCAACCCCGTCATCGCATCCTTCGCGTACAGGACAAGTTTTGTGTAGGATGGGGCAATTTTCTCACGTGTGTATTTATCCGAAAGCGCCGCTCCTCCCACCAGAAGAGGAACGGTAATCCCAGCCATTTTTAAATCCTCTGCCGTCACCGCCATCTGTTGCGCCGACTTCACGAGAAGCCCTGAAAGCCCAATGATGTCCGGCTGGTGCTCATGATACGCCTTGATCAACTCCTCAGGCGGCACTTTGATCCCAAGATTGATCACCTCATAACCATTATTATTCAAAATGATCTCGACAAGATTTTTTCCGATGTCGTGGACATCCCCCTTCACCGTCGCAAGGATCACCTTCCCCTTTTTCGTCACGTCGGCCTTCTCCATAAATTGTTCGAGATAGGAAACCGCCGTCTTCATCGCCTCGGCTGATTGTAAGACCTCAGCAACAATCAATTCATTCTGATTAAAGAGCCGCCCCACCTCATCCATCCCCTTCATCAGAGGACCGTTGATGATCTGAAGCGGTGTCGCCCCCTCTTTTCGTTTGAGCTCGAGGTCTGTAATCAGACCATCCTTTGATCCTTCAATAATATACTGCGCCAGCCGCTCATCGAGTGGGAGATCGACCCGCTGTTTCTTCTCCACCTTTACCCGATCCCGGAAGTGGGCAGCAATGGCAGCGATGTTGGATTGATTGATCGCGATACGTTGGTCGCGAGTTTGACTTCGCCAATCAGAAATCCCCCCCTCGCTCCCCCTCTTTGACAAAGAGGGGGATGGGGGGAGATTTTCAGACCAATTAAACAACACCCTCTCCGCCAGCTTCCTCTCCTCCTCCGGAATACTCGCATACCTCTCCAACTTCTCGGAATTCACGATCGCAAGATCGAGACCAGCCTTCGTCGCATGATAGAGAAAAACCGCATTCACCACCTCACGTGCCTGAGGCGGCAAACCAAAGGAAATATTTGAGACACCGAGGATTGTGCGGCAATTCGGAAACTCCTTCTTGATCAGACGAACCCCTTCGATCGTCTCAACCGCCCCCCCGATGTAGTTTGCATCCCCCGTGGCACATGGGAAGACGAGTGGATCAAAAATAATATCTTCTTCTGGAATCCCATATTGATTCGTCAGGAGATCATGGGACCGCTTCGCTATGCCAAGCTTTCTCTCCCGCGTGAAGGCCTGCGCCTGCACCGGATCTTCATCGATACAACCAACGACAAGCGCCCCCCCGTATTTTTTTGCTAACGGGCAGACCTTTTGAAACCGCGTCTCCCCCTCTTCCAGATTGATGGAGTTAATGATCGACTTTCCTTGGGCATACGTCAGCGCCTTCTCAATCGTACGTGGGTCTGTCGTGTCGATCATGAGTGGGGCTTTGATCTTCCGGACAAGTTTTTCGTAAAAGGGCTCAATGTCGTTGAGCTCATCCCGATCGGTACTCTGGAGACAGACATCGACAATCTGCGCCCCATTTTTGACCTGACGACGCCCGATATCGGTCGCCTCTTCCCACTTCTCCTCATTGACAAGCCCCTTGAAGAGACGGGATCCGATGACATTGGTCCGCTCTCCCACAATCAACGGTCGGTTATCTTCAGTTGATTCAACCAGCTCAATGCCACTGTAAAAACACCTTCCTCTCTTGAGTTGAAGAGGACGCGGCTTCTTGCCTATAACCATTTGGGCAATGGCCCGAATATGTTTTTCCGTCGTCCCGCAACAGCCACCGACAATATTGAGCCAGCCGTTTTCAATGAATCGCTCCAACTGCCTCGCCAACGACTCTGGGGTTTCCAGATATTTCCCGTCTTCATTCGGAAGGCCGGCATTCGGATAACAGGAGACGGCAGTATTTGCGAATTCATGAATCGTCCGGATATGGTCCGTCATAAATTCCGGACCTGTGGCGCAATTGAGACCGATCGCAAAAAGATCAATGTGAGACGTCGAAACGACCAACGCATCGGCCGCCTGACCCGCGAGCATCGTCCCCATTGGTTCGATCGTCCCGGAGATAATCAGAGGGACCTTTTTCCCAAACTCCTGAAGGCATTTCTGAATCCCAATCACCGCTGCCTTGATATTTCGGGTGTCCTGACAGGTCTCGATCATCAGGAGATCCACACCACCATCGAGCAGTCCCAAGACTTGATGATAAAAATGATCGATTAATTGCTCAAAGCTCACACCACCTGTCACGGAAATCGCCTTCGTCGTCGGGCCGATCGATCCGGCGACAAACCGCGGTTTGGCTGGAGTTGAAAACTCCTCTGCCGCTTTTCTCGCAAGATCCGCTGCTGTTTTATTGATCAAATGGGTTTTATCCTGAAGACCATACTCTCCCAAAACGAGTGGTGTCGCACCAAAGGTATCGGTCTCGACAATATCCGATCCCGACTCAAAATATTTTCGATGGATATCGAGGATGACATCGGGGCGGGTCAAAACGAGATTCTCATTACACCCCTCAAGCTGAGGTCCGCCAAAATCGGTGGCCGTGAGATGACGCTGCTGGAGCATCGTCCCCATCGCGCCATCGAGGACGAGGATCCGTTCTTGAAGCAGTTCTTGAAGTTCTTTTGATCGACTCATAACGCCCTCTGTATTCTCCACAGCACTTGATGACAGATTCCTCGCATCATCCGAATTTCTCTTATTGTCAAATTCGTTCGTGAGAAGAGCCGTCTCAATTTTCTCATCACCGACGTTGGATTCTGATGTGGGAAAAAACCGATCGACCCAAGCATCTCCTGGAAATGACCGAACATCCCCTCCACATCCTTCAAAGAGGCGAGTTGTCTGTCTTTGAGGTGTAATTTTTTCTGCGGCACCTGAAACTGATTTCGCGACAGTTCATACGCCATGAGCATGACCGACTGGGCCAGATTGATCGACGTAAATCGAGGATTCACCGGAACCGAGACGACCTGCTGACACTTCATCAGCTCCTGCGTCGTGAGACCCTTATCCTCAGGACCAAAAAGAACCCCGATCTTTTTTCCGACCGGGAGACGCTCAGACAATTCTGTCACCGGGAGAAACTGTCCCCTTTTTTTCCCGTAGCGACAACTCGTTCCGATCAGCAGATGAAACCCTTGGATCGCCTCCTCTAAGGTTTTATAAATCTTCGCCTTCCGCAAGATGTCGGCCGCCCCCACCGCGAGCCGCTTCGCCTCCGGATCGGTCGGTTTTGCCCGCGGAGAAACAAGGATCAGTTTCGAAAACCCCATATTCTTGAGCGCCCGTGCGGCGGCCCCGATATTTCCGGGATAGAGAGGGCGAACCAGAATGAACGCCACTTCCGACCTCACTTTTCACCCCTTAATATCTTCTCTTGTTCCCGCGTTTCTCTCATTTTGAGGAAGAACTTCCGCTCTTCAGAACTGATCTGACCATCCTGATTGTAGTCAAACCCTTTTTCACGTCGATGGAAGACGCGGCCGATGACATTTTTCTTTGGCGGTTCCTGTTGCGCCTCTTCCTCTTCAATCACCCGCTTGCCGTACATCCACGGCCAAAAGGAGGCGCATGAGAAATAGAAAGGTAAAAGAAGAAAAAAGAATAAAAAAAGTTTCTTCATGAAACATGCATTGTGGAGCTGAGGGGGATCGCCCTCCGCCTAAACACGTTGTTATTTACGGCTTCGGGCGTCGGCACCTCACTGCCGCTCGCCGGAGTTGGCTCGCTTTTCCTCCCTCACCGGTCGGCGTTCGGTGCCGTTCGACCCCCAACGAAAAAACATATACATCCACTATGGAGCTGAGGGGGATCGAACCCCTGACCTCGTCGTTGCGAACGACGCGCTCTCCCAGCTGAGCTACAGCCCCAGTACCGTTGACGTTATTAATAAAAGATTACTGAATCGTCGATGAGATTTTTTCGAGGGCCTCTTGGGCAAGCAAATATTCCGGATCCCGTTCAAGGGCCTTTTGATACTCCTCTTGCGCCTTAAACATCATCCCCTTGATCTCATAGGCCCTGCCCAGATTGTAATGTGGGAAACAGTAGCTCTCATACCGAGGAGCACCGAGCGCCTTCTGAAGATAAGGGATCGCCTCATCGATCTTCCCCTTTTCGATCAGATAGGCCCCGATATCATTGTAGGGATTCCCATATTCAGGATCGACCTGAATCGCTTTTTCACACAATTCGATCGCCCGTTCGAAATCCCCCAAGAGACTAAAGGTCCAACCAAGAAAGGTATAGGCCTCGGCTGTCGGACAAGACTCAATCGATCTTTGGTAGAGTTGAATCGCCTCAGAGAAACTCCCAGACATCTGGGCTTCGTAACCCCGCTGAAAATATTCAATCGCTACCTTTCGTCTCTGATCACCATTCATATTCTAAATTTTAAGCTGAGAATGATGTCCCGCACCCACAACTTGAGGTCGCATTGGGATTTTGAACGACAAAACCGGACCCTTTAAAGTCCTCAAAATAATCGACCACAGAACCCTTCAAATACTGAAGGCTTGTCGGATCGACTAAAACCTTAAGTCCGTTAGGGGCATCGACGATAAGGTCATCGTCCCTCTGATCATCAAACCGAAATCCGTACTGGAAGCCTGAGCATCCGCCTCCTTCAATATAGACGCGGAAAAACTTCCCCTCCGCCTCCTTGTTGTTTTGGGCATATGCCTTCACCTTCGCCACCGCCTTTTCGGTCACCTTCACGGTCGGTGAGTCCTGAATGGTCGGTAATTCAAAAGAATCTACTTGTGGCTCCATAATCTCCTCCCTTTTGATAAATATAGGGAGTAGCGCCCAAACTGTCAACGCCCCTTATTATTTCTGCAGGCCTCCAGATTTCGTCTCCATTGGCCCCACCGGATCCTCTCCATGGCACTCCCCTGCCGGATCGCCTCAAACCCTCTTTCATCGACTTTCGCCAACTCCTCTAAATCAGGCGATCGAAACAGCTCCCTTGGGTAGAACTCTAAGTGGCTTGATGCTTGAATCCGATCATTATAAGGACAGACCTCCTGACAGATGTCACAGCCGTAGAGGTGATTGCCGACCATCTGTTTCTGTTGATCGGTAAACTCCCCTTTGTATTCAATCGTCAAATAAGAGATGCATTTTGTCGCATCGAGAATCCCCGGCTCGGGCAAGGCACCGGTGGGACAGGCATCGAGACACTTTGTGCAACTCCCACATTGATCGAACGTCGGTCGATCATAGTCGAGGAGAAGGCTCGTCAGGATCTCACCAATAAAGAAAAAAGAGCCTAATCCGTTATTAATGAGGCAGGTATTCTTGCCAATCCAGCCAAGGCCCGCTTGGGCGGCATAACTCCTTTCGAGAATCGGGCCGGTGTCGACATAGGTTTTTGTCTGCGCTCCCGGATCAATTTCTTTTTGGATGAATTCAGCAAGTTGGGCAAGCTTCTCACCAACAATCCGGTGATAGTCCTCGCCCCAAGCGTAGGAAGAAATCCTAGCTCTATAGCTTTCAGGAGCGGGTGGCTGGGGGTCGGGCGCCCGGTCGCGCGCAACGGGTGAGCACGACTGGGCGGAACCCCCAGCCAGGACCCGCTCCTGACCTGAGTAGTAGTTCAACCCACAACAGATGATCGACCGAACCCCCGGTAGGACCAGTTCTGGATCTCCCCTCTTCTCCAACCCCCTCTTGAGATAATTCATTGAGCTGGCAAACCCTTGATCAAGCCACCAACGGAAGAAATCAAAGTCGGAAACCGATTTCGCGGGGGAAATACCGACGAGTTCGAAACCAAGTGCGTGGGCTTTTGATTTGATTCGATCGGAAGGTTGCATATCCCACTCTCTTACATTAAGAGAGTGGTAAAGGAAACAACCCGATGCCCCTCGAACCGATTACCGCTACCCTCGAACAGGTCGTTGACCTCACACCGACGGTCAAGCATTTCAAGATCGGTTTCCCGAGAGGGAATCGTCCCACTTTTCAAGCCGGCCAGTTCTGCAGCATCCATATTCCGGAAATATGTGGCCTGGACTCAAAAACAGGGAAGCCGCTCCGACGGGCCTATTCGATCGCGTCACCTCCTCATGAAGAGGGATTCGTTGATCTTTGCATCAAGAGGGTTGAAGGAGGCCCGGCAACCAACTGGCTCTGGCAACAAGAAGAGGGGGCAAGTGTTCTTGTCAGCATTCCGTATGGAAAATTTTTGATGAAGGAGCCGGTGAACTACACCCCCGTCTTTGTCGCAACAGGAACCGGCATCGCCCCGCTTCGAAGCATGCTCTTCGACCTTTATTATAAGAAGGGGCTCGCCACCGGGCAGGAAGTCTGGCTGATCTTCGGAGTCCGTCACGATGATGAAATCCTCTATCAAGACGAGTGGAAGAAGTTAGAAAAAGATCATAAAGAATTTCACTTTATCCCGACCGTCTCCCGCCCCAAGAAGTGGCCCGGAGAGGTTGGCTATGTCCAGGACAAGCTCAAAAAATTCATCACAGACCCTATGGGCAAAGAAATCTACATCTGCGGCCTCGGTGCGATGGTGAAGGCGGTACAGGAAACGGCGCTATCGATCGGGTTCAAGAAGGAACAGATTCATTTCGAGCGATATGATTGATCTGCAACTGACTCCCGATCAGCTTCCTCGTGAGCTCTTTGAACAACCTTATTTTTTCCTCCTGGAAACAACATTGCCTGACAGTCGAAACCGATGGACGATCGCCGGATGGAATCCCACACTCATTCTTTCGTCAACTTCAGAACCAAACCTTCTGGAGAGGCTTCGAAAAGAATTAATAAAAGAAACATCTGAAAGGGCGTATCGCGATACGCCCCTACTACCTTTTCAAGGCGGATGGATCGGTTACATCGGTTACGAGTTTTACCGCTTTCTGGGGGAGAAAATCCCCTCTCGGAAATCAGACCTGATCCCTGAAGGACTGTTTGGGTATTATGAAAAATTTTATGCTTATGATCATGAGAAAAAGAAAGCCTACCGGGCGCCAAAAGACCAGGAGCTTCCCTCCTGGTTTCTGCGAAAATCGCAGCACCATTCGAGTCATGTCCCTCTGGTCCAAGGCTTCCCGGCGGGTCATGACTCGAGTTTAATGGTAGCGACGTCCTCGAAACCATCCGGGAAGGCTCCTGATCTTTTCAGCAATTTCTCAAAAAAAGCTTACCTTCGGACAATTGACAAAATCAAAAACTACATCACCGCCGGTGATTGTTATCAGGTTAATCTGTCACAGAGGTTTTCTTGTGCCGTGAAGGAATCCCCGTATGACATCTATCAACGCTTAAAACAAATCAGCCCCGCCCCTTATTCGGCATTCCTGAATCTCGGTGACACCCAAATCATCTCCTCCTCTCCCGAATCTTTTCTGCAGGTGAAAAACAAAGAGGTCACAACACGGCCGATCAAAGGAACACGCCCTCGTGGAAAAACTGTCGCCGATGACGCTCGATTAAAAGAGGAATTGACCATCAGTACGAAAGATCGAGCCGAACTCCTCATGATTACCGATCTGCTCCGTAATGATTTAGGAAAAGTCTGTGAAAAGGGATCGATTCATGTCCCCTCCCTCTGTGAAGTCGAGAGTTTTGCCCAGGTCCATCACCTGGTCTCGACGATACAAGGGACTCTCAAAGAGGATACCGACGTTATCGATCTCCTGAAGGCAACATTCCCAGGTGGTTCGATCACAGGGGCCCCGAAGATTCGGGCGATGGAAATTATCCATGAACTCGAAACGGTGCCAAGAAACGTCTATACAGGTGCGATCGGTTTTATCAGCCTGAATGGTCATGCCGAGTTCAATATTGCGATTCGAACAATGGTTATTAAGGAAGGACAGGCCTATTTCTGGGGTGGAGGGGGGATCGTCTCCGATTCGTCCCCTGAAGAAGAATACCTGGAAACAACGGTCAAGGTGGAAGGACTCGTCTCGTCAGTTTCTTAAATAAATTAATAAATATTTGATTTTATTAACTACTTTATAAATAGGCCACCAGTGGCCTGTTTTCTGAAGTAAACAAAAATTGCCCATTCCAAGCAACATCCGGTTGGCTTGAGCCGATAAGTAATCTTAGAAGGACGAGTGAAATTATGACCAAGTCCGGGCACCCCCGCGCTGCGGGGGTGGACGCGGAAATGGTTGGAGACGGAGTCGGAAACCATGGCCAACATCTACGATTATCTCGACTACAGGCGTTTTCTGAAGGATCGGGTAGAAAATCTTCGGATCAATGGTCGCTTTTCCTTCCGAAACTTCAACCGCCGCTCCGGTTTTCGATCCTCGGCAGCCCTCAAGTTGGTCATGGATGGGAGGAGAAACCTGGCTCAGGAGGGGATTTTCAAGGTCACGAAGGGTTTTAAATTAACCTCGACCGAGGCGAAATTCTTTACCCACCTGGTCCAGATGACCCAGGCGACAACCCACGAAGAAAAAGATTTTCACTTCAGACAACTTGCCGCCTATCGCCCTTTCCGCAAGGCAAAGGAACTCACAGCACTTCAGTATGATTGCCTCTCTCATTGGTACTACGCCGCTATCCTTGAACTCGTTCGGCTTCATAACTTTCAGGAAAATCCTGAGTGGATCGTCCGTCGACTCGGCGGAAACGTCACCCTTTCTGAAGTCCGAAGGGCCTTGACCGATCTCGAACAACTTAAATTTCTGCAACGAAACAAAGAGGGAAAAATTGAGAGAACAGAACAGACATTGGTCACACCGGATGAAGTCAGAAGCCTCTCTGTCGTCAATTTTCATCGGCAGATGTGTGATCTTGCCAAAAAGGCGGTTTCAGAAGTTCCGTCAGATCGTCGAGAGTTTTCTTCGATCACGATTGCCCTCTCTGAAGAAGGGTTTTCGAAAATCAAGGCGAGATTTCAGGAGTTCAAAAGAGAACTGGATTCCTATTTAGAGGAAAATCAAACCCAGAAAAACCAGGTCATCCAAATCAACCTGCAAGTTTTTCCGCTCACAACGAAGGAGAGCTAAGATGAAACGAAAAATAGCCATTTTGGTCGCCTTATTTCTTATCCTGTCAGGTTGTTTTGGATCGAAGAAAAAAGATCCCGTTGGCCCCGGCGACCCCGAAGGAACGATTATTGGAAATCCAGCCCCCTCCGCCCCTCCTGCTGGAACGTTTAATATTTATACGGACGCCGGTGCGCTTCGTTACCGGGTAGTCGTGCAGATTGACGGGTCAGCAGATGTCACGATTTACAATGACGACGGAACCGTTCAAGAAACGACCTCCGGCCGTTTTACACAGACAGAAACCTCTGAGAGTTCGTCAACATTTGCACTAGAAATTAATTTATCAGATGGAAGTCGAGTTGTCATAACCCTCACCAGCAACACAGATAATACGATCACAGACGTTTCTCTTTCCCTAAACGGTCAGCCAGCCAGCGCGGTCGTGGAGTTTGTGATGCCTGGAGGGGCAACCACCACCTTTACCTTGACGGGAGAGGTCAGTATCGAACCTCCACCCCCCTGCCCTTCGGCTTCAGAATGTTTTGATTTGGCGATGACCGCCTTGGGAACTGCCCAGATCACGACGGCCCAAACCTATTTTGATCAAGCGGTTGTTTTCGATACCAGTCATTCCAGCTCCCATTTCGGTGCCGCCTTGGCCCGAATCCTCCTCTTACCCCAATCAGTGCCGGTGATTTCACTTCAAGATGGACTCGGTCAGGAACATTTCACAACCGACGATGCGGTGGGGCCAAACAGCTATCTAGACCAGTTGAACGAATTTAATGCCGGTCGTCGCGCGGAAGATCCTGATCTCTCGCGATTCCCCTATGGTTATCTCAGAGAACCCAGGGAGGGTCCGAGCGATAACTTCAGCCTGGGAGAGATCCTCGCACGCGCCCTCAACGGATTTACTGCAGAAGATGCGCAGCAGAACCTCGCAACACTTCGAACCGGGATGGATGCCATTATCGACTCGCTCGATTCCGCCCGCGAGGATGCGAGTTTCGAATTCACAATCCCCGGTGCGCTTTACTATTCGGATGACAATATTGTGGTCGGAAGAGCCGATGTCACGCTGCTTCTCTCTGGATTCTACTTTGCCCAAAGCAGCCTCTCATTTGCCAATACCTGGAGATTCGATATCGATCTTGGAATCCTCTATACGGCTGAGGGAAACAATGAAACGGACCCGGAAACACTGATTGGAACCTTCAATCAATTCTTCCGACTCCGTAGCACCGATGAGTTAGCTGAGGCCCAATCGGCCCTTGCAAACGCCTTGACCACGCTGATTGAAGGGCTTGGTCAATTACCTACCGACCCAGCGCCCGGCGTTTTTGAGACAAGCGCGCTTACCAGTGCGGGTCTTACCGAATTGGCCGATCTAGCGCGAGCGATCAATCTATCATTCGGGGGACTCACTACCCTACCCGGCACCACTCCTGTCACGTCGATTAATCTCTCGAACCTCTTCTCAGATCCCCCCGATCTTGACGATATCGGTATTGACCCGTTCGTCGTGGATGATGGGAGAGTGGAACTCGTCGAAGCGTTCTTCCAAGAGATGATTAACCGTGCCTTGGTCGGCTTTGACCTCGATCAAGAGTCGTTCGAGATCCTGGCCTCTATTACTGGTGATGCCAGTGAGGCCTTTTATCAAGACCTCTTCTCGGAATTCCGAGATTTCACCGTCTCGGGAGAAAATTTATGGGAGAGCCGATGATAAAAACCATCCGAATCCTTATCGGACTTCTACTGTTCTGGCCCTCACTCACAGTCGCCTCGACACCACTCGAAACGGCGCGCTCCTTTCTGAAAGAACTCGTCACTGTCTCCACTCTCCAGACGATTGAAGAGCGAACCGACAGGATCAGAGGGCTGGTCCAAGGGCACTTCGACTTCAACAGTTTCTATCAAAAGACACTGGCTGATCATTGGACTCAATGGACCCTTCTGGAACAACTCAGCTTTGATCATTCCTTTCGGGGAAAATTTGTCGAGCATCTTGCAAAGAATGCCAACCGTATAAAGTCGCTTCATGAGACCCAGATTCGCTTCAAGCTCTCCAAACTCCCAAACCAAGTAGTTAAGGTCACCGCGACGGGAACCCACGGTGGAGAAAGGATCCCGGTCTCGCTCTACCTTGTTTTTCGAAATGGTGACTGGAAGGTCTACGACCTCGATGTCGCGGGCGCGAATCTTTCACGGAATTATAAGGGGAGGTTTAACTACCTGATCCGAAATGAAGGGTACAGCGGGCTTCTTGCAAAACTTTCAACTACAACTCCACACCCATAGCAAGTCCACCCAGCAGAATGGTCGGGTCATCTAATTCCCTGCGAAGCCCGCTATCGAGGATGACGCTCAATCCTGCATAAGGTCGGACAAAGAGGTATTTTTGAGGCTTCCAGGTGAGCGACGCCGCCACAAGATGGGCATTGAGGGCGGACCTGGAAGGACCAACCATGACCTCATTAAATAGGGGAGAACCCCAGCCAATCGACGTCGACGATTTAAACGAGAGTTGCGAACCCCAGTTGCGGTCATAGGAGATCCCAACCTCTCCGAAATACATCCCTGGGTGAGCGATAAGATCGGCGACATGACTTGTAAAAATGCGGATAATAGAAATGGGATAAGAAACGGTGAGACCTGCAAAACTCGTTGGCGATACGTCTTGATTCGGAAAAAAGAAAAAGCCCAGCCAAGGATTGAAGGAGATTTGACGCCACTCATGTGTTGAATCCAGAAAAAAATCGACTTCATTAAATTGACCCTCATTTGTTTCTTCGATCAATACGAGATTCCCTCGAGTCCTCAATGTGACCTTATTCAGAGAGACCCATGCCGAGGGTTGAAGGACTGGCCCATCGCTGAGCGGGATCCCTACCCAGACATAGCGAGAGGCAAAGTTCGTCTCGGCACCGTAGGAAAGATTCCCTTTGTTCTCTGCAAGGAGGTTGCCTCCCAAAAAGAGAAGAGATAGGAAAAATGAAAAAAGAATAAATGTTTTTTTGAGCATAGGGGTTAGATCCAATACGTCGGAATGATCTCTGAGAATTCAGTCTGGACCGGCAAAGCCCCCTTTTCAGGGAAGACCATCAGGTACAAGACACGGGTGACCAGGAAGAAGTTATAGATCCAGACCGGGTAGAAGTAGGTGAGAAGGATCACAAAACCGACCAGAAAGAGAAAAAGGCCGCTCGCCCGGTGGGCCTTAGAGATCTTTTTCTGAAGTCTTTTCGGGAGCTTAGCATACTTCTTCTGGAGTTTTAGCGTCCACCGAGGGTGAAAGATCAACCCCATCCCCCATGTGAGCGGCAGGAGACCCCAAGCAGTGACCAGTAGACCCATTATTGTTTACCTCTTTCCTTAAGTTGGAGAATTCGTCTCACATTAAAGTTATCGGCTTCTCGCGGAAAAGGTTTCTGGTCATTCTTCAAATTAATGTGGCCAGTCACAATTTCCTGTCCTTCTCTGCTCCCCAGTCGCGGGATCTTCTTCCCAACACTTATTCGCTTCCTTAGCCGCTTCGCGGCATTTGTTGTAGTTTGGATAGTAGGCAGCAGGATCACTCAGAAAGATCAGGAGAAAGGTGTGAGGTCCTACAATATATTTAAATGGAAAAGTATCCAGCAGCCCCTCAAAATGCCTTCCAATTTTCCTGTGATAACCTGACTCAAAGTAATACCTCTTCGCAGGATCAAAGGTATACCAACGGCTCAAGTCCTGCGCATATTTTTCGACCTCGACCGGATTCCCGGGATAAAGTTTTCCTGGCAGGGCGGATAGAGACAGGACCACCTCTGGATCTCCGAACGGCGTTGGAAAAGGTGAAAAAGGCTGGGAAGGATCATCTTCGGATAATTTCCCAAAAGAGGCCAATGGAATCCCCGAGAGACCAGGACGAGCCGGTTCACGACGTCTCACGTGCACCTTGGGGGGAGACGGTGGTGGTGGGAGGGGTGGCAACGGCGGTGGGGGGATTGCCGCACAAATCGGCGCTAACTCATATCCCTCTTCCTCTGGATCCCAACATTTCTCAGTACAGCGTTGACTTCGAATATATCTCGCCAGAAATGTTTTGAAATCATCAAACCGACTTCCCCATCGGCTGAGATCGTGTCCTGCCAGGCTCTTGGCAGTATACTGAAAATCTTCCTCTGAAAATTCGTCGTCGGGGCCCCGATTCAGAGTCCGAAGCCAACTTTTAAGTTGAGTTTTATTGTCCCAGTGGACAACACACTCGGGGATTTGATCAAAACGGATGGAACTGATGGGCGCCTCAGACATCCTCGCCCTCCATCAATATTATCGGCTGAAAAAACAACATGTTGCTTTAAGTATTGAAATTTAAAAGAACGCACGCTAACGCTCCCACCTCGTGAAACCTTTCGTATCCATTAATAGCCGGCTTATCCCACTTCAGAAGGCACGGATCTCCGTCCTGAATGCCGGCTATCTTTACGGCGAGGGGCTCTTCGAGACGCTTTTGGCGGTCGAGGGAAAGGTCCTATTTTTTGAAAAACATCTTGAACGACTATTGAATGGGACAAAGGCACTGCAGATCACCCTCCCGATGTCCGGTCCGAAAATCAAACAGGAAATCCTCCGACTCCTGAAAACGAACAAACTCTCGAAGAAGGTCGCCTACGTCCGTCTCTGCCTTTCGGCCGATGAGGAACAGGTTGGCTCCAGAAATCGGAGCAACAGCGCATTGAAAAGGAGAAAGACAACACTGGTTATTTTTGCCATCCCTTTTCACCCGTTCTCGCCCGAGTTCTTCAAAAAAGGGGGACGACTGATCTTGATCCGTTCGACACGAAACGACGACTTCCCGGTCGTCGGAGTCAAATCAACGAACTACCTGACCCGGATGATGGCGCGTCGGGAAATTCTGAAGAGAGGTGCCGTCGAGGGACTTCTGATGAATCAATCAGGACGCCTTACCGAAGGGGCCTCGAGCAATTTCTTTCTGGTCAAAAAAGGGGTCTTGATCACACCTCCCCTCTCGGAAGGACTCCTGCCGGGAGTCACGCGAGACGTGATTATCCGTTTAGCCAAAAAAATAAAAATCCCATTCCAGGAAAAACCGGTCACCATCAAAGATCTACGAAACGCCGATGAGATTTTTGTGACGAGCACGCTGAAAGGGGTGATGCCGATTCGAAATTTTGAAGGTGCCAATAAAAAACCGGGGGAAATCTCTGCTACTCTGATGTCCGCCTACGAATCCAGCTGGTCACGTAGTCCTTAGCGAGTTTCGCCGACCTCTCGATCGATTGCCCCCGCGCCAGGTAAGAAGCCAAAGCGGCGGAGTAAACACACCCGGTCCCGTGAACTTTTTTTGTGAATTGAACATGGGAGGTATAGAAATGCCATTTCTCCCCATCATAGAGGACATCGGTCGCCTCTTCTTCCAGATGTCCCCCCTTCACCAGAACCGCCTTCACACCACGGCATCCTTGATGAAGATAGAGGGCTGCCGCCTTCATCTCTTCGATCGTCCTCACCCGAAGACCGGTCAGAACCTCCGCCTCATCCAGATTCGGTGTCACGACAGTTACCTTCGGAATCAGTAACTGCTTCAGGATCGCAACCCCTTTCGGGTCGAGGAGGATCGCCCCCGTGGAGGAACGGATAATCGGATCCAGAACAACCTTCGCATTTTTCTCAGATTCCAAAAACCGATAAACGGCGAGGACATTCTGTTCTGTCCCCAACATGCCGATCTTGATCACCGATGGCTTGAAGTGGGGGGTAATTGATCGAAGTTGTTCTCTCAAGAGGGTCGAGGCGACCGGATTCATCGAATAAAACCGCGCCTCGTTTTGAGCGGTCAGAGCAGTGATCGCCGAGATCCCATTCACTTTTAATGAATGAAAGACCTGGAGATCGACCTGAATCCCCGCTCCACCAGAAGGGTCAGAACCAGCAATAGTGAGGACAATACGCAACATTTTTAAATCAGTGCCGATAACTCCTATAGATGACCACTTGGGCTTTTACAGCAGAATGTCTCGATCCTTCATACGACCCTAATTCAACTTCTACCTTTGAAAAGACCCCTGTAAAACTTCACCTCGTCTACAGTGCTAACGCCCGGTCGGAGCAAGGCGGAGATCATTGCGACCATCGAGACACCAGTCGACAAAACCCTCTTTATATTGTCGCGTCCAATCCCACCTATCGCAACGACGGGAACATTTAGAAGGCTGACAACCTCCCGCAACTTTTCAATTCCTTGCACCGGATGATCATGCCCTTTCGATGGAGAGGGAAAGATCGCCCCAAACGCCACATAATCGGCCCCCCTCTTTTCCGCCTCTAACGCCTCGGCAACCGAATGTGACGAATACCCGATCAATTTCCGAGGCCCTAAAATTCGGCGCGCCTCTTCGATTGACGGATCTTCTTTTCCTCCATGGTACCCATCGGCATTGATCTCTCGGGCCACTTCCAGAGAATCATTCACAATCAAGCGGAAATTAAATAACTCCTTCAACCCAACAATCTCGCGAGCCGCCTGAAAAACTTGATCAGCAGGAGCCCCTTTCATCCGGAGCTGGAGGGTCGTCGCCCCCCCCTGAAGGTACATTAAGGCAATCTCTCTCGGCGAAAGGTTTCTAGAGGAATGAGTATCAGCAATCGTGTAAAGTCCTGCCAGATTTTCATTCATAAAATCACCCCGCGGCGTGTAAAACCTTCCCTAAAAGATACATCCAGAAAAGACCGAAAAGGAAACTCACAAATAGCGTTACCCTCCTGTCAGAATATTTATGGATCTCCGGTAAAAGATCGGAAATCGCTATGTGGAGAAAGGTCCCTGCAGAAAAGGCAAGGGCGTAACCACTCAGATGGGGGAATCCAAATCCTGAGAGCCAATAAACCAACAACCCCCCGACAGGAATCATGACGATCAGGAGGAGATTGAAGAAAACAACCCTCGTGCGGGCCTTCGATTCATGCAGAAGAATCGAGGTCAGGGCAAAGGCCTCGGGAAGTTTGTGAAAGAAAATAGTGACTAAAACAACAAAACCAAGCCCTGAAACCAGGAGACCGGAGCCAAGCGCAATCCCATCAGTCAGGGCATGGGCGGAAATCCCGATCGCTGCCGCAATCCCCATCGAATGCACCTCACACTCAAGCGCCTCACAGATATGAACGGTCACGAACCGCTCAAAGGCATAAAGGAAAAGAAATCCGATCAGGACCCAAAAAGAGGTCTCCTTCCCAATCAGCTCGATCGCCTCAGGGACCAGATGAATGAGTGTCGCCCCCAGCATGATCCCGGCAGAAAAGGAGAGAAAAACAGGGAGATGCTTGCGAACAACGGAAAAGAGCAGCGGGATAATCCCGCCGAGAATAACAGAGAGAGAAAGAACGGCGGAGTAGACACCTAAATTGGTGAGAAAACCTTCCATATTACTGTTTGGGACGTAATCCCATCTCCTTAATCTTTTTAAAAAGGGTATTTCGATTCATCCCTAAAATCCGCGCCGCCTTCAACTGATTCCAATCTGTCTTTTGTAAAACAAGCTCGATGAGTGGTTTTTCAACCCTTTTTAAGACCTCTTCATGAAGGTCCGAAATCTCATACCCCTCCCATTTCGAAAAAAAGGCAACCAATTTCCCACGAATGATCTCTTCGAGAGAAGAGTCATTGTAATCAGCCTTTGGAATCTCCCCTTTTGGAAATTCAATCTGGGAAATTATCAAAGCTGAAGGGGCCAAAACCACGGCTCTTTTCATGGTCGCCTCAAGCTCACTTAAACCCGACCACGGATGTTTCTTCAAGAGCTCGGCGATATTGGGAGCGATTTTTTTATAAGGACAGGCAAGCTCATCGCAATACTTTCTCAAAAAAAATTCTGCCAACACCGGAATGAGCTCTCGATCGACTTCCATAGAATTCCTTATTCGCCCCTTCAATATTTCCTCTTGCCAACACAACCTTTGATACCTAATTTCTGCCTGAGGATATAGAAAATGGCAACCCCGTTTAAACTCCTCTTCAATCGATCCGCCCCCTTGCTCCGCCTCCTCGAGGCGATCGGAGTCATTAATTCTTTTTTCTTTCTCAGGAGTAGAGAACCCGATCTCCTCTTCGGACTCTACCTGTTTCTGCTCCTCGCCTATCTTTTTATTCGAGTTTGCAATGCCCTCCGTTGGTATTCAAAAGAAGAATCTGCCCGATGGGGGAGATCGATTGGGATCCGTGTCCACTTTCAGAAGGCACTCGTCCCGACCTCTTATATCCTGGCGATCGTATCGACGATTTGCCTCCTCGGAATCGATTGGCTTTCGCTGACAATGACTCTGCTGGCTGATATCTGCATGTTGATTATCGCCCCGGTTAATGGGATCCTGATTTGGTTTCATTGCCGGGATCAAGAGAAGATGCCGATTAATTATTTTAGTCTTAACAGGAGAGAGACCGACCTGTGAAATATATAATACTTGAAAATCGCGGCCCTGCCCTCTGGATCACCCTCAATCGCCCCGAGGTCAAAAACGCCTTCAGTCTCGAGATGGCGACTGAATTGTTGAAGGCGATCCGACAGGGGATGAAGGAGAAACAAACAGCGGTCATTGTCATAACCGGTGCCGGTGGCAGCTTCTCTGCCGGTGGGGATATCAAGGCGATGAGCCAGACAAAAAAACTAAAAGATTTTTTTCTGAAGATTTCCAAAATCATCCACGCCGCTGTCCTCGAAATGAGAAACGGTGACAAACCGGTTATTGCCGCCATTCCCGGTTATGTCGGCGGGATCGCGTTTGGAATGGTTTTGGGAACTGACCTCCGAATCGCCTCGACAGAGGCGAGGTTCAATGCCGCCACAATCCGCCTTGGTCTTGTTGCGAATGGAGGGGCTACCTGGTTTCTTCCTCGACTCATCGGTCTCGCGCGCGCCTCCGAAATCCTGCTCTTGGGGGATATCCTCTCCGCCGATGACGCATTGAAGATCGGTCTCATCAATCGAGTTGTTTCTGCTGCAGAATTGGAGACAACCGTGCAATCGATCGCGGAGCGCCTTGCGGCAGGACCCAAAAAGGCGTTGGGTCGTTTAAAAAAGATCCTTCAACAAGGCCTTCACTCCCCCCTCCCCCTCCAACTCGAACGAGAACGTCAGGCAATCGCCTGGTCGTCAACAACCGACGATTTTCAGGAGGGGATGAGGGCTTTCCTTCAAAAAAGGAAACCTGCATTTAACCGACCATGATCATCCTCGGCATCGAAACCTCGTGTGATGAAACCTCGGTTGCTATTTTAAATATGAAAATCCGTAGGGGCGACCGGCCGGTCGCCCCTACCATTAAAATCCTCTCGAATCTGATCGCCTCTCAAGATGAAGTTCATACCCCGTATGGTGGGATCGTCCCTGAGCTCGCCAGTCGTCGACATATAGAGATCCTCGAACCAATGGTCCGAGAGGCACTCAAACGTGCCAATCTCAAACTCTCGGGCCTCAATGGAATTGCTGTCACACATATGCCGGGGCTGGTTGGATCACTCCTCGTTGGACTTTCTTTTGCGAAAAGCCTTGCGTTCAGCTTACAAATCCCGTTCATCGGTGTGAGTCACCTGGAGGGACATCTGAACGCCCCCTTCCTGGAAAACCCAAAGATCTCCTATCCGCAGATCGGTCTGATCGTCTCCGGTGGTCATACCGCTCTCTATGAAATCAAAAAGTTTGGTGATTATCGACTGCTTGGTGGGACCCGAGATGACGCCGCCGGTGAGGCGTTCGACAAGGTCGCCAAAATTTTGGGTCTCGGTTATCCAGGTGGGCCCTTCATCGATCGGCTCGCCAGGGAGGGAAATCCGGAGGCTGTCAAGCTGCCAAAACCAAAACTGCCTCGGTACGACTTTAGTTTCAGTGGATTAAAAACAGCCGTGAAGAATCTTACGCATGACGCACGACGCAAGACGCATGACGTCTGCGCCTCCTTTCAGGAAACAGTCGTTGACCATCTGATCGAAAAAACAATCGCGGCGGCCAAAAACCGTCGTTGCCGTCATGTCATTCTGTCCGGCGGTGTCGCCTGCAACTCCCGACTGAAAGAAAAACTTGGGGCGTCACTGAAGAAATCAGGCCGCCATCTCTGGTTCCCCTCTCCCAAATTCTGCACCGACAATGCGGCGATGATCGCCTACACCGGTGGGAGGTATCTTCTGCAGGGGAAGTCGTCGCCACTTGACTTGAATGCGTATGCGAACGTTGATTTAAAATCCCCCCTGGCCCCCCTTTTTCAAAGGGGGGTTGTGAAAATTTAATGAAGTTTCGCGCCAAAAAATCGCTCGGCCAACACTTCCTGCTGAATCCAACGACGATCGATTCCCTCCTGAAAAAGGCCCATCTCAGCACCGAGGATCAAGTCCTCGAAATCGGCCCTGGACCGGGACTCATGACGGAAAAGATCGCCCAAAAAGCAAAGCGGCTGATCACCGTTGAAAAAGATCATCATTATGCCGAAGAATTGAAAACGAAATTAAAACACCTTCTGCACGTCACCATCGTTGAAGGTGATTTTCTCTCGATTAACCTTGAGAAACTACTCGAGTCCGGAACGTGGAAGGTCATTGCAAACCTCCCCTACAATATCGCGACCGAGGTCATCTTTCACCTGCTCGAGGTCAGCAGCCTTTTTTCTGCATTTTATCTGATGTTACAGAAAGAGGTCGCGGAACGGATCACGGCAGTACCCGGCTCTAAAAATTACGGAATCCTCTCGATCTTCAGCCAGCTCATCTCCAAAAATCACATCGTTATGAGACTCCCGCCCGGTGCCTTTACGCCACCGCCGAAGGTCCATTCCGCTGTCGTCGAATTTCTGGTTCAAGAAACTACTCCCTACGATATCCATCACCTCCCGACCTTTGAGTCAGTTGTCCAGGCGGCGTTTTCACAGCGCCGGAAGATGATCCGTAACGGCCTCAAGAATGTTTTTAATACTATGAGACCAGAAAATATGGATCGTGCCCTGAAGGATTCGGGCATTGATCCGCAGGCCCGTGGCGAGACGCTCCCGATCTCAAAATTAGCAAACCTCGCGAATCTCTTGTCAGCCGTCAACAAAGTGGGATAAGGCACTTCTGTGCCATCACCCCGTTACATCGCGGTCGAAGGTCCTATTGGAGTCGGAAAAACCTCATTCGCCAAAAAACTCGCGGAGGATTTTAATGCGAGACTGATCCTCGAAGAGGCCGATGCCAACCCGTTTCTCGCCCCCTTCTATAAGGACCGGGCCAAACATGCGCTGAAGACCCAACTCCTCTTCCTGATCAACCGCTATCTCCAGCAAAAAGAGCTTGCCCAGCAGGATCTTTTCCAGAGGACAGTGGTCTGTGACTACCTCTTCGCAAAAGACCGGATCTTTGCCGCACTGAATCTTGGCAAGGATGAGATGTTCCTCTATGAGAAGATCTATTCGCTCCTCGATACGAATCTCCCAAAACCAGATCTTGTCGTCTTCCTGCAGGCCTCGCCCGAGATTTTGATCAAGCATATCAAGAAGCGCGGGATTGATTACGAAAGAAACATTGACTCTTCATACCTGAAAGAATTGATCGATGCCTACAACAGATTCTTTTTTTCTTATACGGATACCCCTCTGGTTGTTGTGAATGTCTCCGACATCGATTTTGTAAAACGAAAGGTCGATTACGAAAGTCTCGTCCGAGAGATCCTGTCCGATAAAAAGGGTGAGAAACACTACGTGTCGATTGGAAGGTAATCAGCGAGGACGTTCAGAACATTCCCGATTATAAGCTGGATCACTGAGCGCCTTCCACATATCGATACAGAGTCTGGAATTCTCAATATCACGTGGTGAGAATCGCTCCAAAATCGAAAAAAATCGATAATAGACCGGCATGTGACACCGTAATATTTTCCGCCCCTCCGGGTGATTATAGAGAATCGCCACACCCGCAAAAAACTCCCGTTCTGTTGTGAATGCATGGGGGACAAGCTGTCTTTCCGTAAACCGCAACAAAGTCGGTTCATCTATTTTCCCACCATGATCCTGTTCCTTGGCCCTTTCTTTTGCCGCTCCAATAATTTCTCTTAAGACCTCGGTATCCGAGATATCAAACGCCCTTTCATACTCACCAAGTCTCTCAGGGGCATAGACCTGGACCAGCTCCCTTTCATAGGCAAACTCCAGATTCTGGAAACAGATGGGATCGATGGAAAAAACGGAGACAGAGCCATCTCTCGACGGACCATTCTCCACTTCATATCTGTTAGCCACATAGTAATCGATCGCATGCCCCATTTCGTGCTCGGTGGTATGCGCAATCATCTCAGCAGAGATCTTTTGAAATTTGTAGAAGGGGTAGCTGCGAATAAAGATGAGGCTCTGATCCTCATGATCCTCGAAGAGACCATAAAAATTTTCGAGGTCTGTAATCGAAAAATTGTCTTTTATCTCCCGCCCAACCTTGTTCCATTGATCAATCGGCCCAAAATAGATCCGTGTCTTCTTCTTGCCCGGTCGATCTGAAAAGATCTCGCGGACGAGCCATGGATCGTGACGACGTATCCCCTCACCGATCGCAAGCATCTCCTCGACATCCGGGTTTCCTCCGATCTGGATGTCGATCCCATGAACCCGGATCAGATGGCGTTTTTCATCAACAACGGTGACTAATTGGTCGGCAACCGCCTCAAGTTTTTTAACGGCATCCGGATAACTTCTCTGAAGACCGGGAAGACCCTTCAAGATCCTCTGGAGTTCATAATAACCAGAGACCGCCTTCAGGCCCTCTTCATATCGGATCTGCCCATCCTCAATGACATCCCCCAGATAATAATTGACGAGGTTCCCATGCCAGGGGCCAAAGATTGAGCCGTCCCTAATACTCTGTAACAAGGCGGGATCTAGAGGAATCGGATGGAAAGCGGGACGAGAACTCATATGCCGTCATTATCGGCCCATGAACAAACAAAGTTGTCTTTTATGATGCGGTCCACTCTCCCACCATGCTATAGCGCCATGAGCTATGAACCATAATAAATTCATGCGCTTGGCGATCAAAAAGACGCAGCAAGGGATGAAAATGGGAAACACCCCCTTCGGCGCCTGCATTGTAAAAGGTTCCCAAGTCATCAGCTGCTCCCACAATCAGGTCTGGAAAGACTGTGATATCACGGCCCATGCCGAGGTGACGGCAATCCGTGCCGCCTGTAAAAAATGGAAGGCAGTTGACCTCTCCGGCTGCGTGATTTATTCCACCTGTGAGCCGTGTCCGATGTGCTTCGCCGCCTGTCATTGGGCTGGGATTTCGAAGATAATCTATGGGGCAGCGATTCAGGATGCCCGTCGGATAGGGTTTAATGAGCTTTCTCTTTCGAACAAGATGATGAAGAGATTAGGGAAGACTCCAATGACTGTTCAAGGAGGTTTTTTGAGAAAAGAATGTCTCGAACTCTTCCAGAAATTTGAAACTTTGAAGACCAGAAGAATTTATTAAGGGGCTTTAATAATATTTATGAAATCCAAGATCACAATCCCGAAGATCCAAAAAATGAAGGCGGGCGGGGAGAAGATTGCGACAATTACCTGTTATGACTTCTCCTTCGCGAAGATTGTCGATCAGTCAGGGATTGAGATCATCTTGGTCGGTGACTCCCTCGGGATGGTCATTCAAGGCGAGCCAAACACGCTGCCGGTCACGATCGATCAGATGATCTATCACAGTGCGTGCGTTGCGCGTGGACTGACCGTCCCTCATCTGGTGACCGATATGCCGTTCATGAGCTATCAAACCTCGCTCAAGGATGCGCTCCAGAATGCCGGGCGACTCATGAAGAAGGGACGGGCCGAGTCGATCAAGATCGAGGGGGGAGTCGAGGTCGCCGAACTGATCTACCGAATGAACCGTCTTGGCATACCGGTCATGGGACATATCGGCCTTCAACCCCAGTCGATCCATAAGTACGGTGGTTACAAGATCCGTGGAAAGACATTCGAGGAAGAGAAGACCCTCCTCGAAGATGCACGCGCCATAGAAGAGGCGGGGGCATGGGGGGTTGTGCTGGAGGGGGTCCCACGCGAGGTCGCTGAGAAGATCACGAAGAGACTCAAGATCCCGACAATCGGCATCGGCTCTGGCCCCGAGTGCGACGGTCAGGTCCTTGTCCTCTATGATCTGTTGGGGCTTGATCCTGAATTTCAACCCCGTTTCGTCAAACGTTATGCCAATCTTTTTGAAACCGTTTCCCAGGCATTGAACCAATATAAAAAAGAGGTGAAGGAGAAATCCTTTCCTGCAAATGAACATTCTTTTCGAAAGAATCTGATCGATGCAAAAGATAAATTCCATACAAGAAATGCTCTCCCACGCGCAAAAGGGGCGAACGGATAAAAAAAGGATCGCCTTTGTCCCAACGATGGGGGCGCTTCATTCCGGTCATCAGGCCCTTATGCGCGAGGCGGCCCGTCATGGCGAGATCCGTGTCGTCAGTATTTTTGTGAATCCGACGCAATTCAATAACCCCACTGATTTTGAAAAATACCCCCGAACACTCGAGGAGGATCTGAAGATTTGCGCACAAGAGGGAATCGATTATCTCTTCACCCCATCGGTAAAGGAAATTTACCCGAAGGGGCTCAAGGTCGAAAACTCCCTTCCGAAGGTTGCCAAAGTCCTGGAGGGGGAGTTTCGTCCTGGACATTTCGCCGGTGTCTGTACCGTTGTGGGGCGTCTTTTTGACGCGGTCCAGCCTGATGTCGCACTCTTCGGAGAAAAGGATTATCAGCAGTGGCTTGTGATCCGCGAGTGGGCGAAACAGAAAAAAAATCCGGTCAAGATCTTAAGTTGCCCGACCGTGCGAGATCAGAATGGTTTGGCCTTGAGTTCACGAAACCGTCGATTGAGTCCCAAGGGACTCAATAGGGCCTTGGCGATTCCTGAAGCAATCCGAAAGGCCCAACAGCTTTTCAAAAAGGGGGAACGAAAGACCGAAAAACTGGTTCATGTCGCGAAGGAACATCTCGGAAGTATTCCCGTAGACTATGTCATGGTCGCTGATGACGAGAGGCTTCAGACCCTAGAGATCATCGATCGCCCTTCCCGAATCTTTATCACGGCGCGAATCGAAGGGGTACGACTGATCGATAATGCGAGTTTGGACGGTTAAATGGCACTCCCCATCTCATTAAAGAATGGAGTTGATTTAAGACAAAATTGGAAGTAATTATTATATAATTTTTATGTCTAAAGTAATGATTTCTATGCCGCAAGAGGTCTTGGAGGAGCTGGATCGGGCTGCCAAGGCGAATCATAAGCGTCGCAGTGAGCTTCTTAAGGATTTGGTCCTGGAATACCTGCGTTCCGGTAAGATTTCTGGTGAAGGTCCGCGGACCTACCATCCTTCTACCAGGAAAGCGATCGAGGATCTGCGGGAATTTACCTTCGAGATAGAACCGGGTGAGACTGCGGCCGGCCTGATACGTAAGGAACGAGAATCCCATTGAAGCGGCAAATCGTCGTTGATTCTTCCGTCGTCGTAAAGTGGTTTGATCAAAAGGAGCCCTCTGCTTCCAACGCGATACGCATTTTAGAGGAGTTTATTGAAGGCAAATTTGAGATCATCATCCCAGACCTTCTCTTCTATGAAGTGGGCAATGTCTTCCTGAAAAAATGGCCGGGCGAATCCTATAAAATGAAAAAGGGCCTCCAAAAACTTTGGCGTCTCCCCTGGCTCCTGATGCCACTTCGCGACTCTCTTCTGAGTCGTACATTAGAAATTGCGGATCAGTGTAGAATTACCTTCTATGATAGTCTATTTCTTGTTGTCGCCGAATATTCAGGCGTTGAGTTGGTCACTGCCGATGAAAAATTTCTCAAGAAGGTCGGGAATTTTTCGTTCGCAAAATCGCTTGAAAGATTCTGAGCCTGATGGATCATTCAGCCAAACAAAGAATCCCCACCGAGACCGAGGAAAACCAAGGCGCCGGCGGCCAAGATACCACCCTTCTTCAGGCTGCTTCGTACCAAGCCATGGACCACACTCCCTGTCCTTGGTGTCGCGGAAGCGACGGCGAATCGAGCCATATGGGTACCCAAAGAGGATTCTCCCGCCACAGCAAGTACCGGTCTTAGGGTGACTTCGAGATGCGGTGGATGTTCCCTCAGCGCCGGGAACTCCCCCATCTGACGAAGCAAGGCATCTTTTGCATCTCTTGCTCGCTTTTTGGCGGTTCGAATGAGCCCAGCATTGTTTCGTATATCCTTGGCTCCATTGTCTGTTGCATTCCCCCAAAGGAGCCTCCCGGCAATATCATGATCGGCAAGGGCTTGATCAAGATACCCTTGGAGCTGACTATAGCAGGGATTTGCAAGGCCTTTTGTTCGAACTAACTCCAATGCCTCTGCATACCTTGAAAATGGGAGTCCTTGGGAAGCACCAAACAGATGAAAAAATCGATCCCCTGCCGCAGCACAATATCCATAAAGCAGTTGAACCCCGAGGTAATCCGTCGCTCCCCCACCCCCTAAATAGAGGACATTTCTGACACCCTCGAGATAATAAACAGCGCCTAAGGGAACACGGGCGTAGGCAGCGTGGATAAGATCCATTCGGGCTGCCGCAATATGCGGATCGGCAAATCGTGTCGCCTTTTTATAAACGCTGAGAACATCCCTCCATGTTACCGTTTGCCAATGAATTCCCTCAGAATGTTCTCTCAAAGCGGTCACGAACCCCCGCCAGGTTACCGCTTCTTCTCGCAATATTTTTAATTTTTCTGGAACCTCCCGAGGAAGCCCTCGAAGAATAGCCTCCAGTCGAACAAGTAATCCCTCATAGGAATCACGAAGTCCAAGTAACCCTCTTCTTACTGTTTCACGATCGGTACGTTCAAAACGATTTTGGGGTGTTACGAGATGCAGATCTCCAAATGACCTCCCCCACGAAGGTCCCCCTTCAGACTCGATACGAGGGTAATAAAGCCAGGAATCACGCGCATCGGCCCATGCGGTAATCCATTGGTCAACGATCGGTTGGGCTTCCAGAGACATCGAGTCTGTTATCGGTAATTGAATCAATATGTTGCCCCCGATCTTCAGGTCTGATACGCTCGGTTTTGTCTTGAAACTCCTTTCTGCCCAGTATCTCCTCCCGATCTCCGAGGGACCAATCCCTGAGGGGGCGGTGGTTATCGCCGAGGGGAAGATCGTTGAGATCGGTCCTCTTTCAAAAATTCGAGAAAAATACCCAGACGCACCGTCTGAAGAGTTCAACAACACTGTCCTGATGCCGGGACTTGTGAACACCGATACCCATCTCGAACTCCTCTCACTGGAGGACGACGGACGCGAGCCGAATTTTATCGACTGGTTTTTTGCGCGATTGGAACACAAACAACGACTCACGCCGACAGAGAGACGGGCAAACTTAAGCGAAGGGGTTCGCCATCTCTTACAGTGCGGAACCACCACCGTCGGTGATGTCGGTGACTACACCGGCGCCCTCTCACACTTGGACGACTTCCCGATCCGGATGACGCTCTTCCCGGAGATCCTGACTTCGGCAGAGGCTGACGTGCAGGATCGGTATCAGGCCTCACTCGCACTGGTCGAAGAGATCATCGGAAAACAATCCCCTCGCCTCACCGCTGGCATCGCCCCCTACTCCGCCTATACAGTCTCAAAAAATCTGCTGAAGGTAATCGGCCAGCAGGCGACCCAAATTCCAATCAAGATCCATGCGTCAGAATCATTCGCGGAAATGCAGTTTTTCTTTGAGTCAACCGGAGAGATTGCCGAGCGACTCTTCCCGAGGCTTGGATGGACGAACTCTCTCCCCCCTCCGCATCGCAAGACACCGATTCAGTTTCTCGACTCGATCCACCTGCTCTCAAACAGATCCCTGCTGGTCGGTTGTCTCCATCTCGCCGAAGGGGATCTTCAAACCCTTGTCAAACGACAGACTCCTGTCGTCCTGACACCACGCGCACAAAAATATCTGAAGTTAGGCGAATCACCGATCGGAAAACTTAAAAAGGCCAAAATCAAGATCGGTCTTGGAACAAATGGTCTTGGCCCAAAACAGTCCCTCTCGCTCTGGGAGGAGATGCGCCTCCTGGCAGAAGACCTCAAACCTGAAGAGATCCTTCAGATCGCCACACTCGGCGGGGCGACCGTCCTCGGTCAGGAGAAGGAGATCGGCTCGATGGAGCTTGGGAAACGGGCCGATCTGATTGCCGTCAAAATTTCACCCAAAACTTCTAGAAAAGATCTCATTCCTCATCTTATTGACCGAACGACCGAGAGAGAGATAGCGTCGGTCTTCATCGATGGGGAAAAAGTTAGAATCTAAATCGACCGGCCACAAGATCGTCGCGGATAATCGTAAGGCGGGCTTCCGCTATTTCTTCCTCGAAAGATATGAGGCGGGGATTGCCCTCACCGGTAGTGAGGTCAAATCGCTGCGGGACGGCAAGGCGAATCTCGGAGATAGTTATGTGGTCCACCAAGGGGGGAATCTGGTTCTGATCAATTGCCATATCTCCCCGTATGCACCGGCCAGCAGGATGAATCACGACCCCTTGCGCTCCCGCCGACTCCTGCTTCATGCCGAGGAGATCGAACACCTCTTGGGAAAGATGAAAGAGAGGGGGCTCACGCTGATCCCGACGAAAATCTATTTTAAAAAAGGGCGCGCCAAATGCGAGATCGCGCTCGCGAAGGGGAAGAAGTTCCACGATCAACGTGAAGAACTTCGAAAGAAGGCGCATGTGAGGGAAATCGAGCGGGCGATCAAGGGTGGGAAGAGCTGATTCTTCGTGTCGCCGCAATCCAGGCATCAGCGGCTGCCTGACAAAGCCCCTGGAGCCTTGTTGCAAAAGGGTGCTCCATGACACCCAACTGACCCCCTTCGAAACTGATTACCCATTCGGCCAGATGCCGCTCATAAAGAAAAATCCTCGCGACAACCTCAAGCCTCTTTGGATCCTGACACTGCACAAACCGATCCGGCAATTTTTGAAGTACCGTTTCACACCCACTTGCCACCTCTGAGACAATCCTCTGTCTCTCGCCAGAACTGAACTGAGCTCCCTCGAAGATAAGTCTTTCAAAGATCGCATCGATTTGTCGGTTGAGGAGTTGAATCCGTTCGGTATTCGCAAGAGAGGCTCCTGCAACTTTTTCCAATTGAAGTAACTCCATCGCCATCGTGGCAACCCGATCCGCAGCCTCAGCCTCCCTTCGATAAACCCTTCTCACAATAATTGCCCGAGAAGGATCTCTTCTCCAAGGGTAGTGATGCAAGGGGCCACTACGTGGCATCGGGCATCGGGCGGCCGAGGCCCTCCGAAACAGCGGCTGGAGAGACCAATCAGTAGAGGGCCTTAACCTCCCCAGAAATCTTCGTGTCTCTGAAAAAACTGGTAATCGAGAAGGTTGGAGATGACTCCCCCTCCTGAAAGCGGCGACAACACCCCTCGCAACCCTGCTCAAACCTCGAACTCGCATTTGACCTTACCATCGACCTTCATATAAATCAGTTGCTATGCTTCGAACCCTCTTCTTGATCTTCCTCGGCTATCTCACCTATCGTATGCTCCGTCTTTTTCTGCTCCCTATGAGAAAAGTCGATTTTCAAAAAAAGGGAAAGAGAATCGAGGCGGAAGAGATGGTCGCCTGCAACCGGTGTGGGACGTTTGTGGCTCAGAACCAGGCGATCTCTAAAAACAGCCGACTCTTCTGTAGTGTGAGTTGCTCCTCATAACGCCTCGCTAAGGGGAGGTAGTCGGAATCGCTGAACGCTTTGTTAGTGGGGTTGACCTGTCTTTTCTTTGTGGTGAATAAAATAAGCGAAAATAGCCGCGACAATCACTGTGGTCACGGCAATAGCAGCAACAATTTCCATAATTATGCCTCCCCTCCATCTTGCGGAGTGATATAAAAAGCCAGGACGATCAAAACAAACGAAAAGAAAATAGCGACCGCACTGGAAACCAGACTCGCATCTTTTGCCAAAAAAGAACCGACAGCGATCGTTGTCAAAAGATATTTCGCCACATCAAAAAAGAGCCCACCTAATGCCTTTCTCCGCTCCCGATGCGTAGTGTAATAACACAACAAATCACGGGATGATTCAATCGGTATTTTTTTGGACGCATTACGAATAGAGATTCTTATCATCGTGAATCCAAAATTCTTTTGATCGGGACCAGAAGCAGGGAAGTCTCAAAAGCGGTGGGAGTTTTTGAGAAAGGATTGGTGTTATAATTTTATTGACACAGGCTCCAATTGTCACTTAGGGACTACGTGTGGGATCGCCTCTTGCCACCGCTGACCCTCGTTTCACACTCCCCGCAGCTACTACATTGCCTGTTATTTCCAATGCAGTTCCTTATCATGAACTGATGTTTGATGGTAGGCTTGGTCTGGATAATTTTGCAGCCGTCAAGACCCGCGATTTTGATTGGGCAAATGGATATCGTGGGCCTGTCCTTTTATTCACTTCTGACAGAACAGTTCACGACTCTGTCGTTCAGGCTTATCGGCTTGACCCTCAAAAGATACCGAAAGGGGCGCTTGTTGGAGTAGGGGAGCTTGTTGATGTTAGAGAATTGACCTTTAGGGAACAGGCGATTCTGATTGATCGGTTTAATAATCTGGGACTGGGTCGGGTAAAACTTTGGGGCTTGGCAAGGAATCTCAGGCGCCAAACCGTTCCTGAATCCTTACGAGCAAAGATTGGGATCGGGCCGGGCAAGTTTGGACTTTTCTTCCGTCGAGTGTATCGTTTTCCCGTTCCCATACCGTTTGTTCGGCCTCCAGGAGGAGGGGATCGTTTTGTAGCACCCGTATCGCTTGTAGTGGAGCAGCTGATCGCTGTGGGGCTCCGGGTGTTTAGTTAAGATTCATCGCACGAGACACACAGTTTTTTTGAATGGTTGAGACTGCGTGATAGGGAGTGGCTCTGTTTTTATCCTTCCCCAGTATTCGAAACCTCTGAATTCTTGGCGGAGGAGCTATAATGAAGGTTGTGCTTTACCAGCCAGAAATCCCACAGAACACCGGTAATATTGGCCGTCTCTGTGTCGCGACGAAGACCACGCTTTATCTCATCCGCCCCCTCGGTTTTCATATCGATTCAAAAGAGATCGAGAGATCAGGACTCGACTACTGGAAAGATCTTGATTTGAAACTCGTCGATCGACTCGATGAGGTCATTGTCGAAAGCCCTCACTCGCAAGTCTGGTATCTCAGTACAAAAGGAGAGCGCCTTTACACCGATGTCGCGTATCAGGCTTCTGACATCCTGGTTTTTGGCTCCGAAGGACACGGCCTGCCTGCAGAGATCCTCTCAAAGAATCGAGAGAGTATACTCAAAATCCCGATGTGGGGGCCAACACGGAGTCTGAATCTCGCGACATCGGTCGGAGTTGTCCTCTATGAGGCGTATCGGCAGATGGGATTTGGCGATTAAAACATTATTTTTTCCGTTTGGACGGTTCTATCGGCGAAGGTGGTGAACCTTCTGTAACGAGTTTGAAGGGGATATCGATCACCTGTTCTGCCTGTAATGAAGGAGATGAATATCGAAGCAGGTAGCGTCCCTTGGGAAGACCAAAGAGGGTGTAGCGGCCATGGCTGACATGAAATTCGGCCTTGTGATACTGGGAAACCCCTCGAACCTTCAGTGGACCAGAGAGATCGATCGGGCGATCGTTGGCATCACAAAGTTGCCCCTCGGCCTGGGGAAAATCCTTCCCCGGAGACTCGGCGATTGAAGAGGGATCTGGTGTATTGGCAGTCGCTGGAGGTGGTGTGTCAAGCCTGACAACGAAATGTCGTGTATGATCATCAGGGATATCAATTCTCAGAGTTCCCGACCAGTGCCTTAAGGCACCTGTCGCCTTTATTTCATATTCTTCCCCGCCGTCAAGATCCAGACCTCCCTGGCCGGCAGGGAATCTCCCTAGCCAAATGAAAGGGGTATCGCCAACTCTTCGGTACTCAATATCAGCGGCGGTATGTCTTCCCCCTTCTGTTTGAACTTCTATTTCAGCCAATGCATTTTCAACTGAAGGATTATCTGCCGCATAAAAAACAAAAACCCCGTTTTCAAGAAGCCTCCCCGTCCTGGTGGTGTATCCTGAGTAACGACCCGAAAGGCACCCTACCGTTACACGTGATCGTTTGTTGGGGTCGCTCGTTCTACAATCATCTCCCAGAACAGTCTCTCCAGCATCTCCAAAGAGAGATCCATCACCTCTAGTCGAACATTGTGCCGTCCTCTCGGGCTGACACTCAATCCACTCGTCAATCACACCCCCCTCTGCTGGAAGGATAACGGTCTTCACGAGCTCATCCCCACATCGCTGTTCGACCTTTGCCCTGCACCCCTCACCACTCGGAGTCATCACTTGGTAATAATTCTCAGGAGTCGAATCCGCCCCACCAAATACATTTGAAAAGAGCGATCGGAACTGATCCAAGGACTCAGGTCGTGAGGGCAGCTCTGATTTTTCAGGGATCCTGGCATTTGAATTGCCCGGCATAACACGGAGACAGGGCGCCGGCTCCTCTCTTGGAGTTATCCTTAGAATCCTTGGTCTCGGAGAAATTGTGTTGTTGAGATTTTGCCTGAGATCACTTTCAGCAAATACCGTCGGAATCACCAAGACAAAGGCCAGCAGAATCAGATATCCCCTCATCGACCAAACCCTCCAGGAAAATTCAGAGTCGCTCAGTTTTTTGAGCATCAATAGTAGAATATGCAAGTTCAACACCAAGAAGCATTGCACCCGATACAATTATATCCATTTGAAAAATAAAGTTTTTTTATATGGGATGGGATGGGATGGGTTGGCTATCGGCGAGAGTCCCCAAAAAGGTGTCAGAAATCCCACGCCCGATTATCACTTTGATAATCAAATCCCCCTCCCACGAGAGTCAGGAATAACCTCTATTATTCGCCCGACGGTCTTTCCTTTGGAGCACCAAGAGGAAGCGCCTCATGCTGAATCTTGATGTCGTAAAAAAACTTGTCCTGTATGGATCCTGCTTGAGGTCACTCTCAAAATGATAATGGTTATCGTTTTGATAAAACTTCCAGAGACATTTTATGGCAGGGGGCGAAAAAACTTAAATCTCCGCAGAAAATCGACAGGAATTTCCAGGAAACGCCAGGAGGTTGGCTCGGTACAGTAAAGTCCTGTCCGATTGAGTTCAAGCCCCGGACAACATTCCTGCCCTGGAATACCAAAGACTCCTGCCGGCTGACCACGTCCAATACAGCTCCAGCATGTCACCGTACAACCATCTCGATCATCCCGGTTCCCGTCATCGCATCGTTCCCCGGAGTCACGAACACTATCTCCACAACGGGCCGATTGACAGTTCGCACGACAGGCATCCGGGAGAGAATCATTATTCAACGCCCCATTATCACATTCTTCTCCCTGCAAAGAATCCAGCTCCCCATCACCACAAAAAGAGGTCTCTCCCGATCGAAGATGACAGGTGGAATCACAGACGTCACAGGAGGTGAGACCGTAAACGCAAGCTTCCAATTCTGTATTCCCATCATCACACTCTTCGCCTTCGCTCAAGAGACCGTCACCACAGATAGCTTCTGTCTGACAGGAAGAGCTGCACCCATCACCATCCAGGGTATTCCCATCGTCACACCCTTCCTGAAAATCGATCACGCCATCACCACATCGATCTGCAGGGAAAAAGAGATAGACGGTTGAATGGTCTCCCGCTGCCGAGACGGCGATATCCAGATCTCCATCCCCATCAAAATCTCCACTCACAATGCTCCTCCCAAATTGTGTCGGTCTTGAAAGAATGCTCTCTTCTTCACCATCCTTCAAAACATAACTCGCGATATGAGGGAAAATGTCTGAGCTAAAAGAAGGCGAACCCAAGCGAACGTAGGCAATCCCGGAAGAAAAACCTCCCAGGAGATCGGAGCCACTGGCCCCGAGAGCGATATCATCCAATCCATCTTCATTGAGATCTCCCAACCTCTGGATAACGCGTCCCCCGCGATCGAAAGAAGAGATTGTGGAAAAAACAGCGTGGGGAAGCTCTGTATAATCATAGATTCCAGTGAGGGTGGAATCACCCAAGAAGAGATGTGCCGCCCCCAGAACTCCAAAGACGAATAAACCATCACTCCCCACCATAATTTCATCCAATCCGTCTCCATTCATATCACCAACACCCAATGCCGTGATCCCAAAGTAATCATAGGCGGAACTCTCTAAAATCAGCGTGGCATCTGAAAAAGAACCACTCGGGATACCACTGCGATTCCCTAAAAAAAGATAAGTCCTCTCTTGAATCGTCACAGGATTCCCGATCACGAGATCATCGATCCCATCTCCATTAAAATCTCCGGCACGACTGATATCGATTCCCTCCCCGAAATAAGAGTCACTACATCGAAAACTGATCGAGGCAGTACCGGTGAGAGAGGTTCCACTCGATCCCTCAATGCCTGCGGAAACTCCCCACGAAGATCGATCTCTCCCATAAATGATGTAGACCTTCCCAAAATCAGACCCCGCCTCATCATGACCACAAGCACTGGTTGCGATATCTCTTGCCCCATCTCCATCAAAATCCCCGGTTGTGAGATGGTATCCCAAACGGTCTCCCGCCTCCTCACCATAGAAACAATAATCGGCAGTCGTCAGAGACATTTCCCGAGTCCAGGTTGATGAAGAACGTGCCCCTCCGAGAAAAAGACAGATCTTCCCTGAGAAGACACCATTGTCCGCAGCACCCGGTATCCCCATCAGAATATCCCCATAACTATCGCCATTGATGTCAGCAATTTCCAAAGAGACACCTAAACGGTGGGACGCGTCATCCCTCCAGGAAACAGGGAAGAGTGTGACATCGCCAACAGAGACATCGTGCCCTAATCCAGAGGTCCCTCCATAAACCAGATAAACCTCGCCATCCTCATTAGTCATCGAAGAGCATTGATAAGGGCTCTCGCAGGAAGGGGCACCGATCAGAAGATCAGCCTTCCCATCATGATCCAGATCACCAGCAGCCAAGGAAAAACCCAATCTCTGTTCGCTGATCGCCTCTCGGATAGAAACCCTTGCCCTCAAAGGAGCGTACTGAAAAAATCGCCGCTCTTCTCCACAGAGTCTTCCTTCATCATCATAGACACGAAGCCGCAGTGACTGCCCCCCGATTTGAGAGGGGTCGAGGGAAAGTTCTCCGATGAGCCCTTCCGCTATGGGAGCCGCCCCTTCTGCAATCGTAACCCATTCGACAGCAGACATCCCCCTCCCCCATTCCAATGTAAAACGTGAAAAATCCCGACCACCCACTTGCCCCTCGATCATCACCTCATCTTCTCTGAGAATGGCATAATTCTGGGGCGAAGAGATCACCGCCTCGCAGGTTGGTTGTTCAAGAAGGGTTCTCGGGAGATTCAAGCGTCCATAGCCGACCTCCAGATCCCAGCCCGTCTCCTCAATGTCTTCAGCACTCATCCGTAACCTCTGTCGAATCTCTTCGGGCGTGAGACTCGGATCATGGCTCAAGAGAAGGCCCACAGCCCCTGTTACATGAGGGGAGGCCATGCTGGTTCCTCGGGCACGATAATAGTTGGATCCAACAATCTGGATTCCCCCTCCATACATATCTGTCCCTTCGGCCCGGAGTGAAAGAATGCTCCGACCTGAGTCAACATCCGCAGCCTCACCACCACCAGGGGCGGCGACATCTATTTCAACACCATAATTGGAAAAAGAGGCGCGTTGATCCAGCGAGGTTGACGCCGCAACAGAAATCGCTCCGGGATAAGAGGAAGGAAAATGAAACGCTGCATTTGTCCGACTATTTCCGGCAGCAGCAACAATCACAACTCCATTGGAATGGGCATACTCCACAGCCTCTTCCAAGGCCGGCACCCTACCCACCCCCCCCAGGCTCAGATTAATGATCGAGGCCCCTTGATCCACCGCATACACAACAGCATTCGCGACAAGATCTGAAGGACAACGGGCATCGGCACTACAGGCCTTGACCGATAAGATCTTCCCGCTCCAGAGGACACCAACAATTCCACTCCCATTATCTCCGACTGCCGCAATCGTTCCCGCCACATGCGTTCCATGTCCATGATCATCTGAAGGATCACCATCTTCGGACACAAAGTCATATCCATGAATATCATCCTGATAACCATTCCCATCATCATCAACACCGGTTGACCCTGTTTGTTCACTCAGATTCGAAAAAACGTTACCCACAATATCAGGATGGTCGAGATCGAGACCAGAGTCGACAACAGCAATCATTAAATCAGGATCCCCTGTGGTGATCTCCCACGCCTCCGGCGCCCCAATAATCTCCAACCCCCACATGTCGCGGATCCCCTGCCCCCAGGAAGAAGAAGAGAGGAAATAAGGATCATCGGGAATCGTCTCCAGTTCCAAAAGAAAATTAGGGGAAACAGTTTTAATCCCAGGAATTTTTAGAAGTAAAAGGCTTAAGAAATCAAAATCAGGTATATTTTGAGGAAAGGAGAGTTTGTAAAATCGCGCAAGGGGGGTTCGACCTCCCTTTCTAAAGAGAGGGGTCACCGTTGGTCTCCCCACCTTCTTATAAATTTTTTCTAATGTTGCGCCCCCCCTTTCCAATTCAACCAAGATAACGTTCTTTTCCCATGCCGCCTCCAGAGGGAGTGGTTGAAGACCCCACAGGAAAACAAGAAGAAGATAGAGGGGATTTATTCGGAACCGGTTTGCCATAGTGCCATAGGCAGATGAGTGATCGGTACGCGAGTATTAAGAGTTGTGTCAAAAAGAGCCTTTCGAATTTATTTCTAAGCAACCAAAACAGGACTTGGCCGAAGTTTCCGAGTGATGAATCGAAGTCGTCTCTATTTTGGCCTCGGTGTCGCCACATCGGCAGGTGCCATTGAACTGTGGTTCGGGGTGAGAAAAATCTGGCGTGACCATCAAGAGCACAAAAAAGGGGTGCGCGTCCCTCCCGATCTCTATTTCAATGAGAAGGGTGCTCAGGAGCTCGCTCAGGCTACCGAACCCCGCTCCCTTCTGAACCCAAACGATCTAAAGACCGTTTTTAAATTGACCGATACGGAAGCTAGCCGTGTCTACCACCAGCTCATCAGTCGCCGTGAGGGGGAAACATTTCGTCATCCGCTTTTTATCAATTTCAACCACCTCCCGATCCGGAGCGCCTCACAATGTGCGGATGGCGGAACGCCTCGGGAGAATGGAACCGAAGAGAGCTGTTTTGTCGTGAAGACCACTCGGGACTACAGTGATTATTTCCCAGGCAACTCATGGACCTCACAAAACTTGGAAAAGATCAGGGCATGGTTACGTTCTCTGGAACTCTGGACTCCGGCATCCCTCATTACCTTCACCGATTGCGATGACACCCTCTGGGCACAGGGGGTCAATTACGCGGTCTTGAGGACCGCTGTCGATATGAAGCTTGTCCCGAAAGAAAGGGCGGAGGAGCTCAATGCCCGATACAATCGTGGCGATCATGATCAGGCCTACGCCTACATGACAGAAGAGGTCTATGCCGGTCTGACGCTGAACCAGGTCTACGCCGCCTTTCAAAAGGCAAAAACAAGTCCATTTTTTCCAAAAGTCTATGATGAGATGAGACAACTCGTAAATCATCTCTGGGGACAAGGGATCACGGTCGGTTACGTCTCTGCAGCTCCATTTTTTATCTCAGCCCCGATGCTGGAGGAATCAGGATTTAACGCCCCCTTGTGGGCTATTGAAGGAAACGATGTCTTTGTCGTCCCTCCCGACAATCCATCAGCCACACCGGTCAAATTATCGAATCTCGTCCAATCAGGCGGATTCAAAAACTGGGCTGAAGTCCTTGGCAAGCTTGGCGGGTACAAAATTGTCTCTCGAGAGATGGACCAGATCGTGAGTCGGAAGGGAAAGGGGACAGCGGCACGATCGATCCTGGAACGCCATGTCATCGACTGGAATAATCATCGAAAAACCAACGTCTCCTCTCAAGTAAGGGTTGCCGGGGTTTTTGGCGATAATTTCGCCCCCTTTAGCGACCTGCAGTGGTCGAAGCCGATCGAGAACGGAAACGATCAAGGGATGATCCGGGCAGCACCACTGATGCCGGGCGCCCTTCTCCTCAATATCACAGAGGTTGAAGAGACAGAAAAAGGGATCGCTCTTAGTAAAAAAGGACGAAAAAAATTAGATGAATTTAATGCATTTCGGGGACAACTTGAACTCACCGAACCTAACCTAATCCCACTCAGTCAGCAGGCGATCCGAACGCGTGGTGTTTTTTCTCAATAATATCCTTCACGACTCGAAAGGCAGAGCGAACCGCCCCATCGGAATGGGTGTTTTCGGTGAAATCCCCCGCGAGGTAGAGGCGACCGATCGGACGTCGGACCGCTTCCGAAAGCTTGTCGAAACGGGATCGACCGACCGGCCATGAGGCGATCGCGCGAGGGTGATAACGGAAGAACTCCCAACTCAAGATCTCCTGCCCGATTCCAGGGAAGAGCGCTTCGAGTGATTTCTCAAGCTCTTGGCGAACTTGCGATAACGGTTGTAGATTGAACGCCTCGGCAGAGGCACCGCTGCTGAGAAAATTGAGAACCCTGACCTTCGGATTTTCGTCATACGGATTCCCATCATAGACAAAACCAAGCGGGCCATCACTCAAAATCCCAAGCGTGGTTTCTCCATCCACTGTCCAGAATCGTTCCGCTGTCGGTTTCAAGAAAACATGCGCGCTAAAATAGGAACCCCATGTTTGAGTGCCAATCGCCTCCTGAATCTCCCTTGGAAGTTCGGGGTCGAACTGAACCTCAAAGAGTCGGAACAGCGGAATCGTACTGATCACATTATTCGCTTCAATCTTCACAACAGACTGCCCCTCATTCTGCACTGTCGTAACGATGATTCTATCTTCCAGTTGTTGAATGCCGGTCACCCGTGTGTCGAAAATGATATTTTTCTCCCCAATGGAACGGACCAGCGCCTGAATCAATCGGTCATTCCCTCCGACGATTCGGTGAGCGGTCTCTCCCCCCTCAACAAAAGTCATCCACTCATCAATTCCATCGAGAGCTGAAATAAGATCCCAACCTGTCGCTATCTCTATCTCGACGGTGATCCGGATCCAGTTTTGAACTCGTGGCGACAGTTCAGAATTCGCAACCCACTTGGCAAATGAGATGCCTTTTAAGGTCGAAAGCTCCTGGTTCGAATCTCCTTTTTGAATTGAGTTGTAGACTTCTTTGACCCTTTCCTCCCATCGTCTCAATGACTTAATTTCCGTTTCGGAAAACAGGCTACTCAAGAATTCCTCAGAGGTCTCGTGAACAAAAGGATGAAGTTTCCCATTCAGAATAACACTTGAATAAGCGACTTCCTTTTCAACAGGGATCTTGAAATCCTTGATAAACTGCAGGATGCCGTTATCACTCCAAAACTCCGCAAGCCCCGCTTCAACAACCGTATCACCATAATGAACTGTTTTAAGTCGCCCCCCCGCACGCGTGGTGAGTTCAACAATCTTGAAAGGAATCCCCTCTTTCTTCAGGAGATGACCGGCGCTGAGTCCACTCAAACCAGCCCCAATGATCAAGACCTCGGTTTTTTCAGGAATCTTTTTCTGACAACCCCCCAAAAGAAAAAGACACAGGAGGAGTGCTAATTTTTGGCCGATCTTAGACATTGTTCGACAACATCCAACCCTTCCTCAAGTTGTTCATCGGTGATCGACAAAGGGGACAGGAAGCGGATCACATTTCCATAAAGTCCAGCGGTGAGTAACAGAACACCTTTCGACGCGGCCTTCTGGACAATGCTTGCGGCGGTATCCTTGTCCGGTTCACGCGTCGCGCGATCCTTCACAAGTTCCACAGCGATCATCGAACCCAAACCGCGAACCTCACCGATCAATGGAACCTCCTTCTCCAGCTTCTTCATCCGTTTCCAGATCTTCTCACCAATGATCTTCGATCGCTCACAAAGTCGCTTTTCCTCAAGGATCTGGATCGCAGCCAATGCTGCCACACAACTCACCGGATTTCCGCCAAACGTCCCACCGATCCCGCCGGTCTGTGGCGCATCCATGATCTCAGCGCGTCCCGTCACGGCACCAAGCGGAAGACCGTTTGAGAGCGATTTCGCCATTGTGATCAGATCCGGTTCAATCCCGTATGGTGCCGAGGTGAAGAGTGTCCCTGTTCTCCCAAATCCGGTTTGCACTTCATCCGCAATAAAAACGATCCCCTCTTTTTTACAAAAGGAAACGATCTCCTGAACAAACCGCTTCGGTTGAACAATAAATCCCCCCTCCCCCTGAACCAATTCAAGGATCACGGCAGCCACCTGATCAGGCGCAACAGTCGCCTTGAAAAAGGTCTGCCACCTCGAGAGAACCTCATCGATATGTTCCTCCTCGGAAAGTCCGGCAGGTCGTCGATACGGATAAGGTCCTGGAAAAATATAAATCTCCGGCGCAAACGGCCCAAACCCTTTTTTATACGGTAGATATTTTGAGGTGAGACTCATTGTCAGAAGGGTTCGCCCATGAAATCCATTTTGGAAGGAGATGACGGCGGGTCGTTTCGTATAACCCCTCGCAAACTTGATCGCATTCTCGACCGCCTCCGCCCCTGTATTGAAAAGGGCAGTCTTCTTTTCAAATTTCCCAGGTGTGATCTCGGCAAGTTTTTGGGCCAATTGGACATACGGCTCATACATCGCGGTCATGAAACAGGTGTGTTGAAGTTTTTCGGCCTGACTCTTAACCACTTCAACCAATTCTGTTGGACTATGACCGACATTGAGACTTCCAATCCCTCCGATGAAATCAATGAAGGTATTCCCATCGACATCGGTCAGAAGCGCCCCTGCGCCTCGTTCGACAAAAATCGAGGCGGCATGGATCGAGACAGAGGAGGAGACATAGCGACGCCGTTTTTCCAAAAGGGCACGGCTCTTCGGGCCAGGGATTTCGGTTTTGAGATGAATGTGGCCCATCAATACCAACCGATCGGATTCTCATTCAAATTCACGTAAACCTGTTTCGACTCCAGAAAATTCTCGACCCCATATTTACCCAACTCCCTGCCAGTCCCGCTCATCTTGTATCCACCCCATGGCCCCTCGACATAACAAGGCTGCATATGATTGATCCAAACCGTTCCGGCACGAACCTGCTTCACGACACGGAACGCCTTGAAGATATCCCGCGTCCAAACCGCCGCTGCCAACCCGTAATCACTCTGGTTGGCGATGGCGATCGCCTCCTTTTCATTTTCAAAAGGGATGACCGCTGCCACCGGACCGAAGATCTCTTCGCGCGCAATCTTCATGCTGTTTTTCACATCATCGAAGATCGTCGGCTCTATGAAGTAACCTTTCGCGAGCTTCCCATTCGGTCTCTTCCCACCCATGACCAGCTTCGCCCCTTCCTGAACGCCAGCCTGGATATAAGATTCGACGCGTGCGAGCTGATTCGCGGAAACAAGCGGCCCCATCTTCGACTGAGGATCCGATCCCGGGCCCAAGACAATCTTTTCTGCCTTCACCTTCATCGCCTCAACAAATTTTTTGTGGATCGAACGCTCAACCAAGATTCGAGAGCCGGCCGAACAGACCTCGCCTTGATTGATAAAGACACCGAAGAGCGCGCCATCGACCGCCGCCTCAAAATCAGAATCGGCAAAAAAGATATTCGGCGATTTTCCACCTAATTCGAGGGTGACCTTTTTTAAATTCGTATCGGCGGCAGCCCGCATAATGGAACGTCCCACCTCTGTCGACCCAGTAAAAGCGACCTTATCGACCGATCGACTCTGGGCCAGACAGGCGCCGGACACCTCTCCAACACCGGTCACAACATTCACAACCCCCTTAGGAAGATCGGTGATGCCGTCCAGAATTTTGGCGAGTTCCAGAGCCGTCAGGGGTGTGTCCTCCGCCGGCTTCAGAATCATCGTACATCCGGCAGCAAGCGCCGGTGCGAGCTTCCAGGCTGCCATGAGAAGTGGATAGTTCCAGGGGACAATGAGACCACAGACCCCAACCGGTTCCTTCACCGTAAAAGAAAACGCCTGATCCGGAACCGGGTTCACCTCGCCATAAATCTTCGTCGCCCAACCGCCAAAATATTCAAAACAGGTCGCGGCATCGGCGAGATCAAATTCGGACTCGACAAGCGGCTTCCCCATATTCAATGTCTCTAACTCGGCCAACCGTTTTGCCTCTCGTCGAAGCGCCTCGGCAATCTGAAACAAGACGCGCCCCCGTTGCTGGCCGGTTGACTCCTTCCAGGGTCCCTCATCGAAGGCCCGACGCGCCGACTGGATCGCAACGTCAATATCCTCAGTCCCCGCTTCCGGAACTGTAGCGATCACCTCGCCGGTCGCTGGATTGCGAATCTCTCTCCTCTTCCCAGCCCGGGATTTTACGAATTCACCATTGATGTACATTTTATAGTCGTTCATGAGGCCTCCTCTTAAGGAACGGATCTGTTCTTATAGGGGAACCAATAACTCTTCCTCTCCATCACATAATCGAGATGCACATGTTTCGTCTCGCGGAAGGCATCGAGCCCTTCGAGACCCAATTCTCGGCCAAAGCCACTCTGGCGCATCCCGCCGAAGGGCCCGGCATCGTTATCAGAGAGCGGATCATTGATCCAGAAACTCCCCGCCTTGATCTCCTCCATCGCCCTCATCGCCGTCTTCAGACTCCCGGTATAAATGCTCGCCCCCAAACCATAGAGGGAGTTGTTCGCCTCTTCGATCGCCTCGTCTTCTGTTTTAAAAGTGGAAATCGCAGCGATCGGCCCAAAAACCTCTTCGTTAAAGAGCGGATTATCCCGCTTCACCTTCGTAATCACCGTCGGTAGGTAATACCAACCCTTGAGTCCGGGCGCCCGCTTCCCACCATAAAGCAATTCCCCTCCCGCTTTCAGCCCCTTCTCCACCTGTTTCTCTACCTTCCTCAGCTGCTCCTCAGAAATCAACGGACCAACATCGGTCTCCGGATTCATCGGATCTCCGACGCGAATCGTTTTTGTATGCTCGACAAAACGTCGGACGAATTCCCCTGCGATCGATTCAGCAACATAAATACGTTTCGAGGAGGTGCAGACCTGACCGGCGTTAAGATAACGAGCCCAAGCGGCACCCGGGACCGCTACCTCCAGATCGGCATCTTCAAAAACAATTAATGGATCGATACTTCCGAGCTCGAGATTGACCTTCTTCACACGATCCGCCGCAAGCCGCATGATCCCCTTCCCGACCTCGGTCGAACCGGTAAAGGCGATCATGTCGACATCCGGATGGCGGACGAGCGGATCGCCCACTTCTTCACCCGTGCCTGTCACCACATTCACAACTCCAACGGGGAGCAGCTCAAAGGCCCGCGCCATTCTGAGCGTCGAGAGCGGTGTCTGCTCCGCCGGTTTGACGACAACGGTATTCCCTGCCGCGATCGCCGGCGCCACCTTCCAGGACATCAAGAGGAGCGGGAAATTAAACGGGACGATACAGGCGACCACTCCGTACGGTTCTTTGATCGTAAAATTGACCTGATGCGGAGCGACCGGTGGGAGGGAAAACCCCCTCTCATGACGACCGATCTCGGCGTAATAATCAAAACAGGCGGCGACCCATTCAACACAATCGAGGCTCTCGATGAGCGGCTTGCCTGATTCGAGGGTCAGGAGTTTTGCGATTTCTTTGTTGTCGTTTCGAATTTTCTGGGCGATTTCGTGGAGGAGATGCGCCTTCTCGACCCCCGGAATCTTCTTCCACTCTTTTTGTGCCTGTTTCGCCGCGGTAACGGCACGATCGACATCTTTTGAATCTGATTCGGGGACCTGATCGATTTTCTCAAGGGTAGAAGGATTGATGACAGGATGCGTGCGCCTCGTGAGACTCTCGCACCATTCGTTCCCGATGAAAAGTTGAGCCATGGAACACCCCCCGGACGCGATATCCCTCGTTCAGGACAGAGGCGTCAAGGGAGAAAATTCCCACACCGTCTTGTGTTAAAACCCGATCCTTCTTCTAGTCGGCACCACTGGTTTCATCAACTGCCGTATTGCATCGAATACAACCTTGAATTGGGAATCATATCTCTTCTCCAGATTTTCAAGTTTTCGGGCGAGATCTTTGTGAGTGGTCAGAATCTGGCGAAGGCGACCAAATGTTCTCATGATTTCGATATTAACGAGAATTGCCCGCCGGCTTCGAAGCACACTGGATAACATAGCGACCCCAAATTCGGTAAAGACATAAGGAAGATAGCGTCGTCCACCCCACTCATTTGAGGTGCCAATTTGGCACCTCAAGATGGCAACCTCTTGATTATGGTTGATCAACTTTTGGTTAGTACATTTTTATTGATAAACCATAAGTATTTCTAACTTTTAGCGGGCACGTTCGTGCCCACCAAAAGTTGAAATGACGTTCGCGGTTTCTTTTGACAGCACGGTTAAGCACCTTGGCTTCTACCCCATAAAGCTCCGCAAGGGTCCGATCCAGCATTACCTTCTGTCCTCGGATCAGCAGGATTTTACTCTCAACCCTCTCTGCTGGTAACAGTGTGTTCATAATTTCTCCCTCTTAAGATGGGACATCCCTTGAAGCCTGATAAGCAAATTGGATGCCACGATAGGATCGGATTAAATCAATCGAGAGAGGCTAATCCGTCCGATTTTTGGACTCAGTGTCTATTTATCGTACGGTCTTGAGGACTCAGCTCGCACCCAACGAGGTCATGAAGACCCCAATAATGATCATCACGACAAAAACCCACTGAAGTTTTGTAATCTTCTCTTTCAGGAAAAGTCTCGCGAAACCCAACGTGATCACCGGATAGGCGGCGCTGATCGGTGTCACGATCGAGGTCGGGCCGGTGCGGTAGGCGATCAAGACGCCGAGATCGCCACTCCCCATCACCGCCATCGGCAATGCGGATCGTTTCCATTCACCGGGGGCCTGCTGCTGCCCCTCCCCTTTTCTCCACTTCCCCTTGAGTAGCCCATAAAGCCCGAGGGTCAGCATCCCGCCACTGATCCCCAAAAGCGACATGTTCGATTCGCTCGAACCGGTCAGCAGATAGGCATATTTAACCGTCGTCCCTGCAACACCCCAGAGGAGGAGTGCCGTGATCGCCAACGGAACCCAGCGACCATGCTTGACCCTCTCGGTGATTTGATGTTCAGAAGGGATCGAAAGACCGATACAACTCACGATGACCATCAGAACCCCCAACATCTGGTAAGAGCTGATCTGTTCATCCAGAAAAAATTTCGCGAAGATAATTGTCAGCGCCGGATAGGCTGCAGAGATTGTCCCCACAATCGTGATCGGACCTGAAATAATTGATTCATAGTAGAGGATCCAGGCGATCCCGTCTAATGTGTAACTCAAAAGCCCAAAGAGCAGAAAGGATCGCGCCTCCGGTGCCAAGAGAGGGGTGACCTCCCCTTGGGCATACGAGTAGAGGTAGAAACAACCCATCACCAATGAACGAGCCAAGATGTAATAGAGACAGAACCGCGCCGGTGAGACATCCTCGATATATTTTTTGACGAGACCTTGACCCAACCCCCAGAAGATCATCGCGGCAATGGTCGGGGTCATCCAGACAATCATTGGATTTTCGATCATTCTCCCTTCCCTATACAATGCCCTGCACATGTCAATCTTCTTGACCTGATACTGGGCTCCTTTTAGATCAACTCCATGCGTTACGTTGTCTTAGGCGGTGCCGGTGCGATGGGGCGGATCACGATTCGAGATCTCTTCGAGACCGATCCCGATGCCGAGATCATCATCGCCGATTTTAATCTGAAAAACGCCGAAACATTGGCGGCTTCGTTTCGCTCGCGACGTGTGAAGGCTGTTTTTGCCGATATCAAAAACCGGCAGTCGTTAGTGAAGGCGTTCCAAGGATCTTTTGTCGTGATCAACTCCACCCCTTATGTCTTTAACGTCGAGGTGATGAGGGCGGCGTTGAAGGCAAGGGTTCACTACGTCGATCTCGGCGGGCTTTTTCATGTCACGCGGAAACAACTACAGCTTCACAATCAATTTAAGAAGGCGGGGCTCTTGGCCTTGCTCGGCATCGGAGCAGCCCCTGGAATCACTAACATCATGGCGGATCACGCTGCCTCTCAACTCGATCGCGTGCAGGAGATTCATATCCGATTGGGGGGCAAGGATCTGACGCGGTATGATCGTGACGTTCCAATCTCCGTTTCCTATTCCCTCGACACAATCCTCGATGAGTTCTCCATGCCACCCGCTGTTTTTCACAAAGGGCGATTCGGTTTCGTCGAACCGATGTCAGGTCGCGAGGAGCACCTGTTCCCTTCACCGGTCGGGATTCAAAAACCGATGCACACGATCCACTCGGAGGTTGCAACACTCCCACTCTCTTATAAAGATAAGGGGGTTAAAGAAGTCAGTTTCAAAATCGCCTTCGATGAGGAGTTTACCGAACGGGTGCGGTTCCTGAGGGACCTTGGACTCGCCTCACAAAAACCGGTTCAAAATGGCCAGATCAACTTTGTCCCACGAAAAATCCTTTTGAAGTTGATCTCAGAGTTACCAAAGGGAAAACCGGTCGGTCCGATCCGGCAATACGAGGTGATCCGCTCGATTGTCCTCGGCAAGGAAAAAGGGAAGAAGGTGTGCTGGTTAGTCGACTGTCACACAAAGGGGATGCCACAATGGGGGATCGGACTCGATATCGACACCGGTGCCCCTCCATCGATCGCCGCCCAGATGATCGCTCGTGGTGAAATTGATGCCTTTGGCGCCTTGCCACCGGAAAAAGTGGTCCCCCCTCAACCGTTTTTCAAAGAACTGGCCCGACGGGGAATGACCGTTAAGACAAAAAAAGTCGCCGGCTGGAGCTTTTTGTAGCAACTTCTCAAAAAAATAATCCGAGTTCCTGAGTAGAAACTGATCGGGGGATCATGTCTAGCAGCTCGCTGATCAAAGCGATCACCGTCACCTTCGGCACCAACATGCTGGCCGATCTCGCTTCGGACAGGGTCCTCCATCCAGGCTACAAACTCGATTACGGATTGCTCAATCCACTCCTCGGCCGCGATATGTATGAGCCTTTTTGGGGAACACGTCTGCAGCACCTTGTCGGTATCGCAGGATCGTTGACTTTGACCGAACATGTTTCTTCATCTATTTTTAGCTTTTTCTTGAGAAAGGCAAAAATCCTCAAGGCAACGGAAGATATCTTCAAAATCCATAAAACTCCGCTCTCCTATCTACTCCATAATTTCATCTCAGTTTTTTTGGGAGTTTTTATCTACTGTTCCCTCGATGCCCTCTTCAATCCCTTGTATAAGAAAGAAGGAGAGCGGATGGAAACATGGGAAAAAACACTCTTGCCGACTGTTGCTGGAACCCCGTGGGCCCTTATCGAACCGGTACTCGGCTACGGTCTCAAAAAGGCATTCACCCCATGGGCTTGGCTTATACCTCATGCCAGTTTGACACTGAGACAAAAAACCAGTCTTTGGGTTTCTGATCTCTTGATCCCCGATATCGCCATCTATGGAACGATCAAGGGGTTTGGATGGCACGAATACGCCGATTACGGCCTGACCGATAGCGAGTTAAAATTAAACAGGATCTATTTCGAACGGGCGAAGCCAAAAACGATTCTTTACTAACCGCGATATTCCAAAGGCGAGTGCGGCCCCGGCAATTCCGGCAAAAAAATCCTTCCATTCATTGATAAATCAAATCAAAAGTGCTTAGTAGATTGAATTCATAGGCTTGGACACCATGAACTACCTCATTTTTTCTTTGGGAATACTGCTCGTTTCCTTCTGTCTTACCTTTCTGGTCCAGACAGAAAAACAGAAGAGGTTTCTCTCCTGTGGGGGAGTCATTGCCGGATCCGTTCTCGGGATTATTCCAGCCTTGCAGGTCCTCACGAGTGGTATCCCTTCCAGGGTAACGAGCCTCGCCTCGCCGATCCCGGGGCTTGAGGTTTCACTCGGACTCGACCCTTTGAGCGCCTTTTTTCTCGTCGGCATTTACGGTCTTTCCGGTCTCGTTGGAATTTACAGCTGGGGTTATCTGAAAGATCGACGGAGGCTCCTCCGAACGGCACCCTTCTTCCCGCTTCTCGTTGCCACCATGGCGACAGTCGTCGCCGCTCGCGACGGCTTCTTTTTTCTGATCGCCTGGGAGGTGATGTCACTCGCCTCCTTTTTTCTGGTCACTGCCGAGCACGAAAATAAAGAGGTCCGTCACGCGGGATGGATTTACCTTGTGGCGACACACCTTGCGACTGCCTTTCTGATGGCCTTCTTCACCCTCCTTTATAAGAAGACAGGGACATTCTCTTTCGAGGCCTTTTCCCAGATCGGAGCTGTCTCACCAACCCTCGCCAGTCTTCTTTTCGTTTTGGCCCTTGTCGGGTTTGGAACCAAGGCGGGGATTTTCCCCCTCCACGTCTGGCTTCCTTACGCCCATCCGGCAGCCCCAAGTTATATCTCGGCGCTGATGAGTGGGGTGATGATCAAGACAGGAATTTATGGGATCCTCCGCGCGCTGACCTTTTTGGGAGTGCCACCCCTCTGGTGGGGCGAACTCCTGGTCGGCCTCGGAATCCTGTCGGCGGTCCTCGGGGTCACCTACGCCCTGATACAACACGACCTGAAACAGCTCCTCGCCTATTCCAGTGTCGAAAACATCGGGATCATCGTAACGGGAATCGGGTTGGGATTGATCGGACTTTCTCGAAACCAACCAACCCTCACGCTTCTCGGATTCGGCGGATCCCTTTTTCACGTCTGGAACCATGCTATTTTCAAGGGGCTCCTCTTTCTGGGGGCTGGAAACGTCGTGCGTGTCGTCCACAGCAGGGCGATCGATCAGCTCGGAGGGCTCTTCAAAAACATGCCGTTCACGGGGGCAACCTTTTTTATCGCCTCGGCAGCGATCTGCGGACTTCCACCTCTGAACGGTTTTATCAGCGAATGGTTGATCTACGTCGGTTTCCTGAAGGGTGTCACCTGGAGCTTCGGCCCATCCCTTTTCTTTTCTATTGCGGGAATCATTGGAATCGCCTTTTCCGGAGGACTCGCGATCGCCTGCTTCACAAAGGTTGTGGGGGTTGTCTTTTTGGGAGAACCGCGTAGCGAACAGGCGGCAATCCCCTACGAGGTCTCTCGTCTCATTCTGGCCCCGATGGTGGTACTCGCCTTCCTCTGTCTTGCGTTCGGTCTCTATCCCCAGATCATCTGGTCCGCTGTTTTTTTTACCGTCAAATCCTTGCTGCCTTATGGGGCGATAGCGGAGCAAAATAGAATCCTCACCTCACTCTCCAGTATAAACGTCATTTTTTGGTTCGGTCTCGTTTTCTTTCTCGCCCTGGGCCTTTTAACTCAACTTATTGTCGGCAAGAGGCCAATTCGTCGCGCGGTTACCTGGGACTGTGGCTATGCCTCTCCAACACAACGGATGCAATACAGCGCCTCTTCTTTTGTAGAATCATTGGGGGTTTTTTTCGCCCCTCTCCTCAAACCCCAGACAGATCTCAAGAAACCTGCCGGTCTCTTCCCGCAACCAGGAAGCTTCGCAGAACAGGCAGAGGATCTCGCCGAACGGCGCCTCTTCAGGCCGCTCTTCAAGAGGACCGATCAATCCTTTTTATTTGTCCGAAAGATGCAGCAAGGGAAGATCCAGGCTTACCTTGCCCTCATCTTTGTGACCATCCTGGCCCTTCTGTTATGGGAGGTATGGTTTGGAATTTAACGTCCCATCACTCGTGCTCCATCTCGTTTTGATCGTCACGACCCCACCGTTTTTCCTCGGGGTAATCGCAAAGACGAAGGCCTTTCTGGCTGGCAGAAAGGGACCTCCCCTGCTCCAGATCTACTACGATCTCTTAAGACTCTTTCGAAAAGGGACAGTCTACAGCCGAAGCTCCTCGATACTCCTTCGTCTTGCCCCCGTCATGATCGTCGCATCCATTTTTTCGAGCAGCCTCCTGGTCCCCTTGCTCAAGACCGCACCGATTCGGTTTGAGGGGGATCTGATCCTCTTCGCTTACCTCCTGGGGCTCGTCCGATTTATGACGATCCTCGCCGCCATGGACGTCGGTTCCAGTTTTGAGGGGATGGGGGCCAGCCGCGAGGCGAGTCTGGGGGCCCTCACAGAACTCGCCTTCTTCCTCGGGCTGGTAGCCCTTTCGGCGATGACCCGCTCGACCTCACTCACTGCGATCTTCGAGTGGGAGGGGGGACATCCTTTTTGGAACCCGGCCCTTCTAATCCTCTTCGCCACTTTTTCCCTGATCCTCTTGACCGAAAATTCCCGGATGCCGATCGATGATCCGACAACACATCTGGAACTCACGATGATCCATGAGGTGATGATCCTCGATTACAGCGGACCGGATCTGGCGCTTATCCTCTACGGAGCCTCCATGAAACTCTTCCTCTTCATGGCGTTTACCTCCTCGCTTCTCTGGCCTCCCACGACGGCTAACATCTGGATGGGGGGCGGTTGGTTGATCTTGAAGGTTACAGGGATGTCGATCGCGATCGGTCTGATCGAATCGGCGAATGCCCGCCTGCGCCTGATCAAGATCCCGCAACTCCTGGTCGCGAACTTTGTCGCCGCAGCGCTCGGTCTCGCGATTATCCTTATCGGAAGGGGGGTATAGATTATGGAATGGTTCTTGACCGGCATTATCGTGACAACCTTCTTCATCCTGGGGGCGTCACGGCTCGCCCCCTGTATCCGGATCGCAGCGGTCCAAGGGGCGATGCTCTCCGTCCTGCCGATCCTGGCCCGCGGGTCGGTGACCGATCCGCACAGTTTGGGGATGTTTTTTGGAACCTTTCTCATCAAGGCGATCCTCATTCCGATCCTGCTTTTTCGCTCCCTGCGACAGTCCAAGATTCGTGAGGAAATGGAACCGACCGTCAGTCGTCACCTGTCGCTCCTGGCAGGCGGTCTCGTGGTGGTTCTCTCCTTTTCGTGGCAACTCCCTAACCTTCCCGGCTCTCACTCTCCCCTCATCGTCCCGACAGCGCTGGCGATGGTCCTTTTGGGGTTTCTGCTTCTCGTGACGCGCCGTAAGGCGGTGACACAGGTGATCGGATTTCTGGTCCTCGAAAATGGTGTCTTTCTCTTCGGAATGACACTCGCCACCGAATTCCCGATAACGGTGGAGATGGGGGTTTTGCTTGATCTCCTTGTCGGCGTGTTCGTCATGGGAATCATGATCAATCATATCAATCGAACCTTTGATCACATCGACACAACATTGCTCGCTTCACTGAGGGAGACCGAATGATACCGATCCTCCTTGTGGCGCTGCCAACCTTTTTGGGAATCGTCACCCTCCTGATTCGAGGGGAAAAAAGACGAAAGATTCGTCGGCTCTTTCTCATCCTGGGAGCTCTTGCGCATGCGGCAGGAACAGGTTGGCTCCATATCCGGCCGGAGGAAAAATCCCTTATGGGACTCATCGAGGTCGATCCCTTGGGGCTCCTCTTCCTGACGATCACAAGCCTCCTTTTCCTTATCTCGTCGATCTATAGTCTCGGTTATTTCCAACATGAACGTACGAAATATACCGAGGAGGGGGTGAGCCACCTCTATGTCCCTTGCATGCTCTTCTTCCTCGCCTCCATGACACTCACAACCTTCGCTTCCCAATTGGGAATCCTCTGGATTGCCATCGAGGCCACCACTATCGCCTCGGCCCCCCTCATCTATTACCATCACCATCACCAGGCGCTCGAGGCAGCCTGGAAGTATCTCCTCATCTGTTCCGTCGGGATCGCGATCGCCCTCCTCGGAATCTTTTTTGTCGCTGCTTCAGCGAAGGGAAACGTCGCCGATCTCTCACTCTCGACGATGATCGCTTCAGCAAGATCTCTCGACGCGCGCTGGTTTCGGGCTGGCTTTCTGCTGATCCTTGTCGGGTTTGGAACAAAGATGGGCTTGGCACCGCTGCATAGCTGGCTCCCGGACGCCCATAGCGAGGCCCCCTCTCCTGTCTCGGCCCTCTTGTCAGGTGCGCTTCTGAACTGCGCCTTCCTGGGGATCCTTCGATTCTATCAAATCCTGATTGCGGCGGGACTTGCCGATTTCGCTGGCAGGGCGCTGACACTCCTGGGGCTCTCCTCGCTCTTCATCGCGACCGTCTTCATCACCGGACAACGGGATTATAAACGGCTGCTCGCCTACTCCAGTGTGGAACACATGGGAATTATGGCATTGGGCCTCGGCTGGGGGGCCAAATTCGGGGTGCTGCTCCATGCGGTCAATCACTCCCTCACGAAGGGGCTTTTGTTTCTTGTCGCCGGCCAGATCCTGATCGCCTATCGAACAAAAAATTGCTCCGAAGTTCAGGGACTCATCAGGACAATCCCAGCAACAGGACTTCTCTTTCTTGTTGGAATCTTCGCCATCATCGGTTCCCCCCCCTTCGGTCCCTTCGTCAGCGAATTTTTGATCCTGCGAGAAGGCCTCGGCAGAGGGCATCCGGTCGGCTCTTTTCTCTACCTCCTCTTCTTAGGCGTCATTTTTATCTCAATGTCACGCATCGTCCTTGGAATGATCCAAGGGGAAAAACGGGATATCCTGCCGGGAGAAGCCCCTTCGCGACTCATGGTCTTCCCGCCGGTCGTGCTTGCCGTCGCTGTCTTCCTCTTCGGCCTCTATATTCCGGAGTCAATGGTTTCCTTCCTCAAAACCGCCTCTCAACTGATTGGAGGGGGTTCATGACTTTTTCAGCGACCAAGAATGCCTCACCTGTTTTGATTTCCGAGATTCCGATTCTCACCCTTGAAGACTGGCGGCTCTGGATCCTGGAGACCTGTCAGAAAAACGGTGGCCGCATCGTTTCGCTTTTGGCCCATCAGGAAAAAGAAACCGTTCGGATCTATGGAATCCTCGGGATTGATTCCAAAGGAGAATTACAGATTGCCGGTCTCGATCTTCAAAACAAAAAGTATCCCTCTCTGACACCTGATCTCCCTGAGGCGCATCTGTTTGAGAGAGAGCTTTTTGAACAGAGCGGCATCGTCCCTGAAGGACACCCCTGGCTGAAACCGGTCCGACAGCTTGCCAACTATCCCTTTTATCAAATGGCCGGGGAGGAGATTCATGAAGTGGCAGTAGGACCGGTCCATGCCGGGATTATTGAACCGGGACATTTCCGGTTCCAATGCCATGGTGAGAAGGTCTTTTATCTGGAAATCCAGCTAGGCTATCAACACCGTGGGCTAGAACAACTCATCGTCACGTCAAACCCAAGTCGCCGTGCGGTCCTCGCCGAATCGATCGCCGGCGATACCGTGATCGGTCATGGACTTGGCTTTTGCCACGCCATCGAAGGACTTTCCCAAGCAGAGGTCCCACAAAGAGCGAAGGGACTCCGCGCTATCGCGCTGGAACTTGAAAGACTCGCGAACCATTCGGGAGATCTCGGGGCCTTGGCCGCCGATATCGGTTTTCTGCCAGCAAGCGCCTGGTTCGGGAGGCTTCGGGGGGAATTTTTAAATCTCTTGATGGAGCTCACAGGAAATCGGTTTGGCCGATCTTTCTTGAGGCCGGGCGGGGTGCTTTTTGATCTCACAAACGAGATGATCATTGATTTCAAGAAACGGATCCTGCATGCCGCCTCGGAGATGAAGGAGATCTCTGACCTTTTCTTCAACGCCTCGTCAGTTCTTGCGCGACTGGAACATACAGGAGTCGTCGCAACAGAGACCGCAAGGGGCTTGGGAATGGTGGGGCCTGCGGCACGCGCGAGCAATCTCGTACGTGACGTGCGCCACGACTATCCCACAGAATTCTACCGCCTTTTCCCCATCCCTCCGATGAGACTGACCACAGGGGACGTCTCTGCTCGTGCACGCATCCGATCATTAGAAAGCAAAAGATCCTCTGAATTTATCCTGAAACAGCTCGACACGCTCACGTCGGACAAGATCCTTGGCACCTGCGAAGAACCAAGGGGCTCATCCCTGGTCGTGAGTCTCGTCGAGGGGTGGAGGGGAGAGATCGCGCATATCGTCCTGACCGATGAGAGGGGAGAGATCATGAGGTACAAGATCGTCGATCCCTCATTTCATAACTGGATGGCATTGGCCTTGGCGATGCGGGACGGACAGATCTCCGATTTCCCGCTCTGCAATAAGAGTTTTAATTTGTCGTACGCTGGACATGATTTGTAGAGGTAGCATCTATGTGGGAAATTCTTAAAAATCGTTGGCGGCAGGGATACCGAACACTGAAATTTCCGGAAGAAGCGCTTCTTCCCGAACGTTTTCGGGGAAGGCCAATCCTCACAGATGGGAACCCACTCGATCTCGGGAAATGCCTCTTCTCGCCGGATGATAATGTGGTCTACTCTCGTGATTACCGGATGGCTGTCCGCAAAAGGGAAGATTTGATTTTGAAGGGAGAGGAAATCAAGTTGGCAACAGCATTGGATAAGAAAATGAGGAAACTCTTTGGACGATCGCTGAAGCTCCGGGCGGTTTGTGCCGGAAGCTGTAACGGGTGTGATCTCGAGCTTCAGGCATTGAATAACGTCGTCTTCGACCTTTCACGATTCGGGATACAATTTGTCGCATCGCCCCGTCATGCCGATGGCCTTGTCGTCACAGGACCTGTGACCGAAAATATGAAACTCGCCCTCAAAAAAACCTACGAGGCAGTTCCCGATCCGAAGATCGTGATTGCGGTAGGCGCCTGCGCTATCAGTGGTGGACCTTTCGAGGGAAGTCCCGAGGTGAATAACGGCGCTGACAAGATACTCCCCGTCGATCTCTACATCCCTGGTTGCCCGCCGCATCCACTCACGATTCTTGATGGACTCTTGAGACTTTTGGGGAGGATCGAAGCCAATTCTTCCAGATTGACCGCTTGCAAGGCCTGATTTCTTACCGAACTGGCCTCAGGGAAATAGCGCAAATAACCGGACAGGTGTTTACGCACCTTCCTGAGATCATCGCCTGCCTCTGCGTAGAGCGAGGCATGTTCCAGCGCCACCATCGCACGTCTTTCATAGGAAATATTGAGTGGGTCAATCCCTTGAAAAAGCCATGGATTGCCGATGGCGCTCCGTCCGATCAAGACTCCATTGACGCCAGTTTTCTGGATGAGGGAGGTCGCTTGGGTGAGCGATTCGATGTCACCATTTCCTAAAATAAGGGTGCCGCTTCCGCGAGCCACTGCCACCGCCTCCGCAATCGCCTCCCAATGGGCAAGCCCCCGATACATCTGTTTCAAGGTGCGACCATGTATCGAGATCACCGCGGGTGATTGCTGTAGCAGGGTCTCGACCCACCGATCGATAATGATGGCATCATAACCGATCCGTGTCTTGATCGAGTAGGGAATCGGCCGCCTGACCACGAGTCTCTCTGCCCCGATTCGAGCCGAGTTCATGCGGCAAACGGTGGCAATGACCCGTTCCGAAAGCTTGAGCTCTTCCAGCGTTTGTCCTCTTGACCAATCCTGAATCGCGTGACGGACCGCCTTGATGATCTCGATCGCAAGATCGGGTGCCGTGATCAACTTGGCCCCGCAGTTTTTTTCGACCACTTTTTTTGAGGGACAGCCCATGTTGATATCGACCCCATCAAAGCCGAGTTCGCAAACAACATGGGTCGCCTTGTAAAAATCATCCGGGTCATGGCCATAGATCTGGGCGACAACCGGCCTCTCAATCTCGCTGTATCGAAAATCGTTCAGGATCCTTTCGGGGGCGTAAAAGAGTCCCTCGGCAGTCGTGAACTCGGTAAAGAGGACATGGGGCCGCCCATGCCTCGCCATGATCGCACGACAGGCAAAGTCGGTGACCCCATCCATCGGCGCAAGCGCAATGATCGGTTGGCAGAGGTTTTTCCAAAATCCTAAAAAAGGAGACGTCATTTTGTGCCTTATATAGTATGGGGTTCCTGAGGACAATGAGAATGAAGCTTTATCTGGCATCAACATCGCCCCGCCGGAAGAATCTTTTGGCCAGATTGGGGATACCTTTCGAAGTCGTCCCACCCACCTTCCTCGAACATGAGACAACACTCACTCCTTCAGAAGAGACCCTTCTCTTCGCCGAAGAAAAGGCACGCTCAATCGCTTCCCCCCCTCCGAATGCCCTGATACTTGGTTGTGACACCTTGATCGCGTGCGACGGCCAGAAGCTTGGCAAACCCGAAGATGCCGCCGATGCGAAACGGATCTTGAAAATTCTCTCAGGCAAGACACACGAGGTCCATACGGCGTTGTTCCTTTTAGACACTCAAAATGGCTCTTCTAAAAGGCATCTCGAAACAACGCGAGTGACTTTCCGAAGACTTTCTGATCCAGAGATTGCCACCTATGTCGCGACGGGTGAGCCATTCGGCAAGGCAGGGGCCTACGCGATTCAGGGAAGAGCGAGGGGTTTTATCACGAAGATCGAGGGGGACGAGGAATCGGTGATTGGGTTGCCGCTGAAAATTCTTAGGGGATGGCTCGGTTCTTGACAGAGACTCACCTAGTGAGCGAGCATTGATCGGATCCTGGTTCTTTGAAAACAAGTTTTTGAGATGTCCCGGGGGCGAATTGGATTCGACGAGAGTGCTGACGGCACCAGTCGCAGGTCGAGGTCGCTGGACCCTCGTTAAACACTGGCAAAAACCTAAATGACAATAGCGTAAGCTATGCCATGGCTGCTTAATTAGCCGCCCGTTCTCAATGTCCGCTCCCACCGGGTGTTGATGGACGCAACATGTGGGATGCTCATCTGACCGGGACGCTGGGTCAGATGTTAAGACATACAGTGTCTGGTCTTCCGGCCCCGGTCTTGGAGGTCACCGGAAGATGAGAAACAAACCAAGGCTAAGCCTGTAGTGACTTTGCTCGATCACCTTCGGACGCGGGTTCGATTCCCGCCGCCTCCACAAAAAAATCGGCTCGAACCGTAATGAAGGAATCTTCACCGGTGGATCCGGATGTGGTAGCTTGATCATCTCCCTCGATAAAGGGCCGCAACTGGAATGCAGCGAATGTCTTCGATACTGTAATAATCTTCCCCCAAATAGAACAGGTATCCGCTCCTATTCTCTTTATCCATACCAACAAACTCCTTGAGGTTGTTAATGTCTTTTCTGGAAGGGCGAAGGGTTGATTTTATTTCCACAGCCTTGAGTTTCTGATTTTCTACAAGAATAAGGTCAATTTCAAAACCGGAGTTATTCTTATAAAAAAACAGCTGATCCGTTTTATAAAACCCAAGTTTCCGCCTTTTCTCGATTTCAGAGATAACGAAATTTTCCACAATCTGTCCCCTGCTACACTGCGTACCCAAAGCGGAGATCATCCCTGTATCACAATAATAGGATTTTGATCCCTTAACGTATCTCTTGGAAGGACCATGCTGATATCCTGCCAAAGTAAAACCCAAACCGGATTGATAGAGACTCTGTAAATATTTCTTTGCTGTAATGTGGTTTAAATTGGCCTCATGTCTGAAATTTTCAATCTGTGTAATGTTGCCGATGGAAAGGGCGTAATGATTCAACATGGCCCGCAGGCCCGTAACATCCTGTATATTGGAAAGTAGACTTAAGTCTCTGGTGAAGTAGGTATTGCGATAATTCTCCAATATTTCTTTTTTCTCTGTTTCATCTTTGGCCGAGACGACTTCTGGAAAACCACCATACTTTAAAAATGATTCTAATTTCCGCTGTGCTTGAAGGATTTGAGGGAGGGAAGCCTGATCTTCAAAAATGGAATGTGTTGGCTCACCGAATTCTTCCCCCCAACAACAAGGGGGTAATTCCAAAATTTGTATGCGCCCCGCCAACGAGTCTGCCGATGCATCCAACAATCCGATTCGACTGGAACCGCTCATCAAAACAGTAGCCACCTGTTCGTCGATGGAAAATTTTGCCGCAATCGTTAGCCTCGGAACACGCTGTATCTCATCGAGGATTACCTTGGGGTTACCTTCCAAAAGGGCCTTGGGGTCTTTCTCAGCCAAGGCGAGTACGTCCAGATCATCCAATGTCAAGTATTTGAAATCAGGGAAGTTTTTCTTTAAATACATGCTCTTTCCTGCCCTTCTAGGGCCTAAAATTAAAGCGCTTTTAGCAGGTTTTCTAAGCCATCTATCAAACATGATATTAAAATAGTATGGATTTTTATATAGTCAACTATAAAAATTATTTGGATCCAGGTCTGATTCGGTTTTTAAGGAGCTTTTCCCATCCCAACCGACAGACACGACCCGGTCAGTTCCTCAATGAGATTGATCTTCAGATCATCGCCGATATTGCGAATCCGGAGTTGAGGGGTCGCATCCGGTTGGACTTCGATCGCCTCAAGTCGAAGTCGGAGCCGCTGACGGTCGAAGCCACAGGCAGCCGCCTCGCGGGGAAGGAGCGTCGGCTCTGATTCCTCGGCATCGATAAAAATCCTTTCAACAACCACACCACCCGCCTCACTGGGGGCCCTATCTTCAACACTCTCGACCGTCATCTGAATCGGCATCTTTTTCCGGACCCGGAAAGGAATCTTCACCGGTGGATCCGATAACGAAATCGCCGCCTGACCTGTCAACTCCCCTGAAAGAGACATGTGGTCAAAGAAGGCCTCCATCAATTCCAGAGAACCATCCTCGGCCGGTTGAATCTTCAGACGATGCCCCATAAAACGGGCATTCGTAATATTTAAACGAAGATCGTTCCATCGCACAAAGGCCTGGTGTGTGGAAAAAACAGCCCCACCCGGATGTTCTGCGAGAATTTCAACCTCTCGACGTTGTGGGACGATCTGAACCGAGCCTTCGACATCCAGATCCGCTTCGGCAACCCTCGTTGAGAAAATTCCCTCACGACTCCTGTTACTGACCCGTAGACCAAGGGTTGGTAAATCGGCATGCAGCTTGGCATTGCTAATAGAAATACGAGTATGATTCGGATTTTTCTCATCGGAACCTATGGAGAGAGGCGCGATGCCGGCAAGGGGACGAAATTTAATCTGCCCTAATCCCTGAATAGCGCCATCTGGAAAGTGATACGAGACAACCCCATCCATCTGGCTCGTGATGATCCCCTCGAAGCGGGGTCTCCCATTCACAACCTGAAAGTGGACATCGGCCAGACCGGCCCCTTCGGGGATTTCATTCAACCACTTATGGTCTCCCTCGAATTGCCGTCGTTTTGCGACAGTATGCAATGAAACCCCATGCCCATCATATTTGAGCTCGCCGGTTCGAAGCTGTTCAATCGAGACATCAGGGGTCAGACCATCAAGTCGGACGGTAAAATTCTTCACCTCACCACCTTGAGGGAGCTCCAGTTTGGAAAGGACCTTTCCGTTCGACCTCGAAATCTCTTCCAATTTTAATCCATCGTTATGATTCCAGCTAAAAGCAGCGGCAAGTTCCCTCGTATTCCGCGGATTCAGGGAAACCGCCACCTTCAGAGGGGTTGGGGTACGAGCGGTATTGCTGGCCCGAATCAGTCGCTCCGGATGGACGTATTCAATCGTCTTCAGACCGGCGATCTCGACTGTCGGTGAAAAAAGCCCACCGCGAATCGCAATCCGATGCCCCCCTGGCGGGACCTTCCCCGTGAATTCAAGTCGCAACTTTCTCACCTTTTTTGGATCCATCCTTTTTTGAAGATCGGTCTCCAGATCGACCTCGATCGTGCGATTCGAAAAATCACCGGTGATCTCGATGGTCGCTTGTTGCCAACGAGGGATTGTTCCCAAAAATTCTGAGTTGAGCTTTTTCTCTGTTTTGGCGGGTACATGAGCTGAACTCTGAAATCCCCCCTTGCCCCCCTTTGACAAAGGGGGGTTGGGGGGATTTTCTTTCTCACTCCCCCCCAAAATCATCCCGACAAGCTGATGAAGATGCTCGGGGACGCGATAAACAGGAAGTCCCCTCTTCTCAAAATCCCTTTTCGTGATCCCACCGGCATCGAAGACCATCTTTCCCCCCTCCACCGTAAGATCAAAAAAGAGATAGTTCGCCGTGACGAAAACGGCCCTATCTGGCGTCTCCTGTTCCAATTTTTCACGATAGGACTCCACAAGAAGACCGGCCAACGGAAGGGCCGAAACCACCTGCAACCAGAGCGGGAGGATTTTTTTATCCTCATCAACCATCTCGACCGCTTTCCCACGTACAGAGACCCATGGGCCAACAATCGGAATACCTGTAAAAAATTTTAGCCACGGCTTGAGCGGGATCGGACCGACCGGTGGTTTTGAGACAAGGCGAATCTCTCTGATTTCTCCTCCCTCCCCAACCTCAGCGACAAACTTGAGTTGGAAGGGGGACTGGGGGAGATCGGCCTCCAAGGGAAGTTGGACCTCGGCACGGATCTTCAAGTTCGGAACTGGCGAAGCTTCTCCAGATGCGGTTTCGAAAAGTCCTCGCACAAGTCGTTCGACAAAGGCGCTTCGCGGTTCCTCAACAACTGCTTTGTCCCGAAATCGCGCAGCGGAAACAGCAACCGGGGGTCTTTCGCAATAAGGTTTTGAGGGAGTTGCTTGGCAATAATAATCTCTCTGACCGATCCCAAAGTGTTCCCTCGGAAGGTCCGAGAACCTGTCTGAGACCCACCTTGAAACCGAACGATTTTCCGCAGGGAAGCCTTGGACCGGAGGAAAATCGTTCGATGGTGCCGGGCGAGTTTCGCAGGACCTGGAGAGAGGACACGAGGGATCGGTCGGCCTCATTGTTTATTCTCCAATGGCTTCCTTAACAACGACTCTCGAGTCAGTGGCAGCTTACTTCCACACCTCTTCAGATAAAACCACTTCCCATCTTTCTGAACCAATTCGACCTTATCTCCCAAAAGTGAAGCGGCCTGAGGATTCACAAAACCGGAGAAACAGAGACCACCGATCGTGTCTGTTCGTAACTGGCCCCCACGGATCCTTGCCGGCTCATTCAAAAGAACCTCAATGCCTCGAGCAAGAGTAAATTCTCTTCTCTTTTTCCCTATCCAGCTCCTAAACCCAACCTCCCCATGAACAAAACCGCTTGGATTTTTTTGAGGACGAATGGATCTCCTCTTTAAATCGAAGGGGATAGCGAGACCCCCTTCAATCTGAGTCGTCACAACATACTGATCGGGTGATTCTCGATTGTAAATCCACAATTTGAGGGATGATGCCGCCGGTCTTGACAAAAAGCTCACGGCACCATTTCGGACAGAGAATTGCCCACGGTAATCCAACGCTCCCTGGCCCCAGAAAGGATGCCTCGTTGTTGGTTCAATCCCAAAAAAGGCCCTAAAACCCTCTTCGTGCCATGGGATCAGCAATTTGCCATGAAAATTGACCTGATCTCCGACAGATCCTTTCGCACAAAAGAGCTCCGCTCTTCTATTGTTCCCCTCCCAAACACAGTTGAGATCACCCACAACCCTCTCTCCTCCCCTGTAAATGTTAGAGGGGGTACGAACCGTCCGGAAGGATGAGTCTTGCTTCACCCCATTGAGAATCTCCGTCTTCCCCTCCGGCTTAAATTTCACCTCTCCCTCCGTAAATCCACGAAAGGTCCAGTCAGAAAAAATCTGTTCGAAGGCTGGGACAATTTTTAACCGAATGGTTTCAAAATCACTCGAACCAAAGAGGGCCGTCGCCAAACTCACCACGGGCGAAGCGGCTGGCTGATTATTGAGTGACAAATGACCATCCCAGGTCATCCGACAGGAGTTTCCTTCAGGCTCGGCCCAAAGCTGCCCACCGGAATCAAAAACCAATTCCTGTTTGAATAACGGGACCGACTCTGCCTGGAGATTAACGAGGAGGTGAGGCCCATGCCCCGGCTCCGGAGGGACCCCGCTAAGTGACGCCCGAATCCCACGAACTTCATAAGGAGTCCCCCCCTCTGAGGTCACTCTCAGATTGGCCTCTGCCTCCGCCTTCAACGTGATGAGGTTCAAAGGCGATCGGACCCGCACCACGAGGTCCGAAAAATCAAGATTGTTCTTCGGTCCATGCGAAAAGGCGAACCCCCGAAGCTCAATCTCCTCGCTCATCGGCCCCTCGACCCGATCAGGGTCGTAGTCAAAAGAGACATAACCGTCTTCCACCAGACCGCCCGTCATCGTTTCGCCTACCTGAAATTGAATCGGTCCCCCATCTGCCGATCCAATCGCAAGCTCATCGATTTCGAGCCAACTCCTCTGTAAAACAGGTTTGTCTCCAGACAGGTCCAACTGAACAGAGCTATTCAGGCGACCCGACGAGCGAAGAGATCCCAACTGAGAGGTTGGAATATTTTCCACAACATACTCGAGATTATCGAAATAGATTTCGGCAAGATTCGGATGTCGCAGGACAATCTCGATCTCGCCTCGAAGGGCCAACGGTACCGATGTGGGAAGGGTCACATCAATATCCGACAGGACGATGGAGGTTGTTTTATCCGCTGCATTGTACGACCAATGCAGATCAAGCGTCCCTTCCGCATTTGGAATCAGGAGACTCGCCGGAAGTTTTGGGAAATTGGCGTAAGAATCCCCCTTGATCCCCTCAAAATCAAACTTGAGGAAACGTCCGGATTTTAAGGTTTCCATCAATCTCTGCCAATCAAGATGAAGGTAGCTCCTCCCGACAAGCTCATGGTTTGGTGGAGGTCTCGAATCAACCGTAATCTGTAAATCATCGAGGGTCCCGATGGGACCCTGGACCCATTTGGAACGCTCGCCAAACCACTCCTCAATGACCTGTCTCAAGCCTGACGAGTCCTGATCGACCCAGCTTCCCATGAGCGCCTTCAAAAATCGGCGACCAAAAGATTCTTTGTAAACGGCATTTTGCCTCTGTACTGAAAATGGCTGGGGATCGCTCCTCTCTGCTGGATCAGGATAGGCGGTCAAAGCCCTCGTCCTCGGTATCGGTGTCAAAAGAGATCGCCCGAGACCGAACAAATTCAACCCCTCGGTCACCTTGACTGTCGGGAGTCCCCGATGTGCGAGATGCGGAACAACGAGTCGCGCCTGATCTGTTTCAGAAAACCTGCTGACAAAGATATCTGAAAATCGTCTCTTCCTCCTCGTCAGCCCCGCCACATCAAAACCGTAAAAAACCTCAAGCCCATCGGTCCAAACATCCCCATCGATCTTGAACGTGTCATATCGAGACCGAGCGTTGAAGGCGAGCTCCGCCCCCTCATCCCAAGTCACATCTCCCGTCCAGCTATCCCTTTCGACCCTTCCCTCATGAAATCTTGCCCTCACGTAATAATCGTGATTCCCAAAAAAATGATAGGTGATCGGTAAGGATCTCCGAAAGCTCATCGGCTCTCGGCGGTCGAGAAGTTTCTCCACTATCCCTTGTTTCGTTGGATAGGCAAAACCGGCTTGCTCAGCAGCTACTGCAAAGAGATCAAGCAGACTCCTGTTCGGTGTCTCAGGAGGAGCTGCGTCAAAGGCAGAACAAAAAAGGTCTTCGAAACGAGAAGGTGCGGGGGAACCATTGACCGTAGCTGTCACACCCAGACAATCGGGTGCGATCGGAAGGAGGTTGCTACCGAAACCGAAGCACAATCAGGGCACTCAGTGTCGTCAATCCCCCCAAGGCCCAGAGGGTCATCGGAAGTCCCCAACTATCCGTGATCCATCCCAAGACAGGGGCAATTACGACAAAGAGGAGATGCTGTAAAAAATCCTGGGTCGAAAGGACGGTCGCCCTCCTCTCCGAAGAGATCAATTGATTGACCGCCTGACTCGTCATTGGGAGAAACAGACCCCAGATAAAGTAGACAAGACTCGCAAGAAGAAAGGAAAAGGGGTGGTGGATGAGGGCAAGCGCTGAAAGCGTCAGGGTAAAGAAAAAGGCGAGCAGAAAGAAATTCCCCCTTTTCAGAAAACGGTTTGGAAGATGCCTGGCCAATTGACTTCCCCCCATGCTGGCCATTTGGAAGAAAAGGAAGACCAAGCCAAAGTAGGCGAGAGGGACCCCCACCTCCTTCAGGTAGGGTTGAATAAGGGTTACAATAAAAACGAGGATCGTCGTGAAAAGGAGAGAATAGTAACCGACCATGGTTCTCAGATTTTTCGAACCGGATCGTATCTCACGAACACCCATCAGAAACGACTCGGCCCCCGCTGACGCCGTCTTTCTCGTCTTGGGGGGCTCGTGAAGGGTAATCGCAACAATCGCCGCCACCAGGAAGGCGATTGCCGAAAGGAAAAATGGGAGCCTCCCCGAAAAAATATAAACAGACCCTCCGATTAACGAGGCAATCCCCATCCCGACGAATTCAAAAAACTTCCCTTGGGCATAATCGACCTGATACCGATCGCTGACAGCCCTGTTCTCCAAAAAATTAAAGAGATAGGCCTCCTTGGAGCCGGTATAGAAGGCCTGCCCTATCCCCATGAAAATCTCGCCGACAACCGCCATTCCGATATGGAATGGAAAGGCGAGGAAGATGACACCGATCGATTGAAAAAGACCGCAGAACATCATCGCCCATTTATGGCCAAAATGATCCGAGAAGAGACCACTCGGGATCTCGGCAATTGTCACGGAGAGGAAAAAGATACTGATGAGGATCGTTACCTGAAGTTGTGTAAACCCGTGGGCCTGAAACCACAAAACCAAAATCGGGATGAAAAAATAGAGTCGTGACAAAAACGAGTGAAAGACATAGGGTTTGACTGTTGGGGCTTTGGGCATTCGAATGTTTTTTTTCTTAAAACTATTTTTTGTTGTTGTCATCTCTCTTTCCGCTTCGGTCGCTCACGCTGATCAGAATGTTGGATACGACCGTGGAATAAAGGGAAAGGAACGGAGCTGGATCCCGGCAGAGGGGTGTACCCTGAAACCCTGTGTCATCACCCAGTGGGGTGCGATCCGACTCCCCAAAGAGTTTGCGAGAACCTATCGTATCGAGATGGGGGGACTTCATCGGGGAAATTTCAGATCGATCGCTATTTTTCAGGAAAGTTCCTCTTTTGAACAAAAACTCTCCGAACGGGTTTTCAACCGCCAACCGAACCGAAAGATCGTGAATCTGGAGCGTCTGATCGAGACGGGAAAAACCAACACCATTTATATGTACGGTCTCCTCCTGCAGTATGAGTTTGACGAGGGAGACCTCCTCGGCATTAAATTCACCTCACTCAAAAATCCGAATAACGTTCAGGAATATTTCTTTCGTTATCACCATGACGGAACCAAGTGGGATATCGACTTCGCCTTTATCCAGCCGATTAATATCTTTCATCCCAATCCGAATGGAGTCCTGCGCGCCGCCTACTCGACAGGCGCCCTCTCCTTCTCCTTTGCACGGGCGATGGATCCGGACAAACATTACAGTTTTCTTTCGAAGGCGATGCGGGCAGTCCGTGTGAACCTCTTCACGGGAATTCTGCTCCGACGCGAGGTCGCCCCACTCAATGGCGACAATATCGTCGAGGACCGGATCGATGCCTTTGGGGGACTTGGTCTCACCTTCCTCGATTTTATCGCCTTGGGCTATGGTGGGACGATGGCCAATTCCCCACGCACCACCTTCCCCTTTGTCGGGATCGAGATCCGCCACCTCATGGAATTCCTCCGAACCCTGAAAAAGGACACCCACAGCCGCTGGCAGCGGTATCTGAAGGAGGAAATGGAAAGGACAAGTTCAGAGAAGTTTTGAAAGGATCTTTCGATTCATCGATGAGGTTGGGAATCGATCGATCTCCTCCGGATGAATCCATTGAGATTTCATTCGTGGAATTCGGCTCATTTGGCAGAGATAAGGGGTAATGACTAATCTCTTATTCAAAACAGAGTGCCGAATCGATCCCAAAGCACGAATCGGTCTGAAACCGAAATCCCTGACTAATCTCTCAGCCCCCCCCTCCACCATCGGAAATTCCCACATCTCTTTCAAGATCCCCTTCGCAGGCCTGCGAACCATGAGGAGAGAATCACCTTTTTGAATCAAGGCTGCCGTCATCGTGATCTTCTGAGCAGGAGCCCTTTTTGCCAATCGTGGATACAGATCCTGTCTCCCCTTTTTACGCGCCTCACACTCATCGTAGACAGGGCAGACCAAACAGGCGGGTCGTCTCGGTGTACAAATTGTCGCACCGAGTTCCATGAGCGCCTGATTAAAATCGCCAACATCCCTATCGGGCAAAATCAGCGCGGCGAGACCCCAAAAGATCTTCTGGCCTGCAGGACTTTTGGGATCACTTCCGATCAAAAAGAGTCGTGACAGGACCCGAACCACATTCCCATCGACTACCGGGACCCTTTCCCCAAACGCGATCGAGGCAATCGCCCCGGCGGTGTAGCGACCGATGCCGGGGAGTTGCTGCCAGTCTATTCGCTCGGACTGGCAAAGCCAGATCCTCGCTTGATTCGAGAGAGATACCGCTCTCCCTCGAGCTCCCATCTGATCAACGATTATCTTAGCTGCCTTCAATAGATTCCTCGCTCGCGAATAGTACCCGAGCCCCGACCAATACCGTAGCACCTCATCCTCTTCTGCCACTGCAAGTGATTCGATCGTCGGAAATCGTTTCAAAAATTTCTCATAATACGGAATCACCGTCTCGACCGTCGTCTGCTGGAGCATGATCTCCGAAACCCAGATCCGGTAAGGGTCTTTCGTCTTACGCCAAGGGAGGTCTCGTCGATGGGTGCGATACCAGTGAAGAAGCTTGTCTCCCCCGCGAAACTTTTTCATCATTGCTGAGGATTATTATTGGGAGGTGTTGGGTCAACGACCGTTTGTGAAATCTCTGTCGCGGTGACTGCTGCCCCGGAGACAGGTGTGAAGGAGGTATTAATCTTGAATGTGGTGTCTCCGTTGATTTCAGCGGGAAGTTGGAAGGCGACATTTTTTGAAATCTCGGCTCCTTTGGCAAGATTTGACATACACTCAATCTTCTGCCCCAGATTGTTACACCCTTCAGGAGTCGATTGAATCGTAGAAGAGCCGGTCAATTCGACAATCAATTTTGCCCCTGTCAGATCCCTCTGACTGTTATTGCGAGCGAGTGCGCGAACAGTCACCGTCTGGCCGAGACCCAAGGATCCTGAGAGAATGGAGTGTTCCACAACCAACTCAGGTTGTTTTTCGACCTTGAAGAGGTGTTTATGGAGGGTAATGGTTTGATCGTCCGGACAAATCGCTGCCGGAGTAAAGGCAATCTCCCCCGAGGCGCGATCATTTAATTGGAGACAGACCGGATCACACTTGATCTCCCCTCCCGGAATTCCTGTCGACCCACCGGTGGAAGAGGGCATGTCTACCGGAATCGTCATCTGCCGTGTCACGACATCAAACTGGAGTCCTCCTTGAGGGGAACCGCACGGCTCCAACCCTTCGGGAAGGGCAAAAGGTTCCAATTTGCATCGCACGGGGTAACAAACCGAGGCGTTGGTCCGCTCACCCACCGTCATTGTCTTGGTCTCAGGGACAGCGATCTTGGCAATGATCTTGTCATATTTCGGAGCAACCGCGACATTGATCTCCACAACACCTATCCCCTCACGACAGGCCTCCAAGGCACCCACCTGTTGTTTCACCCCAGAATCTGTTGTCGTCGTTTTGGAATCTGATGTGTCAGCTTTTTCGTCAGTCGTCTTTTTCTGATCCTCGTTTCCTGAACCTTGCTGGCTTCCGGAGGTTGTCTCACCGGATGTCGTACCGCCTGATGCTGTTTGACCCGACTGCTGCTGGCTTCCCCCTGCCGTCCCCTGATTCGTCTCTAACGCCGCGAGTTGAACTTGCTGTGGTCTCGGCAAAATCGCAACTGCCTGAGAGATCAGCGAGGCCTGCTGGATCTTCACACAATACTTGGCCTTTCCCGGGGTTTTGGCCTCTGTTGAATTTCCTGAATCTCCAGAAGGTTCGATCTTCGACGGATCAATTTCCAGTTTAAACTTTCCATCCCGATCGGTCACCACGTCTCCATGGGCCTTTCCTTCGCGATTGACCGAGATGATAACACCAGCCAAGACAGGTTCGGTCTCTTCCTTGTTAAGATTATTGTTTTCATCGAGATAGATCTGACCGTTTATCACGGTGCCACAACCGGCTGTCAGGAGGATAAAAAGGGAAATTCCAAGAAGTCGCCTATCCATCACGGTTTGAGAGTATACAGACTTATGTCTCCTTCTGCAAGTAAACTGTCCGAACGGGAAACGGGATCGAGATCCCTTCCTTCTGATAACGCTGATGGAGCCTCTTGATGAATTCATGTTTGAGCAGGAACTGATCGGTATATTCCCGAGCCCTGAGAGCGACGGAAAAATTAATACTCGAATCCCCAAAGGTATGAAAGCGAACCACCGGTTCGAATCCCGGAATACCCCCCGTCACCGATTTCATCACGTCTCGCGCAATCTCGACTGTCACTGTCTCCACCTTTTCCAATGAACTGGAATAATCAACACCCACGTCAACCGTGAAGGCCATCTCCTTATCGGGGTAATGGTAGTTCGTAATGACACTGCCGGACAATTTAGAGTTCGGAATGACAACGATATTGTTCGGAAGAAGCCGAATCCGGACCCCCCTCCAGCCGATCGACTCAACGTAACCGCAATCACCTGATTCGAGCTTCACGAAGTCCCCCACTCGAACCGGCTTGTCGATCAGGATGTAAAATCCTGAGAAAAGGTTAGCGAGCGCATCCTGTAGGGCCAAGGCAATTGCGATACTCCCCACACCCAGTGAAGCGATGATCGGCGTGATCGAGATCCCCGCCGTATCCAGGAAGATCAGCAGAAAAAGGGCATAGACGCCGATCGTGATAAAAACACGAATCAGGCTGGAATAATTTTTAAAAGACTCGTGATTCGAAACATAGCGACGATGGAGCTCGAGAAGGATCTTCTGAATAAAGAGGGCAAACCCGAAGATCGCAAGGAGCCGCGCCAAGAGTCCGATTGTCCTTTGCCAATTATCAGAAAGGGACAAAAAAGGTGGGAGAAGCCCAACCACTCCAGCCAACAAAAAAAGCGTGACGGGCCGATCCAACGCCTCAACAATCAGATCATCCCATTTCCCTTCCGTCCGTTCGGTCCATTTTCTGAGCAAACGAAAGATAAATTTCTTAAGCAGAAAGAGGACAACGGCACCCGCCGGAATAATAAGGAGCGAACCCCACTGAGGTAGATCGTGTGACATCTTTACGCCGCTCGCCTCACATTTTCACGAATGAGTGTGGCAAAACCATAAAAAAACTTGTGGCACAACTTTGCGAGATCCGGGAGATAGCTCGGGATCTCGTCTAAAATCTTTTCCGGATCCATTCCGGAACGATGAAGCCCATCACGCTCCGAAGCGACCCATTTTTTGATCATCTCTTCCGTCATTTCCGGATGAAACTGGATCCCCACGGCGTTTCCCTGATAACAAAACATCTGCACCGGATAATGATCATTCCAGGCGAGACGATACCCCTCGACCGGGAGATCAAAAAGATCTCCATGCCAATGAAAAACAATATGCTGTTTTGAAAGATCGCATTGAAAGGTCAGCGGATTCCTCTTCGAAAACCAATCATCGAAACGAATCCAATGCCAGCCGATCTCTTTCTTCGGCCCTTTCCTCACCTCAGCCCCGGCGGCATGGGCAAGAAGCTGAGAACCCAGACAGATCCCCAAAATTGGCATCTTCAGACGTAATGCCTCACGGAGGAGGAGAAATTCCTTCTCCATCCAGGGATAACGCCCATTCTTCATTTCATAAACAGACATTGGTCCACCGAGACTGATGACCGCACTGTACTTCTCTTCCAGTTCCTTTCCTGTCGGAAATTGCGGATTTCGATAGACCTCGAGAATCTCATATTCCAGATTTTGAAGACGGATCTCCTTCTCAAGATTCCCTAAAGTCTCTGTCTCGGCATGTTGAAAAACGAGAATTTTCTTCATGTTTCATTCTCCTCGATAGGAAGCCCAAGCACTCTCGGTCTCCCAGACCTTCACCTCTTCCACAGGTAATTCCTTCTGAACAGCGTAGCGATAAATCTTCCGGGCAATCGCCTCCGCAGAGGGGTTCGCCTCAAAAACCACGACCGGTTCTCCAAGCTCTCTTAGGGGACCGATCAACGGATCGTCTTTTCGGAGGAGCATTTTGTGATCCATCTCCTGATCGATCCAGGTCTTGACCTTAGCGGTGATCTCACCAAAGTCAAAGACGAAATCCCTCTGATCGAGCGTCTCACTCTTCAAGAGAATCTCCACCCTCGCATTATGTCCATGCAAGTGGCCACACCCCCCTTCGTGACCCATCAACCGGTGGCCGTAACAAAAGTAAATTGTTTTACAGATTTGAAACATTCAAAAAAACCGCCTTCACAAAATCTTCCACCGTCCCCCACCACTTTTTCGACATTCTTCCCATCACCTTTTTCTGGCGCCCCTTCCCAAGATAGGAGGCTGGCAGAATCGGACCGGGACAGACGGCAAAAATCTGTATCTTGGGGGGCAGGATCTTGGCAAGCCCTTCGGTAAGGGCGATGAGAGCTGCCTTTGAGATAGAGTAAGGGAGAAAATTTTTGTCAGGACGACCCCCTCCCCTGTCACCGATATTAATAATCCTCCCCCCTCTTCTCATAAGCGGGGCAATCGACTGGATCAGAAAAAAAGGGGCCTTCAAATTGATATCCAGAAAGGCATCCCAGTCACCTTCTTTCACACGACCAAAAGGCGCTGGATAAAAAATCGAGGCGTTGTTGATCAGGATGTCGATCGAGTAGCCATCGCGCCTTATTTTTCGAACCATTCGAGCGATCGATTTCAGATCGGAAAGCTCCGCCTGATAGGCATCGGATTCCACACTCCGATTCCGAAGATTAGAAACGAGCGCAAGCGCTTCTCTGCGAGACTTTCCATAATGAATGAGAACGTTCGAGCCTTTAGAGGCGAATCTTTCGGCAAGCGCCCGCCCCAAACGCCTCGCGGCGCCGGTAATGAGTACTGTTTTTCCTTTAAGATTCATCAGAGCTGACCTTCACAGAAACCGAATCGGCGAACCGGAGGGCGAATGGTTTCTCAACCTCGACCGTCGCACGAAGGACCTTCCTGTTTTTCATCACAAGTTTGAGAATTTCACTGGCTAATTTCTCGATCAGGAAATAACGCGACGATTCGACATGTCGAATAATCGCCTTCGTCATCGGCTTATAATTAACCGTATCTTTCAATCGATCTGTCTTGCATGCCTTTTGGGCATCAATATCCATCTCAATATGAACAACAATGTCTTGTTTGACCTTTCTTTCCCAGTCATCGGTCCCAATAATCGTCCTGAGTCTCAGGCTTTTGATTCGGAGGATCATGGTCCTGCCTTAGCGTCGATGGATCTGACTCGTCAAGCAGGCATCCCGATCATTTTGAGTTCTGTTCTAGCAGTAACCATCTCATCGATTCAAGCGGCGGCAGACAAGGTGGGATTGTCGACTCATTTCAATCGGGTTGTTAGAGAAAAAACTAGCAACTCAAAGGGCTGAATGCCGAAGAGCAGGGTAAGTTTTTCTTGTCTATCAAGGAGGTCCTCATGAGATTACGAACTTTACTGGGTATCGCAGCTGGCCTTGGAGGAGGTGCAGCCCTGTTAACTGTAGCATACCAGCGGCGACAGGCCGCTTCTCGTGAAATTCATAAGATGATGATCAGTCGGGATAGGATCAATTTTTATGTCAGCGATGTCAGCTATGGAAGGCCGTGTGTGAGCTCAGATGGAGGAGACTCAAACAGGACTTATTACAGCAGGACTTATTACAGTCAGATCGTCGGTAGCGCCCTCGCCCCTCATGAGCCTACCTATATCACTCCTAAAGGTTCGGAACCTACTTGCGGGTGGACTAATGAAACATATGAAGTGACTGATCCTCATCGACAAATATTCGAAACCGCCCAACGTCATTGGGGTCGCCTACAAAAGTTTTTTACCTTAACTGAAATCCGCTTGGCCTCATCCTGCCATCCCCTGACCGAGGCCGATTGGAGAGATCAACTTCACTTGAAACCGGAACCGATCGTTGACTCGGCGGTGATCTGTAAATTGGGCGCGTCACAAGCCCAACCCAATGGCGAGGCAACAGTTGTCGTAGAGTCTTTACACAATGGACGCAGCTTCTCAACCCGCGTTTATCTGAATGTCGACGGCGCCCCTCAACCTCCTCTTGTCTGGATGGACGACTCTTGGTCTACCAATGTCAAGAAGGTGAGGGAACTACACGCCACAGGATCGTCGGGAAACGACTAAAGAAGCCGCTCGTACTGCTCAATCCCATACTTCCAAACCGGCACGCCGCAGTACCGATCCCCCTCGGGACAGTACGGTTTGATCCCCGCCCCTTTTCTTAAATAACAAGGGGCAAGGATATGTCGTGCAATCCGCGGATGGATCTCCTGCACCTGTTTCAGTTCATCGATCGTCGCGAAGAAGATCTCCTCTTGCGCATCGTAACAGGCGCGCGTGCGCCATTTATGATGCAGATTCAAGAGATCCCCCGACTCCTGAAACCGGATCGGAAAGGCGTTCGGCAAGAGGTAGAGCGCGAATTCAGGAGAGACCCCATCACTCAAGAGATCATTGATCCCTCGGAAAATCTTCCGCATCGCCTCTTCGTAAACTTGTCGAGGCCCGTCGTTCTCCCGAATCAGCATTGGCGAAATATAATCCGGCTCTCCGGTATAATGAGCGAACAGGATCGGGCGCGAGGCCGGGGTCATCCGGTGACGTTGATCCTGCGAGTCAGCGGTATGCGAGATCTTTTTCTGAAAGGTGTAGTGAGGATGGGCCATCGTCCGTGTCAGCTTGGAGAGCGTTGTGAGATTGAGCGTATCTCCAAAATAGGAATTCTTTGCCGGATTCATAACAAGATCGATCGCCTCATCATCGACAAGTTGCGCTTTGAAAAGGCCCAGCACCTCCCGCACCGACTGGGCTAGGACCGCCTCGGCGTTTGATTTGTAGTCAACGAGCCTTGAATCATGCCCGTCGAGAGATTGATCAAACTCCCGGATAAATTCCTTATTTCTTGCGGGATTAAATCTGCCAAATTTTTCTGAAAAGAACCGGTACTCAGGCGTCTCTTCCAGAGGAATTGGATCTTTGAGCTCCTTTTTAAAATCAGGATCCGCCTCGCAGACCGCATCAACCATCTTCTGGACCACATAACGCTGCTCAAAAGGGGTATCGAACAATTCTGACAATCGGTAGTAGCGCAAAAGTGTCAGGGCACTTACCGTATGGTACATGTAAGAATGTGTCGCGACCGGCAGGATATACCGAGCGATTTCATAGGCCCGTTTTTTCAGTTTCGCTTCGTAAATCTTTTCTGACTTTTCCCGTGCCGGAAAAATTTTAAAGAATCTTCGCCGAATATCCGGAAGAAGAAGCTCAATGAGTCGATTATAGGTCTCCATCTGGAGGTTGACGACCTCAAGATACCGATCCTTCTGCCGATCCTTGAGTGGAGGGATCGTGAAATGGCCGGGGGCGACCTTCACGTATCTCTGACTCACCTGTTCTGAATTGTAAAAAGGATGGCTGTGCAGAAACGACCAGATGAAGTGGCGTGAAATTTTATCGAGCGCAAAGACAAAACTTCCATGCTGCCGGGTTGTCAGATGTCCCGCCTCGAGGGTTGACTTCGCAATCTTATCCCGAAGCGCAAGGGCCGCTGAATCCTTAACGACATCCGCCGTCGTCAGGATCCCCTTCGAGGAGTAACAGGTCCTCGCCGCAGCGATAGAGAGATTGTATGGTTCCCCAATAAACCCAGCTAAGGTAACAACAGGTGGCTCTGAGAGGAAGACTTCTGTCATCTACTTCTTTACATGAAGCCCGCATTCCTTGGTCTCCGGATTTTCCCACCACCAGCGACCGGCGCGCTCATTCTCTCCAGGTTTCACGGCGCGTGTGCAGGGGGCACAACCGATCGAAGGATAACCGGCATCATGGAGTTTGTTGTAGGGGACCCCGTTCTTTTTGATGTAGTCCCAAACCTGATCCTTCGTCCAATCAGCGATCGGATTCACCTTGATCATCTTGTTATGCGCCTCATCAACTTCAATCTTGGCCACAGCGGTTCGGGTCACGGACTGTTCCCGTCTTAAACCTGTCACCCAGGCATCGAGCCCCTTTAACGCACGATTCAGCGGCTCGACCTTGCGAATACCGCAACATTCCTTCCGGTTCTCGATCGAGTCATAGAAAAGATTCATCCCCTTCTCTCTGACCATCGCCTCGACCGTATCCCACTTCGGGAACATCACCTCGAGCTTGATCCCGTATCGCTCACGAACCCGATCCATGACATCATAGGTCTCGGGATTCAGACGACCGGTATCGAGGGTAAAAATCCGCGCCTTCGGGTTGATCTTCACCATTATATCGATCAGGACCACATCCTCAGCCCCAAAGCTGGAGGCGAGCGCGATCCGCGGATGGTAGGTCTGGAGGGCCCATTTTAAGACCTCTTCAGCGCTCTTTTCCTCCATCTCCTGGGCTTTCTCAGCGACAGCAACTCCTGCCATAAAAATCTCCTTCCCTATTGAGTGAGTTTATTAGGTTGGCGGTAACTTTTCAAACTACTTCTGTCAACTCTTCCTCTTCAGAATCGCGTCTCCGATCTTGGTGGTCTCCCTGTTGTTCTTGACCCTCTGCCGCCTCTTCAGGTTCTGGGACCTCGGGCAGGTCCTCGGAAACTTCTTCGGCATGGATCTCATACTCCAGCACCTGAGCCACTGCCTCTATTTGGGTGCTGTAATCACTCCCTCGAGGCTTGAGGGCGCTTGTGTCCATTGGGAAACTGACGATGCGAGGCTGCATCTGAGGGGTGAAACAAAAGTAGGTAGCCGATGATTCTGGAGCAAGGGGTGAAAATTCCACAGAACCAAAAAGGCCTCTGGATCGCCCTCCCTCAAGTAGCAATTTCCCTTCCCCTCTCCGCTCCCCTGACAACGAAACTCGTTTTCGTTTCAATAAAGAAGTCCTACCCCTCGGAGCTGGAATGACTGAAGGGCTATCCTGCCCAGGGAGATCAGATGCCGCCAAGACCAAAGATTGCTGTTGGATCAAGGAAGGGATAAAACCGGCCTCGGGAGGAAGGGCCCCTGAAACCCCATTCCCCCTTTCCGACAACTCATACGGCATCAGATAGGAATTTCTAGCTTTAGCAAAAAGAGGAGCAAGCCCCTCTCTCGTCCCTGCAGGTGAGGCCTCTCTCTCGGAATTTTCCAACACAACTCTCGTCTCTGCATCTCCTCCATCCGGAGTCAAAGAATCCTCTCTCATCGGGAGGAGTGGTGGAACCGCTTCCCCTCTCCTCTCCCTCACAGGAGCAGGCGGTGGAGAACTGTCACCCCTTAAATATCGATTTGTCAAAAGGATCCAGGTCGCTACAGGCCTGTCAGCCTCTAGTATTTGACCGCTGCGATCACGATATGGGTATTGAAAAGTAAGGGCTCTTGGCTGTTCGATAGCGATCGGACGTCCAATCTTCGCATCCACCATCCTGACGGTATGAAGGATATGAATCCCTTTTCCCTGAGGAGCTAATGGGAAGGATCTGCCAAGAGAAGAAGTACTTTTTTGTGGAGATAAAGCCGGTGGACGGGTCGAAGGAGCAATCTCTATCGGTTTCTGGAATAAACTCACTCGTCCCTGTTGAGACCATCGGCCACTCACCAAACTAAATTTTTCTAAAGAGGGATCTGAGAAAACGTCAGGAGACGACACCCTCTGCAATAAATAGGCTACCGCGGCAGTTGCCACTGCAGTGGGAAGCCATCTCACAAGAGGGGTAACGATTCTTTCAAGATGAAGATGGGTCGCTCCTTTGAAAAGACTCCTCAGACCTGTTACGATAGTCTCTGTATCTACTTTTTTCGAAAGAAAATAGGCACCGGCAATCATCGCCGCCCCAGCAACAGCAATTCCTGCTACAGCCATCACTTTTTTAAGATCAAGTTCTTCTTCCTCAACTTGAACGCGAGAAGTCGCTGAGGAGGCAGACTCAGCCGGAACAAAACGGTCAATGGGAACTGGTTTTTCAGAAGCGGGAACCCCTGGGACAGGAAGCGAAGCAACAACCGCCTCGATCAAACGAGTCCCGATTGGGGAATAGACCTCACCCATAAATTCTTTTCCTCTCACATTAAATATCGGGTAACCCTCTGAAATGTTGTTACAAAAACCTGCTTGACAATCATTTTTTCTCACCCTAACCTTCACCACCTTGGCGTTTTGTTAAGACGTTGTTTTTATTTGAATTTTTCAAAGGAGTGCCACAGGTGTCAGGCATTAAGATCCGAGAAGGTGAATCATTCGAAAGCGCTGTCCGGCGATTCAAACGATCTTGCGAAAAGGCGGGTCTGTTAACCGAACTTCGTAAAAGAGAGCATTATGAAAAACCGTCTGTAAGACGAAAGAAGAAAAAAATCGCAGCAAGGAAAAGGGCGCTGAAAAAATTCCGTATTAGGGAGCCCTGGTAAGTTCCATGTCAATCCAAGAAGAACTCAAGAAAGGCGCTATTGCAGCCGCCAAGTCCAAGGATCAAATCAAGCTAGATACGATCCGGATGGCCTCATCGGCCATCAAATACAAGGAGATTGAAAAGCGAGGAGTCTTAAACGAAGATGAAATCCAGCGCGTGCTCGCGACTCTCTGCAAACAGAGGCGGGAGTCGATCGAGCAATTTGAAAAAGGGGGAAGAAAGGATCTCGTTGAGAAGGAAAAACGTGAGCTCGAGATTCTGAAGGCGTTTCTTCCTCCGGAACTTCCTGAAGAAGAAATTCGAAAAAAAGTAAAAGAGATTATTGGATCTATGGGCGCTACCTCACCGAAGGATATTGGAAAAGTGATGAGGGTTTTGATGAAGGAGTTGGCGGGACAGGCCGACGGATCGGTTGTGGGGAAGATTGTCCAGGATCTTCTGAAATAAGGGGGCTTCCTATTCCATATTTTGATGACGAAGAGATCGACAAGGTCCGTCGTGCGGCCGATATTGTTCAGGTCATAGGTGATTTTTTGCCCTTAAAAAAGGCGGGACGACACTTCAAAGGTCTCTGCCCTTTTCATCCTGAAAAAACAGCCTCTTTCATGGTGAATCCAGAACGCCAGATCTTCCATTGTTTTGGGTGTGGTGAGGGAGGAAATGTTATCGGCTTTCTGATGAAATATGAATCATTGGAGTTCCCGCAAGCCTTGGAAAAACTGGCCCAGCGCTTTGGGATTACACTCAAAAAAAGCTTTCAGGACAGCCCTGCCCATCAAAAAAAGAAATCGGAAAAAGAGCTCCTTCTGAAAATCAATCGAATCGCTGCCCGTCATTTCTTCGACAACCTTCATGAAGGCGAGAAAGGTAAAAAAGGCAGGGGGTATCTGGAGGGACGAAAAATCAATCTCAAGAGCGCCCGAGAGGCACTCCTGGGTTATGCCGTTCCCTCTGGCCGTGAACTTGTCAATCACCTCAGGGAAAAAGGGATCTCTCTCGAAGCGGCCGAAAAAGTCGGACTTATACGAAAAAGAGATGACCAGACATTTTATGATTTCTTCCGAGATCGCCTTATTTTTACAATTGTCTCTCCCCAAGGAGAGATTCTTGGTTTTAGTGGGCGTTCTTTGGATTCAGAAGTCGATCCAAAATATCTCAACTCAGCCGATTCCCCCATTTACAACAAAAGCGAATCACTCCTGGGATTTCATGTTGCTAAACAACCGATCCGAATGAAGGACCAGGTCATTCTGGTTGAGGGAAATTTTGATCAACTCCGTCTCTACCAGGAAGGAATCATGAACACCGTCGCGCCCCTAGGCACCGCCTTGACAGAAAAGCAGGTCACGCTTCTCAAACGTTACACCTCAAATTTTATCCTTATTTTCGACGGCGATGCTGCAGGACAAAAGGCAGCAATGCGGGCGCTCGAGGTCTGCCTGCCTCTGGGGATTATGCCTCGCGCCGTTACCCTAAATCCCTCAGAAGATCCCGATAGTTTTGTCATGAAGGAAGGGGCAAAACCGATCCTGGATCGTATTGAAAGGGCCCCTCTGCTCCTGGATGCCACCCTGGAGAAAATCGTTGAAGAGGGAGGAGATTCCGCCTCTGGAAAGCGAACCGCTGTGGAAAGAATCGGTCATTTTCTGACCCTCCTGGCAGGGGATGTAGAGAAAAGTCTCTATATTCAGAAGGTTGCGCATCTTATTGGACTCCCTGAGAAAATTGTTGCCGAGACCACCTTGAAAAGGTCGAAGAAAGGAAGCAACTTTTTACCTGATTTCCACGAGGATGAACATCGAGTTCCGGTGGTTGAGAAGACGCTTGTTGAAATTCTGATCTCGGGACGCGTACCGCCTGCAGATCTCCTTCTGGAAATAAGGGGTTCTGATTTTAGCTTCCTTCTTTTAGGGGAGGCCTGGGAACGGCTCAGGGTTGATTATGAAGGGAACCGGGCGATTGATGTGGGACGGATTGTCACTCAGGAACTCTCAGAAGGCTTGAGGAAGATATTAACCGAATTGGCCATCGGGGCCACAGAGTGGGAAGAGAAAGAAGAGGTTTTTGCTCGTGACTGCATTAAAAACTTCCATCTTGGACGGTATCGGGGCCTTTTGAAAGGAATCTCTCGAGAGATCCGAGAGGCGGAAAGGGCCCATGATCTGGTGAAAGTCAGAGAGCTCTTGAAACAAAAAAATATGCTTTTGAGAGATATCAATACATTACATTAGGAGAAAGAAATTAATGAAGGCTGAAGCAACAACCACCAACCCAGAAAAAAAAGAACTCAAAGAAGTCAAGGAACTCATTACCTTAGGCAAGGAAAAAGGGTTCTTAACTTATGAAGAGGTTAATGAGGCGTTGCCAGATGATGTCGTTTCGGCCGAACAACTCGACGATGTCCTCAACATGTTCGATGAGATGGATATTGAAGTTGTCGACGGTGAAGATGACGCCAAGGCAATAAAAAACAAGGTCGGGACGCCAGAAGGGTATTCGATCGAGGAGAAACCTGTCCTTCCTGAACCGATTGATTCAAAATCTTTTGATACCGATCTTGAAGTCGCCAGCAAATCAACAGACCCGGTCCGTCTCTATCTCCGCAAAATGGGTTCGGTCCCTCTCCTCACAAGAGAAGGAGAGGTGGAAATCGCCAAGAAGATTGAACAAGGTGAAGACGAAGTCCTTCGTATTCTGATTCAGACACCGATCGGATTGAACGATTTCCTGGAGATGGGTGAGAAACTTTCGAAAAGTAAGATCCGCGTTGCGGAGCTGGTCAAGGATTTTGATGATATTGAAGATGGCCAAGGGCTTGATGAATCAGAGTATCGACTCAAGGTTCTAAAATTAATGAGCCGGGTTCGTACGGCGGCAGCGCTCTACCGAAAAAAGACGGGGCGCGCAAGCAATGAACGACTTCGGGAAGAGAATCGTAAAAAGGCAGAGAATGAAGCTGCGGAGGCCCGGGAGATCATCCTGAACTCCCTCAAAGACATGCGCCTCAACAAAAAGACGATCGACAATCTTATTGGCAGTCTGATCAGTTTTGAAGAGACGCTCGATGAGCAGGAAAAGATCCAGGCCAACCTTAGGCGTCGTCTGAACACCGATTTGGAAGGGATTAAAGAGCTGACGGGACGGTATCGTCGGAGTCCCTATCTTCGTCGGAAGGTCGCCGATGAGCTCAAGATGGAACCTGAAGAGCTTGATCCTCTCTTTGAATCTTATCAGCAGGCCGAAAAGAAAATTCGCGAGGCGTTGAAAAACTTCGGCGATGATGCGAAAACTTTAAGGCAAACCATTAAAGATATCTATAGGGCTCAGGCCTTTGCGGAAAGGGCGAAGTCAGAACTTGTAGAAGCCAATCTCCGTCTTGTCGTCAGCATTGCGAAGAAATATACAAACAGAGGTCTTCAATTTCTGGATCTGATTCAGGAGGGGAATATCGGCCTCATGAAGGCGGTCGATAAATTTGAATATAAGCGGGGGTACAAATTTAGCACCTATGCCACCTGGTGGATTCGCCAGGCAATCACGCGAGCGATCGCGGATCAGGCAAGAACGATTCGGATCCCTGTACACATGATCGAAACCATCAATAAGCTCATCCGAACTTCGAGATATCTGGTCCAGGATCTTGGTCGGGAACCAACCCCGGAAGAGATCGCTGAAAAAATGGAGCTCCCTCTGGAAAAGGTGCGCAAGGTCCTGAGGATTGCCAAAGAACCTATTTCTCTGGAAACACCGATTGGCGAAGAAGAAGACAGTCATCTGGGTGATTTCATCGAAGATAAATCGATTCCAACCCCTTCTGATGCCGTCACCGGATTTAATCTGGCGGAACAAACCCAGCGGGTCCTTGCCACGCTGACACCACGAGAAGAAAAGGTTTTGCGAATGCGGTTTGGTATTGGAGAAAAATCGGATCATACTTTAGAAGAGGTGGGGCGCAATTTTTCAGTCACCCGTGAACGGATCCGACAGATCGAGGCAAAGGCGCTGCGCAAGTTGCGCCATCCGAGTCGCGCGAAGAGGCTTAGAAGTTTTGTTGATTGACCGGGCCTGTAGCTCAATTGGCAGAGCCCCCGGCTCATAACCGGGTCGTTGGAGGTTCGATTCCTCCCGGGCCCAGAGGATAAAATGAGCGAAGCAAGAATCATTCAAGATCAACTTCAGCAACTCTACGATCTTTCCCAGATTGATCGCGAGATCACGAAGATTCGAAGTAAAATCGGTGATGCCCCGAAGCGTCGTGAAGAGCTCACCCACCAGTTAGAAGCTGCTGAAGTTCAAATGACCGAAAAAAAAGCGAGGACCGCGGTGCTTGAAAAAGAGAAAATCGGCATCGAATCGGAGGTCCAATTCTCCAGAGACCGTTTGATGGCATTCGAATCAAAAGTAAATCAAATCAAGACAAATAAAGAATACCAGGCAGCCCTCAAAGAAATTGCCGAGACCAAAAATGCCCAAAAACAGATGGAAGATCGAGTTTTGAAGTTAACCGCCGAACTTGAAGAGATTCAGAAGGATTTGAATGAGAAACAGCAAGCGTATGAATTGGAAAAGCAAAAAGCAGAGGAAGAGTTAAAAAGCCTTGCCGAACAGGAGACTCAAGTTGCCCAAGAGACACACGACTTCGAAGAAAAAAGAAAAGGGATGCTGGCGCGGCTCGATGCAGGCTTGAGAGCCAAATATGAAAAAATTCAAACGTCTCGCGGAGCCGCTATTGCCCTGGTGGTCAATGGAACCTGCCAGCAATGCAATATGAGGATTGCCCCTCAGCTCTTAATTGAGGTTCAACGATTCACCGCAATCCATTCGTGTCCTTCTTGTTACCGAATTTTGTACACCACAGGAGGTTCGTCATGAAAATTCAGTCTTTACCCAAAGACCTATTGGCCGAGGTTATTCACTACATCGCCGACTACGAGTCTCTGGACGGTTTGCGCGAAAACCTGGCAGCCGACTTCACCCAGGAAGATATTCGAGGTGCCCTGCGGGAGGTAGCGGTTCAGCTTCTGAAGGAGATCGAGGAGGAAAAGGAGTCGGGGAGATCCGAAATCTCCACCCGCCTTCTTTCTCAGGAGTCCAAAGAACTCCTCTCCTCCCTTTCGCCTCTTGAGGGGAAAAAACTCCTGAAGGCATTCGGGTTTCTTGACAATTAATCCATGAAAGTCGTGAGGCTCTATACCGATGGAGCGGCTCGAGGAAATCCTGGCCCTGCAGGTGCCGGTGCCTACCTTTGCGATGAAAATGGGGATACCGTCGCTGAGCTTTGCGAATACCTTGGAGAAACAACAAACAATATCGCTGAATACCGAGCCCTCCTGCTCGGTTTGAAAAAGGCGATTGAATTAGGATTCGATGAGATTGAGGTCTTGGCCGACTCAGAGCTGATGGTACGCCAACTCCTCGGAAGATATCGGGTCAAGAACGAGGGACTCAAACCTCTTTTTCAAGAAGCGGTCCGCCTCTTGAAACAATTTAAGAAATACTCTATAAAGCATGTGTTCCGGGAAGCGAATCTTGATGCGGATCGACTGGCGAATCAGGCGGTTGATGAAAATTATTGATCTTTGAAAATTGAGAGCTGGTCGGGCAACTACGCTTTCAAGCCTTGTTGCAAAAGGTTTGGAGTGAGGAAAGTCCGGGCTCCACAGGACGCCGCACAGGTTAACGACCTGGCATCGCGAGATGACGGAAAGTGCAACAGAAAGTATGTACGGTCCGCCGTAGCTTTAGCGAAGGCGGATGCTGTAGTGAAATCCGGTAAACCCTGCGGGGAGCAAGATCAAGTAAACCGTACCCCTAAAACCCATTGGTCCGATGGGGTTCCTGAAAAGGACGGTACGGAGGGTTGATCGCTAGAGGCGTTTGGTAACAAACGTCCCAGAGGAATGGTTGCCGAAGACAGAACCCGGCTTATAGACCAGCTCTTATTTTCCTTTCTCTATTTTCTTAAGATTAAGCGAGACCCAGTAAGGTCCGAACGCCTTCTGGAAGTGGTCCTTTTCTTTCGAGTCTTACGTAGAGATCCGAATCAGCCACTCGGTGGAAAAGGGACGCGCCGAGGGAAAAGGCTTGTTCACCGAACCTCACCACAGTGATCTGATCGACAGTCTCCCCCGAAAAACGGATACTGCTCACCATCCCCAGACCTGGTTCCGCACAGGCAAGACGAACATCCCGGCTTGTAAATAACAAAAAGCGCCGCCAACCTCCCCCTACCTGGAACTGGTCTGCCCTGACGGCTGTGGCATTAAAACCTGGGACTGCGGAAAAGGCAGTCTCCGCTTCTATCGCAACAGCCTTTTTTACTGCTACGATGATCCAATCTGTAGGACTACCTCTTCCTAAAATGGCAACAACACGGGCAAGGGCTTTTTCAATCATATTCTGTCAAGATGGTCGTATAGCAGGAAGAATTGTTGCTCCATTTTTTTAATGAGCCAATCACCTGACCAGAATCAATTTGACAGTGTGCGTTAGGGGGTGCAGGGAATGTGGGATGGAGGATAAGTTATGAAAGACGCCGTTATTGTTTCTGCCGTTCGAAGCCCGATGGGAAGGGCTGGGAAAGGGTCGTATGTCACGATGAGGATCGATGACCTCGGTGCCCTTGTGGTCAAAGAGGCACTCAAACGTGTCCCTCAGCTTGATTTGAACGAAATCGAAGATGTCCTGATCGGCTGTGCGATGCCGGAGGGGGAACAGGGGATGAATGTCGCCCGCCAGATTAGCCTCCTCTCCGGAATCCCCTTTTCCGCAGCCGCGACCACCGTGAATCGCTTCTGCGCCTCAGGACTCGAGACAATCAATACCGCCGCCCTCCGTGTCATGACCGGAAATGGTGAGGTCTTTGTTGCCGGTGGTGTCGAATCAATGACCCATGTCCCGATGGGGGGGTTTAACCCTTCCCTGAATGAAAAACTTTTCCAACCGGGGGCCCCACAGGCCTATATCTCAATGGGAATCACCGCCGAAAATGTCGCGGCCAAGTACAAGATCAGCCGTGAAGATCAGGACAAGTTCTCGCTCGCCTCGCATCAAAAGGCGATCCGGGCCCACAAGGAAGGAAAGTTTAAGGCAGAGATGATCCCGGTAGAGATTAAAACAGCCGATGGGAAGAAGATTGTGCTGGAACGTGATGAAAATCCACGCGAGGAGACGACACTTGAAAAACTGGCCCAGCTCAAACCGGCCTTCAAGGAAGGGGGAACCGTCACTGCAGGAAACTCATCACCACTGACGGATGGTGCTGCCGCGGTCGTGGTCATGTCTGCCGATCGCGCCAAGGCGTTGGGGATCAAACCGCTCGCCAGAATCCGGGCGATGGCGGTCGCTGGACTCGACCCTGCCTACATGGGAATGGGACCGGTCCCGGCGGTTCAAAAGGTCCTGAAGCGAGCCGGCATGACATTGAAGGATATCGACATCATCGAGATCAACGAGGCGTTTGCCGCCCAGTCCCTTGCCGTCTTGAGAGAGCTTAACGTCGATATGGAAAAGGTGAATCCTCATGGCGGTGCGATTGCCTTGGGACATCCCTTGGGATGCAGTGGTTCACGAATTATGGCGACGCTGATTAATGATCTGACAATTTACAAGAAGTCGATTGGTCTGGAGACGATGTGTGTGGGTGGGGGACAAGGGGCAGCGACGATCATTGAGATTTTATGACGGGTGAGGGCATTAAAAAAGTCGCGGTCTTGGGTTCTGGCATCATGGGGAGCGGTATCGCGGCCCATCTTGCGAGCGCCGGCATCCCCTCTTACCTCCTCGATATCGTTCCAAAAGATGCCGGAGGTGATCGGAATAAACTGGCAAAGGCCGGCATTGAAAATATCCTGAAGGCAAAACCGTCGCTGATTTATTCGAAAAAGGATGCCCGCCTGATCACCCCAGGAAATTTTGAAGATGATTGGGGGAAACTTGCGGAGTGTGATTGGATTATTGAGGTAGTTGTCGAAAAGCTCGAGATCAAGCGCCAGGTCTTCGAACGGGTTGAAAAGGTCATCCGTCCAGGGACCATCGTCACCTCCAATACCTCAGGCCTCTCTCTCACTGCGATGGCGGAAGGGAGGGGGGCGGAATTTCGACGTCACTTCCTGATCACCCATTTTTTCAATCCGGTCCGGTACATGAAGCTCGTCGAGGTGGTTTCTGCGCCAGAAACAGACCCTAAGACGGTCGCACGGGTCGTTAATCTCCTCGAGGAAAGGCTCGGCAAAGGGGTCGTCTATGCGAAAAATACCCCCAGTTTTGTCGCGAATCGGATCGGCGTTTATAATTGGGTCTCCACATTACAAACGATCCTTCAAGAGGGGTATCAGGTGGGTGAGGTCGACAAAATATTGGGGGCTGCCATCGGTCGACCAAAGAGTGGGATGTTCCGGACATCGGATATGGTCGGTTTGGATACGCTCGTCCATGTCGCCCAGCATACCTATGAATACTGCTCTCGCGACGAAAAGCGGGAGGCCCATCGAATCCCCGCTCCTGTCGAAAAAATGTTGGAAAAGAAAATGCTGGGTGAAAAAACTGGCCAGGGATTCTACAAAAAAATCAAAAAAGAAGATGGGGGCAGTGAGATATTCCAGCTCAATCTGAAGACATTAGACTATGAGCCCCAGCCCAAGTTCCGTTATGAATCACTCTCCGCCACCAAAAATATCGATGACGTTTCGAAAAGGATCCGGTTCCTGGTGGATCAAAAAGATCGGGCCGCCAGCCTCGCCTGGAAATCGGTTCGGGATATGCTTCTCTACTCTGCCCATCGCATTCCTGAGATCGCTGATGATGTGGTTAATATTGATAACGCAATGAAATGGGGCTTCAACTGGTCCCTCGGTCCCTTCGAAACATGGGATGCGCTGGGGGTCCAGAAGGTTGTTGAGCGACTGAAGTCGGAAAATCTCCCCACTCCCCCTCTTGTCCAGAAGGTCCTGACAAAGGGGATCGGATCCTTTTACAAAACAGAGAGCGGGCGTCGTTATTTCTTTGACCTAAAAACAGAGTCATATCTCCCGGTCCCCGATCGACCGGGAATCCTTATTTTAAAATCGGTCAAGGAACAAACCGAGGTCATTCTGAAGAATGACTCTGCCTCTTTAATCGACGTTGGTGACGGTGTCGCCTGCCTGGAGTTCCACTCCAAGATGAACGCGATCGATGGCGAGATCATTCATCTCATGAATGACGCGGTCGCAAGGGTTGAAAAGGACTTCTCCGGGCTCGTCCTCTATAATGAGGGAGAAAATTTTTCTGTCGGTGCGAACCTGATGCTCCTTTTTCTGGCGGCACAATCCGAAGACTGGGGACAGATCGAAGAGGTCGTGAAGTCCTTCCAGCAGGCCTGCATGAGGCTGCGTTACTCAGCAAAACCGGTCGTCGCGGCTCCTTTTAATTTAGCCCTCGGAGGGGGATGCGAGGTCTCACTGGGGGCAGATCAGATTGTTGCCCATGGAGAATTGTACATGGGGCTTGTCGAAGTCGGTGTGGGACTGATCCCTGCCGGAGGGGGATGCAAGGAGATGATCCGTCGATTCGATGAATCGCTCAAAACAGGTCCCTTCGCGAAGGTTCAAAAGGCGTTTGAGACGATTGCCTTCGCCTCCGTCTCGACGTCAGCCAAGGAGGCACAAGAAATAGGTTATTTGACCAAAAAAGATGTCGTCACCCCCTCTCGAGATCACCTTCTCGGAGAGGCCAAGAAAAAGGTTATCGAAATGAGTCGTAGTTATCAGAGACCGGAGCCACGGCGTGATATCCTGCTCCCGGGCCGCGGTGGATACTACGCCCTCCTCTCCGCTATTGAGGGTTTTAGGTTGCAAGGAAAGATTACCGATCATGATCAGGTGATCGGCGAGAAACTGGCCCATATCTTGACTGGTGGCGACATGCCCAACTTGGGATACGTCTCAGAACAGCGTCTCCTCGATCTCGAACGCGAGGTCTTCCTTTCACTCGTCGGGATGGAAAAGACCCAGGCACGTATTCAAAACATGCTTCTCACAGGAAAACCGCTCCGCAATTAAAAAACTTTGACTCGCATCGTTTCGAATGTTACTTTTCCTCCCGCGTGAGGAAAACTCATCTTCTTTTTTTATTCATTTTTCTGCTGACGGTTTCTACGCCACTCTTCGCACGCGATCCACAGTTCAACGCCCAAAATTTGAAACCAGCGACCGATGTTGGAAATTATCTCGGTGTCTCCGGAAGCACCCCCATTGCCCCAAAGCAATTTTGCCTGGGACTCATGATGGATTATGCCCATGCCCCGATCGGTTTTTTTAATGCTGCAGGAGTCAAGGTACAGAATATCATCGAGAGAGAGATCGACTTTCACCTGTCAGGGACTTACGGGTTCCTGGAGTGGCTGGATGCCGGAATCTTGATTTCTTCCGCCCCCTATCTCGTCTTCCGACCGACGGACAATGCAACGACTGCCATTGATGAATCATCAACGACCGATACCCGAATCCGGATGGGAGATATCCTGCTCAATGCCCGTTTTCGACTCTTGGACCATCACACGTATCCAGTGGGACTCGCCTTTATTCCATTTGTCACGATTCCTACCGGAAGCGGCGTCAGTTTCGTCGGGAATAATCAATTTACCGGTGGTGGGATGATCGTTGTCGAGAGCCCACGGGTGGCGAATCGATTCTCCGTCGCCTTGAATACAGGTTATGAGATTCGTGAGCGCGCTACCCTCTCAACAGGAACAGTCATTAATGACCTCTTCCTTTATGGTCTCGGTGGAAATCTCTCGGTTCATCAGAAGGTCGATATCATTGCCGAACTGAGGGGCTTTACAATGGTCGGTGACTTCTTTGGGGGCCAACGACCGATGGAATGGGAAGGAGGGGTCCGCTTCTACCCGGTGGAAAGATGGGCCGTCACGGTGGGAGGTGGAACAGGTCTCCTCGAAGGGATTGGAAACCCCACAGTAAGAGTCCTCGCTGGCGTTGCCTATGTGCCTGAACGGAAGCCTCATGAACGTAAGGAAAAAATCAAAAAGGAACCAAAACCGGCCGGAGAACCCAAAATCGAGGAACCCAAAAAAGAGAAGAAGAAAAAAGAGAGACTGACCAAGGAGCAAAAAAGAGATGCGGATGGGGATGGGATCAGAAACGCCGATGACCATTGTCCCACTGAGGTCGGCCCTGCCGACAACGGCGGCTGTCCGGTTCGGCCAATAATCGTCATTAATCCCAAAGAATACCGGATTCTGACACGACCGATCCACTTCGATTTTGAGAAGACAGCCCTTCGAAAAGATGCCCTGCCGATCGTTCAGGCAGTCGCTGATGCCCTGAAATCAAAACCAACGATCCGGCTTCTTTCTGTGGAAGGTCATACCGACGATGTAGGGCGCACAAAATTTAATCAATGGCTCTCCGAGGAACGGGCCAAAACTGTCTTGGGCTATCTTATTTCGCAAGGGATAGAAAAAGAGCGGCTTACCTCTGTCGGCTATGGTGAGACAAAGCCGGTCGATCCATCCCGTAATCGGGAAGCCTGGAAAAAGAATCGACGGGTCGAGTTTGTCTTTAAAGAGGTCGACGGCTTGATAGTCCCCGAGGAAACACCATCCTCCACTGAGCCGACCCTTCCCGAATCAGGGCCTGTGACTGTTCCCCCGGTCGAGCCTCCTGCGCCGGAAGGTACAATCCCGCCAATGCCACCATCCGGCCTCTAATCAACAACAACATCTGAAAAAATAGGAAACTTTTCGGTTAAGTCCCCGATAACTAGATCAGGATGATTGGTCATATATTATATTTATCAGGAGGTTAATATGTGGGGGCTCATGATCGATACAGCACTTTTACTGGCCAGCGCCATCCAAGTGGCAAGGGCAAGTCAGCACCTGTATGTCCCAGCCGGGACAGGAGTTAGAGTTCATGATATTGATGCTCATATGAGGAAGAGCCTCCGTGTTACGGCAAGGCCTCTTGATCTCATGGCAGCAGGAGACATTCTTCGTCAAAATGGTGTAGCGGGTGGAGTCTTCGATGCCACATTTCCTAGGGCCCACACATCTCCTCGATTATCCTACGCTGTCGATGTTCATCGAGACTCGCTAACCGTGTGGCGTGGAGGCACAATTCAGGGGAGGAAACAGCTAGTTATGGCTGATTTGAAGATGCCCGGGAGATGGGGGACAAAACTTGCCTTCTTGGGAGCAGCCCTCGCTGTCACTGACCTCTCAATGAGGGCCTTCTCTTCTGACCATCGAGGATTGGAACGAATCTTTACTTAAAACAACCTCCTTTACAACGTATCCTTCATGGGAAGAAACGCTACGAATTCTTGCTTTAACACTAATCCCGAAAGTTATTAAACTGCAGAGGAATCGGGAAATCGATCGCGCGGATGTTTTGAATCACATTCTGGAGATCATCTCTCTTCTTCCCAGTGACCCGAAGCTGTTCCCCCTGAATCGATACCTGGACCTTGAGATCCATCTCCTTGATCTTCTTTACGAGCTCCTTCCCCCTCTCCTGATCGATCCCCTTGATCAACTTCACGAGGCATTTCGTACGTCCCCCCAGAGCCGATTCGATCTTTCCAACTTCGAGCGACTTGATCGAGATCCCTCGCTTGATCGCCTTCGACTGAAGAATGTCGATGAGTGCCTTCATCTTATATTCATCCGAGCTCTCGAGCTGGATCCCCTCCTTGTCGAGACGGAGCGTTGAATTGGTCCCCTTGAAATCAAATCGGGCAATGACCTCTTTCACCGCCTGATTGACGGCATTGTCGACCTCTTGAAGGTTGATTTCTGAAACGATGTCAAAAGAGGGCATGGGGGTTCACTACAGAAAATAATAGGGGACTTTCAAGAAAATTTTGAGGAAGGAATCAATGACAGTCCGGTCATTTCAGCCGGCTTCGGGATCCCGATGATCTGAAAGATCGTCGGTGTCACATCGCGGAGCCCACCACTCCGGAGAGTAACCCCCTTCCATTGGTCACCGATCAATAAAAACGGGACCCGATTCGTCGTGTGAGCAGTATGGGGTCCTCCCCTCCCGTCGACCATCTCTTCACAATTCCCATGATCGGCGGTGATGATGAGGGTCCCTTTTTTTGCCTCCACTTCCTGAGCCAATTGACCGAGGCAATCATCGATCACCTCCACCGCTCGCATTGTTGCCTTCAAATCCCCGGAATGCCCGACCATATCGGGATTCGCATAGTTCATGATCACAACAGGACAGCCAGCTCGAATCCTCTTCATCGCCTCATCGGTCACTTGAGCGGCATGCATCTCCGGTTTCTTGTCATAGGTTGGGACATCGCGAGGCGACTGAATCAAAAGCCGCTCTTCGAGAGGGAATGGTTTCTCAACTCCCCCATTCAAAAAATAGGTCACATGCGCATATTTTTCAGTCTCCGCTGTGTGAAACTGTGGGATCTGATGCTCACTCAAGATCTCGGCCAGGATTCTCCTTGGCTTTTCGGGAGAAAAAGCAACTGGGAGCTTAAAGGTCTTGTCGTACTCGGTCATGCAGACAAACATCCCTAACTTTGGGAAACGTCTCCTTGGGAATCCGTCAAAATCGGCATCGGTCAAGGCGCGTGTCAATTCACGTGCCCTATCAGCGCGAAAATTGAAAAAGATCACGACATCGCCGTCCTGTATCCCATTGTCCTTTCCAAAAAGGACTGGTTGAATGAATTCGTCGGTGACATGCTTCGCATAAACTTGATCGATCGTGCGAATCGGATCGTCGTGTAATTCCCCTTTTCGTTCGACCATCGCCTCATAGGCCAACTGGACCCTCTCCCATCGTTTGTCGCGATCCATCGCATAGTAACGACCGACAAGTGTCGCGATCTCACCGACCTTCGCCTTCCCCATCTCTTCCTGAAGATGAGCCAAGTAACTCTGGCTGCTTTTTGGTGGGGTATCCCGCCCATCCAGAAAACAATGAACTGAAAGCTTTTCGACTTTCTGTTCCTTCGCCATCTTGAACAGAGAAAAAAGATGCCTTTCGTGACTATGCACCCCCCCATCGGAGAGGAGCCCCATGAGGTGGACCCTCTTTTTGGTTTCAACCGCCTTACGAAACGCGGTAAGGAGGGTTGGATTTTTAAAAAACGACCCCTCGTCGATCGCATGATTGATTCGGGAGAGATCCTGATAAATGATCCGACCCGCCCCGATGGTGAGGTGCCCAACCTCTGAATTCCCCATCGTGCCAGCCGGTAAACCGACCGCCTCACCAGAGGCATCAAGAAGTGTATGCGGATAATCTTTTAAAAAGTGATTGAGGTTCGGGGTCTTCGCAAGCCGGATCGCATTTCCTTCACGCGCCGCCCGCTCACCAAAACCGTCGAGGATGACTAATACAATTAGTTCAGTCATTTAAGCCGAAAGGTAACCCGTGGGGCATCCCCCCAGAGGCGATCGAGGGCGTAGAAAGAACGAACCTCTTCGTAAAAGATATGAACGACGACATTCACGTAATCCATCAGGATCCACTGCCCCTGGTTATGACCTTCAACACCGATCGGCCTGATCTTTTTATTCCCGAGGTTTTCTAAGATTCGATCCGAAATCGCACGGACCTGGCGGTCAGAACGCCCTGTGGCAATCACAAAAAAATCGGTGAACGCCGATGATTTTCTTAAATCAAGCACCTCAATATCAACTGCTTTCACGTCGTCAGCAGCTTGGGCAATGAGCTTTGCTACTGCCCTTGAATTCATCCCATCAGTACTTTTGGTCCTAGGCCGTTTCGGTGCCGTTTTATTCACGAATCTGTCCCCTTCCTCTCACAACAAACTTCGTCGTGGTTAGTTCCTCTAAACCCATAGGCCCAAAGGCATGCAACTTCGTCGTACTAATCCCGATCTCTGCACCCAGACCCAATTGCCCTCCATCGTTGAACCGGGTGGAGGCGTTCCATAAAACAACTGACGAATCAAGTCGATTCAAAAACTCCTCGGCATCTGTCGCATCCTCCGTCACGATCGTTTCGGTATGCGAGGAGCCGTATTTTTGAATATGACGGATCGCCTCCTCCATCGTCGAAACAACCTTTACTGAGAGGATCAAATCCAGATATTCCGCCGGCCAGTCCTTTTCTGTCGCCCTCTTGATGCCAGAAACGATCCTTCGGGTTGCGGGGTCTCCCCGGATCTCAACCCCAGCAGTCTGAAAACGGCGGATCATCGATGGCAGAAATTGGCCGGCGATCCCCTCATGAACCACAAGCGTCTCCATCGCATTACAGACACCCGGTCGCTGGACCTTCGCATTGAAGGCGATCTCCGCGGCCATTTTGAGATCCGCCTTTTCATCGACATAGACATGACAGACCCCCTTGTCATGTTTGATCACCGGTATTTTGGAGTGCTCCTCCATCCACTTCATGAGTGACTCCCCACCCCGAGGGATCATGAGATCGACAAACCGACTCTGACGGACCAGGATCTCCATCGCCTTCCGATCCGGGGTGTCAACCACCTGGAGGATATTGGGATCAAGACCCGAGTCCTGAATCGCCTGACGAAAAAGCCTCCCCAGAAAAATATTCGAGTGAATCGCTTCAGACCCACCGCGCAGGACGACCGCGTTCCCTGACTTGAGACAGAGCGTCGCCGCATCGATCGTGACATTCGGTCTCGACTCATAAATAATCCCAATGACCCCTAACGGGATACGAACCTTCGAAACTTGAAGACCGTTCGGTCGCGTCCAACTCTTCACCACCTGACCCACCGGATCCGAGAGAGCCTGGACCTCCCGAACCCCACGAGCCATCTCTTCAATCCGTTTATCCGTGAGGGTCAACCGATCGAGCATCGCAGGACTTAATTTCCCACGGGCTTTCTTTAAGTCCTTTTCATTTTCCCTTTTGATCTCTTCACGCCGCGAGAGAAGGATCTCGGCAAGCCGACCCAAGACCTGATTTTTGACCTCTGTCGATAACTTGGCAACTAATGGCGCCGCCTCGTGGGCCCGTTTGCAGATCGTTTCGATATGTTTTTTAAGAGACTTCATAAAAGCACGAGGTCATCTCGATGAATGAGTTCATCCGGTCCTTTATACCCCAAAACCTTCTCGAACTCGGATGTTTTTTTCCCCTTAATCTGCGTCACCTCTTCCGAATTATAAGAGATGAGCCCACGGGCAATGGTCTTCCCTGATGGATCATTCAGATCCACAGGATCCCCTTGGGAAAACTTTCCTTGAACCTCAAGGACACCCGAGGCCAAGAGGCTTTTCTTGCCAGTAACCAATGCCTGGACCGCCCCGCCATCGACGACGAGTCTCCCCTGAGGCTTCAAGGTATACGCAATCCAATGCTTTCGTGCAACGAGCGGATCGACACGCGGGAGGAAGAGAGTTCCCACCGATTCATCCAAAAAAATTTTTTTGAGGGTATTCGCATCCCGACCATTCGCAATGACCGTCGGGACCCCAAACTGCCCCGCCTTGTGGGCCGCTTCAAGCTTCGTCTTCATGCCACCGATAGAAATGTTTTTTGCCGTATCGGAGGCATAAGAAAAGAAATCATCATCAACATTCTCAACAACAGGAATGATTTTCGCTTCAGGATCATGATCTGGATCGGCGGTATAAAAACCGTCCCTGTCTGTCAGCAGCACCAAGAGATCGGCCTCGATAACATTTGTGACAAGTGCGGCAAGATTATCATTGTCTCCAAAACGAATCTCTTCAGTCACGACGGTGTCGTTCTCATTGATGATCGGCATGATCCCCTGATGCAGCAAGGCGGTCAGGGCATGTTTGGCATTCAGAAAACGGGCTCGGTCCTCCAGATCATTCCGGGTCAGTAAAACCTGCGCAACATGAAGACGATGTCTCTGGAGGGACTTTTGATAGAGGCCCATCAAAATCGGTTGCCCAATAGCCGCGCAGGCCTGCAGTTCCCCGATCTGATGGGGTCTCTTCGACAGTCTCAAATGCTGCATGCCAAGGGGGATCGCCCCTGAGGTCACCAGAATGACCCGAATCCCTTTTTTCTGAATAAACGCAATCCCGCTCGCAATACCACCGAGCGCCTTGGGAGAGAGACGACCTTTATCATCCAAGAGGACACTGGTCCCGATCTTGATCACGACACGTCGAACTTTACGGATGATTTTTTTTAGTGTGACCACTCTTGAGGTGTATATGTTTTTAGGGAAAAGGCATGGACAGAACCGGAAGCGATCTCCGCATCAAAAAAACCTTTGACCATTCGATGTTGTTCCAACATCGATTTCCCTTCAAATCGGGATGAAACAACAGTCACCTGCCAGTGGTCCCGGGTTCCCGTCAAATCCCGAATTTCAACCCGTGCACCCGGCAATCTCTCCTCGATCCTCTTCTTGATCGCAATATCGTCCATGCCTATTCATTTAAGCTATTCAAATGGGCTTGTCTAGTTCCAGCTGCTGCGAGTTTCGGCAGTCCGGGAGAGTGCAATAGCAACGCCTGGATATTGTCCCATCAGATGTTCCAAGGCATCGGCAGGAAGGCGGAGGACTGTGGCATCAGTTGAAGCGACCACTGTAGCCGAACGTGGGGCATTATTGACGAGGGCCATCTCACCGAACATTCCACCAGGCCCTTGCCTGTTGATTGAAAAACCTAGGGGGTTGCGAACGTCGAACTGGCCTGACTGAACGAGGTAGACATCACAATCCCTTGCCCCACGCCGGATCAATCTTTCCCCTTTTTTGACGGTCTGGATCTCTCCCACTGAAAAAAGGAGATCCTGGAGAGAGGGGGGAAGACTGGCCAACGATGAGAGACTGATCGCTTGTGGGGCGACACGACGACCATTTCTGACCCGACGCACTTTTTCCTGAAGAAGTTGACGGGTGTAGGGGGTCAGCCGCGCGGTATCAACCTCGAGAAGAAGTGAGGGGGTCGTTGTCCGAACATCGGCGTTTCTCGGCTCATCCACTAACGCCGCCTCTCCAAAAAGACCGTTCGGGCGAAGCGCTATGCTGGATCGGCTCCTGCTCACCTCCACCTCTCCATCGAGAAGGATATAAAATTGAGATTCCGTACTCCCCTCCCGAATAAACAGCTCTCCAGCATCCATCGCACGAATACGACCTGTACGTAGGAGCTCGTCCTTGAGCGGAGGGTGGAGAGAATCAAGAATCGGAAGCTGATCCAATGCCCTGCGGGCAAAATCACTCTGGGAGGACAAGGGGGCGTCGGGGAGATGACCGGAAAGATCGATGAACCCTTCATGGCCCGCCTTCCACTTGGGAACCCTCGCCTTCTCAGCAGCCTTGCTATCAATATGATAGACAAAGACGTTCGAGGTATTAGCCCCATCGGCTACCAATCGATCAAGAAGCGTTCTTGTCGATTCTGGTGGCGTGTGGATCGTGGGGACACCACCTTCGACGAGGATCACGGGTGGAGGAGTCTCTTTCCCATATTTTTTCAGGACCTCAGCATAACGGATAATATTTTGAGCCCGTTCCCGACTCATGATCGGCGACTTTCCATCCTTCCCTTCCGTATGCTTCCAGATCCCTTCAACATCGGCATAGCTATCCCCCGTAAAACAGACAACCGGTTTCCCGTGGACGAGATCAGGTCTCGTGTAGATCTCAAAGCCGATCGTCGGGATCACATGGAACGAATAATCGGCACGAAAATGAAGCCCGTTGATCTCTGTAAACCTCTGAGGAAGCAGAGGGACGAAATTCCATTGGATCAGTCCCTCACCCCTCCCTCCAAGGGCCAGTTGATATTGTCTCTGAAGCATCTTGAAAATAGTCGGTGTTGTATGAACCTTGATCTTCGGCAAGGCACGCAAAAGCTCAGGTATCGCCGGTCCATAATGATCGGAATGTCCATGCGTCAAGACAACCCCATCAATCGCCTCGAGAGGAAGCCCGTTCTGGGCAAAATATTCGAGGGTATTCGTGGGGGGATCGACCAGAACGACCTTCCCACGGTTCCAGATCATGAAGCCGCTTGTATTCTCACCTAAGGCATACCCGTGTCCTGTCCCGAGGGGCCACAGTGCTGGCTTTCCTTCTTGTAAAACCTCTCTCCTCCTCTTTTGTAACTCCGGATCCTTCCAGGCGGTTTGGGGTTGTGGAACAGGAGGTTTCGGCAGATATTTCCTGAGATCGAGTCTGCCGATAAATTTCCCTTGATCGGTAATATCATAAGTCAGCGGTGCAATTTTTCTGATAACCACACCATTCTTTCCGAAGACCCCATCTCCATCGAAACAATCGATCTCCCTTCGAGCCGAAGCAGGTGCGGCACCAAATCCCTCTCGCATTTCTCGAGGAAGGTCGGGGACTCCTGTAGCATCAGGGGGATATTCATCCTGGACTTGTTGGCGCAAGGTCGCATCATCGGGTCCATCGTGGGCCAGATTGAGCATTTTCTCCATCTGACCTGCCGTTTTGATGTCTGGCGCAACAAAATGATACCTCGTCCCCTTGGTGACATAAAAATTGTACTGGGGGAAATCGGCTGCCAGGAGACCGACTGTCTTCGGCACAAAATCGAGGTCAACGACACAGGTCAATGGGACCAAATGATGCATCCTGTCTTTCGGTATCTCTGCCCCACCATTTTTTAGATAGAGTTCGAGGACATCTTTGTTGCTCCACATCGGCAGACCAAACTGGAAAAGCCCCCCTTCCGTTTTGACCATGATCCCCCCATGCGGGAGTTGAGTGACTTTATCAGAGTCGATTTCTGGAACTGCCCTTTGATGGAAGGAGGGATCAACCCGGCGCAGAAAGGTACCAACCGGACGACCGAGGATCATCGAGGCGAGCCCTTCCCCCATTTCCATCTTCATCCGTTCTCTCATCGTCAAGTCGGATCGGGGATCACCATAAGACTCTTCAAGCAAAATTCCGGTCCCAATAGAAAAGGATGCCTGAACCGGTTGCAACAGAAGGTCCTGCAATAATCTCTGCCCAAAACCATATTGATGCAGAAGCCCCATCCCCAAAAGGGTCGAAGGACAGGAGTAAATAAATCCGTCAACCCAGGCCCGCCCAAAGGAGGGGGCGATGCTTTTTTCATCAGATCGAAACTGCTGAACCACCGCCATCGCCATCGAGGAAACGACGGAGAGAAAAATATTGGAAAGGGCAAATGAGGCGGCGCGATGATTTCCCGGCCCCAATAAACGATTGGCCGCTTTGAGGCAGAGGGGTGTTATTCGATTCGTCAACAAACCAAGACCAGCAATAATGCTGCCGGTCTCTCCCCACCGTGAGAGGGAAAACAGCTTATCCTCCCACGCCTCATAGGAACTGATATACTGTCGTCCTGTCGCCGATGGATTCGCGGCCAAAAGCCCATGCGTGAGACGGTATTCCTCGGTAGCTGGTCGGTAGCGACCAAGGTGATCCTGCGGCAAGATGGGTCGGGCGCCCTCCATGATTGTTAGAAGATCGACCACCTCCCCGAAAAGGTTGTCAGGAATTTACAAAATTTTTGCCGTTTTTTGAATCAGGGACTCGATTCCAAGGCCGGTAGCGGCTGAAATCAGGAGGGTTATCTTCCCCTTAAAAAGGGGCTTTGACTCCTTAACCTTCTTTTGGACCTCCGGGAGATCCCCCTTTGTAAAGACGACAATCTCAGGGCGATCCAATAATTCCGGGTTGTAGGTTGCGAGTTCCTGTCGGATCAGCTCATAGGAATGGAACGGCTCTGGATGTGAGGGGTCATTCGCATCAATCAGATGGAGGAGAAGTCTTGTCTTTTCAATATGCTTCAAAAACTTGAAACCCAATCCGGCACCATGACTCGCCCCTTCAATAAGCCCAGGCAAATCCGCGACGGTAAAACTCTTCTCACCGTAACGAGTCACACCAAGCACAGGGGCCTTCGTCGTAAAGGGATAATCGGCGATTTTTGGGCGTGCCTGGGAGATTGCCGAGAGCAATGTGGACTTCCCCGCATTCGGAAAACCGATCAACCCGACATCGGCGAGGAGTTTTAACTCGAGACGAACCCAACGCTCCTCACCAGGTGTCCCCTTCTCCGCACGTCGGGGGGCCTGATTCGTCGAACTCGCAAAATGCATATTTCCTCGTCCCCCACGACCTCCGGAGGCAATAACCTCCTCTTGCCCCTTTGTCTCAATCTCTGCCACGATACGATTCGTCTCATCTTCGTAAACGACAGTTCCTAAAGGGAGTCGGATCACGAGATCTTCTCCTGCCCGTCCATAGCAATCGCTTCCCTGACCATGATCACCATGAGGGGCACGGAAGTGTTTCTTGTATTTGAAATCGAGGAGGGTTGTGAGATTTGGATCTCCCAGAAAAATAACGTCCCCCCCCTTCCCACCATCCCCTCCATTCGGCCCACCACGTGGAATGAACTTTTCCCGTCGGAAGGAGACACAACCATTGCCACCATCACCCGCCTTCACAAAGATACGGGCTTCGTCGATAAACTTCATGGGGAGATACCGCTCTCCCCCTGAAACCCCCATCTGTTAAGTATTGTTCTCATCGTTCGCTCCGCTGGACCTCGCGGAGTAAATCCGACTCGGTCCATGCTCGCTCACTATTTATGGGTCTAGAGGGAATTTACTTGGGATAAACACTCACCTGGCGTTTTTCGCCGTGAGGTTCGAATTTGACGATCCCATCGATCTTGGAGAAAAGGGTCCAGTCACGACCGACACCGACATTTTTCCCGGGATAGATCTTGGAACCGACCTGACGGACAATAATAGAACCGGCACGGATCACCTCACCACCATACACCTTCGTCCCCCGCCGCTGACCGTGGCTATCACGACCGTTGGTAGAGCTGCCACCTGCTTTTTTATGTGCCATGAGAAAATTCCTTAGACTTTAATATCGGTGATTTCGACCAAGGTCTCTTCCTGCCGATGCCCCTGCTTCTTGTCGTATCCCTTCCGTCTCTTGTACTTGTAAACGATCACCTTTTCGCCCCTCTGCTGGGCAATGATCTTCCCAAGGACACGGGCCTTTTCAACCGTTGGGGTCCCGACCGCCCCCTGACCATCCCCTCCAACAAAAAGCACCTGGTCAAAGGCGACATCCTTCCCCTCCTCCAATGGGAGCTTCTCTAAGGAGACTTTGTCTCCCTTGGAGACCCGGTACTGCTTGCCGCCTGTTTGGATAATTGCATACATAGTTAAAAAGAATCAGCTTTTAAACATGTGCCGACCCCTCTTGTCAAGGACCGTCACGCCTTGTCCGTTACGTCGAATTGCTCTAAATGAAAGTCTTCCCGGGACTTTACAAGCACCTTTTTGCCGGAACGAGCCTCCCACTCCTCGAGGGAGGGGCGTTCTTCATCCAGCAAAAGCTCGGCAACCGTCGGGTTGGCATAAACGGTGATTGTCGGGTGATGATAATCCACCAAACCTCGTTTCAATTCCCGAAGGATCTCGTGACAGATCGTCGCCCGACTCTTCAAATAACCACGTCCCTCACAATAAAAACAGGGTTCACACAGGAGTCGACTCAGGCTCTCACGAGTCCTCTTTCGGGTCATCTCGACAAGCCCAAGATCGGTGATCTTCGTAATCGTCGTCTTGGCCCGATCTGATTTCAGATGCTCCTTCAGTGCTTGATAGACCTTCTCCCGATTCGCATGCCTCTCCATATCAATGAAATCGATAATGATAATCCCCCCCATATCCCTGAGCCGGAGCTGATACGCGATCTCCTTGACCGCCTCGAGGTTGGTTTTGAGAATCGTATCTTCAAGATTTCTCTTCCCCACAAATTTTCCGGTATTCACATCGATCGCCGTCAGCGCTTCGGTCTGATCAAGAATGATATACCCCCCCGACTTCAGCCAAACCTTTTTGCCAAGGGCACGGGAGATCTCAACCTCAATCCCATAAGCATCGAAAATCGGTTCCGCTCCGTCGTAAAGTTCGACAACATTTTGGGAGGGAGAGGAAAAAGAATGGATAAACTCCTCGATCTTTTTCTTCTCGTCTGGGGAATCAATCACAATATGGTCAATATCCGGGGTAAAGAGATCTCGAACAGCCCGGAGCACAACACTGAGTTCACTATGAACGAGCGACGGGGCCTTTTTCTCTTCGGCAATAAGACGGATCTCATTCCATAATCGAATCAAATACTCCATGTCCTGGCGGAGTTCCTGTTCGGTTGCCTTTTCACTCAAGGTCCTCGCAATAAAACCCCCTTCATCTCGAGAAACAATTTTATTCAGAATCGCTTTGAGACGAACTCTCTCATCATCGTCGGGAATACGACGTGATACCCCAACATGATTGACCGTCGGCATATAGACCAAAAAACGCCCCGGGAGACTGACATGTGTTGTGAGTCGGGCACCCTTTGTCCCGATCGGATCTCTCGCAATCTGAACAAGGATCTCCTGCCCTTCGCGGACAAGATCCTGGATTTGAGGGATATCGCGTGGCTGGTTTCGATCAAACCTCGGTCGTTCCGGAGGCAGCTCCTCCTCTTCCGCCATCATCTCCTCAGCAGCAAGATCAGGGGCGATATCGGAGACATACAGAAAAGCGGTCCTCTCAAGACCGATTTCAGCAAACGCCGCCTGCATCCCGGGGAGGACACGAACAATCTTTCCCTTGTAGATATTGCCGGCGTAACGGACTTCCTGGACCCTCTCGACAATCAGCTCGGTAATACTCCCCCCCTCGAGACGGGCAATGCGAGTTTGTGTCGGGGAAACATTAATGATCAGCTCATTTTTCACGGGGAGAGATTAAGCTTCCTGGGGTTCTCATTGCAATCGTAAAAAATCCCGCCGGGTTTTTAATCCTGCCCTACCGCTTTTCCGGAATTAAAGGTCAGGTCATCGAGGATAAATTCCGCACTGCCCGATGTCGACTCGCTTTGAGCGGTTATAGCCAGAAAGGCACCTGTTGGCATGTTGGTCAAAGAGGTGTCCGATCCGATCTGAACGAAGGAACCAGAGGAGAGTTTTCTAAAGCACTGAAATGTCGACCCCGACCGAACGACTCGGATCGAAATATTCGGTGTAAAACTTCCGGAAGCACTGCCTGGCTGATCGCAAGCGCTATCTGTGCTGAAACCCCCATTGGAAGAGCCCTTATAGCAATCGATCGACGTCAAAGCACACTGAAAGAATTTATCTTTGTTCTCCTCAAGAGAGGAGACGACGATCAATTTCACCGCGGCATTCATGCTGTCCACAGTCATGGAACTCACTGTAATCTGGGCATCGAAATCCCCCGAAACCTCCTTGGAGGCAGAAGGGAGGATATTGAAGGCGTCGAATTTGGAATTGTAGGTGGTCATATCAAACTTCAACTGACCCCCCGTGATCGTAACCGCCGCCGCCTCGCTGTTGGCGACAGTGTCTGTCTGATTCGTGGTATTGTTAAACTTGTAACAACTCGACGTGTCCTTCGAATAATCATCGGAGCTGGTACAGGAGGTCGAAGAGGAGGCGCCGTCTGTTGTTGTTACCGTCACTGTCGTCTCAGCCACTTCATTGGAACTTTTATCAACAACCCCTGAGACCAAAAAGGTACATGAGGCCCCGGCGGGCAGGGCCTGACTCGGCAGGAAGCAGCATTCATTGTCGACCACCGCATCGGTATCGACCGAGGTGTTGATCGATCCGGAGGTTGCTGTCCCATCACAGATCAGGGTAAGGGTTTCGGTGGTACAGGTAGTCAGGTCGACAGATTCTGTAAATTTGACGCAAAAATCGGTAGAGGGGCTCACGGTATCATTCGTCTGGATCGTATTTCCATCCGAGTCATTTGCCGTCCCTGTCGAAGAGGCGGCTGCATCGTCATCTGCACCGGAATCTGTTTTTTTGGAATTATCGACAAGCTCCGAGGCACAGGCAAAAAGGAATAACACCACGAGAATGAGTGATACCTTTGACACTGTTCAAGTCTCCCAGGAGTTACTGATCCACTAGGGAAGCAAATCAGATGCCACTTGCCGATTAAAAGTGAATTCTGAGGCGCAAAAAAATATTTTATAAATCATGTGGTTATAAGGCTTGGTGGGACAGTGGGGGGTGTCGGATCCGCATAAGAAGGTAAATTTGTACCCTTTTCAGTCGGTTTTTTTGACAAATTCACAACTGATTTCAAAAGGATCCCTTCCAGAAATTCCGGGGCAAGACGTCCCCAAATCAGAGGCTCTTCCAGGCACTCATTCAACTGAATTATAAATTCGCCGGTGACCTCGACACCAACAGGGGCTGCCGGACCAAAAGAGATCTTCGGATACGGATGAAACCCCTCTGAGAATTTAACCGGCAAGTTGGCGCGAGAGACCGCTCGACGGATATGATCGACAAATTCGAGGTGACTCAAGAAGGCGGCAGGACCGGTTTTGGAGTAGGTGCAAGTAAATGACCAGCCTGTGCGAGCCTTGCTCCGGCCTCCTGCGAAAATCGCGGCACCATCCGAACGATTCTCCTCTGGTCCAAGGCTTCCCGGCGGAGAATCGTTCGGTATTATTGTGGCGACGTCCTCGGAGGCCTTCACAAGATCTCTCACAGACTGGTTTAAACTGTATTCCCGAACCTCGGTCGTCGTCTTTTTCTTCACCAATTTCTGATTTTCATCATAAACCGGCAGTTCATACGACCGATTCCGGACCGCCTTATAATCACAAACCCCGCAGATCGTGCATTTCCCGGTAGAACAATCATCGATGAAGGCCTCGTGAAGCGATGCTTGATACTCATCCCAAAGCCACTCCTTATCCATCTCAACAAAGAGATGATCCCAAGGCAAAACCTCTTCTCTCTCTCGTCGCCGTTCGACATAGAACTTGGGATCGATCCCACATTCCTCCCAAGCCTCCTGCCAGAGATGGAATTTCAACCCCTCATCCCATTCGTCAAAACGACACCCCTTTTCCCAGGCCCGTACGATGAGGCCTGAAAGCCGGCGATCCCCCCTGGAAAAAACCCCCTCCAGATAGGTCGTATCGAGTCGATGAGGTTTGAGATGCAACTTTCTCGAACGAATCCGGGACTCGAGAAGATCCAGTTTTCGAACCGATTCTTGCAGAGAACTCTGGGACTCCCATTGAAAAGGGGTAAACGGTTTCGGGACAAAAGACGAAACACCGAGATTGATCTCGGCAGATCGGTTGCGTTGAAGCCCTTCTCGAAGGGTACGATAACCCAGCTCGGCGATCTCGATGACGTCCTCATCGGTCTCTGTCGGAAGTCCAATCATGAAATAAAATTTCATGAGACGCCATCCAGCGGAAAAGACCGCCCTGACCGTGTTCATTAAATTTTCTTCGGAATTTCCTTTATTAATCACCCGCCGCATCCGGTCTGTCGCTGCCTCAGGAGCAATCGTGAAACCGGTCTTACGTACCCGCTTGATCTCCTCGATCAGGGCTGGGGTCAGTTGTTCCACACGTGTCGCCGGTATCGAAATAGCAACCCTCTTCTCTTGAAATTCATCCATCAGATCTCTTGCGAGAGGGGTGAGGCAATCATAATCGCCGATCGAGAGAGAGACGAGACTGACCTCCTCCTGACCGGTCGCCGCAATCTGATTCCGAACAATCTGCTTCACCGTCTCAGGAGAGCGTTGCCTCTCGGGACGATCGATATAACCGGCCTGGCAGAAACGACACCCACGCACACATCCGCGCTGAACCTCGACGCCAACACGGTCATGGATCACCTTCGTATTCGGAAGGATCGGTTTTTTTGGGTAGTAGGCCTTGTCCAGATCTGAGACGACACGCTTTTTGATCCCTTTGTAATCTTCTAAGAGCGACTTGATCTCACGAATTGTTCCATCATCGTTATAAGTTGGTTCGAAGAATGAGGGGATGTAGACGCCGGGGATTTTGGAGAGTTGTTTCAAAATCCCCTCCGGCCCCCCTTTGACAAAGGGGGGTGAGGGGGGATTTTTCCAATTCTTCACAATCTCGCAAATCTCCAGGATCGCCTCCTCACCGTCTCCAATCAGGATCGCATCGAAGAAATCGGCGACCGGTTCGGGGTTGTATGCCCCAGTTCCGCCTCCAAGGATGAGCGGATAGCTATCGTCCCGATCTTTGGAATAGAACGGGATCCCGCCGAGATTGAGGACCGTCAGGATATTCGTGTAAGTCAGTTCAAACGGAATCGTGATCCCGAGGATATCAAGTTCGCGAAGCGGGATGTTCGATTCTAGTGTCGACAAGGGGAGCTTCTGATCACGTAACTTCTGTTCCATATCCGGCCAAGGGGCATAGACCCGTTCGCACGCGATGTGGGGTTGATCATTCAGGAGATGGTACAAGATCTGGGTCCCGATATGACTCATCCCGATCTCATAGGTGTCGGGATAGCAAAGGGCGATCTTGAGCTCGACCTGAGACAGGTCTTTCCGAATCGAGTTGATTTCGTTGCCCAGATAGCGGGAGGGACGACGGACCTGCGGGAGAAGCTCTTGAATCTTATTATTCATTTAATTTCAATGGGTTAGATTAGCAACCCGACTACCCTCTCTCGCCGATAATATTAAGGACATGACTGACAAGCTTTATCCCCTCTATCGCGAGGCCTTCCGGGCTGTTGATACCAATCACGATGGCGTCATTCTTCCGGAAGAATATGACCAAGTCCAGCGGTTTGATGTCGATCAAGACCGGCAGGTGACATTTTGGGAATATCTCACCACCCACAACAAGCGTCAGGCAGCTGCCGGGCTCGCTCCACTTTTTAGCACCCAACTGATCGATCGATTAAAGGGATCGTATCAGATCGTCTTTCATGAGGCGAATGAGGTGATCTTCCCCTCGTTACCGAAAGAGGCAGAAGTATTCGATCTCATCGACGTCGCCGCAAAATTACAAGAAATGGGGGCCTCGGAAAAGGAGGCCTCTGGTCTGATAAAAAAGATGTCAGGTATCAGACCCTCGCCAACCTATCGATACCTTCGGAGCGATTCCGTCAGTTGTCCAGGTCTTTTGTGAAGAGGGGATACCGATCCACGAGACACTGGCCCTGCTCAGAATCCTCTCCCATAAAGCACGATGGGGAACAGCGGAGCTTTTTATCTATCTTCCCAAGGTTATTGCGGAGTTGGAGGGATTGGGGAAATGGGACGAAAACGGACCGAAACGGATCGCCGAGATTGTTTCCAATACCGAAAATGCCGCCTCCGATGCGATTCAGCTCTATCCAAAACTGCTTGAGGCCGGTTTTACAGACGCCGAGTTTGATCAGCGTATCAAAGGGGTGATTTCATTCGGGCGAGAAGAGAGCTGGGACCTATTGAGAAGTATGAAACGTGCCCTCGATCCTCTCAAGAAGGAAGGGTACACGAAGAAAGAGATAGGGGACTTCCTCGACGCGTCCCTTTCTGACTTCGGTCGTATCGCTTCTGAGATCTATAATAAATTGGGGATCTATCTTGAGGCCGATTTTACCCTCTCGGAGGTCCTTTCATTCCCGTATGAGATTGCCCGGAACGCAGGTCTTCCCCCGGGATACCTCCACCTCGTGATCCTGACACCGAAGACAGTCCTGAATACCGTCTGTGAGGAATTGCCTTATACGATCCAGACACTCAGATCAGTCGGTTTCACAACTCACGAGATTCAGGATCTCCTGAGAGAGGTCACCCGACTTTCCGGCAGGATCGAATGGGGTCCGTATAACCTCCTTCAAAAAATCGCTTCGGCTGCCTCCCTCCTCAAACAAAACAACATTCCAAATGCTGATGTGATTGAATTTTTAAAAGAGATCGCCAAAAAATCTGGAGAGGCGACTGTGCTCACCTACGAAGTCCTCACCGACCTGCTCATCCGTCATCAGGATCAAGGCACACAAAAGTTCAAAGAGGAATTCCCCGACTTCCGCACAGGATTCGCCATCATGACCAAACAGATCAGTGGAACCGACCTGCTGGGCCTGAAAGATATCCTCAACAGGGGAAATCTCACGCTCAACCCCGCTGGGATCAAAGACCGACAAGGCCTTGCCGAACAGATCGCCGCGATCATCAACCAGAGATTCGACCAATTTCCCCTGGAGACTTTCTCAAAAGGAGAAGAGATCGGCTCGCGAAAGAATGAGGCCCAATGGATGGCGGTCCTGATCAACCATATCCATGACAGGGACCAAAAGGACGACCTGATGCGAAAGACGATCATCCAAAATCTCTCGACAAGGGCAGTCTATCTGCTCTCCTCTATCGCAGGACCGGACCTCTACACATCAACTTTTGTCGACCGGATCTACGCGATGAAGATTCAAAACAATCCGGATTTCCTTGCAGAAGTAAAAAAAATCGACCCTGAAGGGAATTTCATGGCTGGATTTATTCTGACGCTCGCCGGGTTTAACAAATTGAGGGAGGTCTTCGCACGAGACCCTGAATATTTTTCCGAAAGGGTCGTTGAATTGCTGGAGGAGGCCGATCCTGATCTCTTGCCAAGAAACATTTCACTCCTTTCCAAGATTGTCGGTCAATTCGTTGCTGGTGAAGGGGGTAAAACCATCAAGGAAAAAATCGAAAATGCGCTCCTTGAACAATATGAAATCCAGGATTTTCTCAAAAATGTCTCTAAACGGGCAGCGGTCGGTTATTTGATCAAGCTTTATCACAACGATTTTTCGGATAAGGAGCGTGCGAAAACGATCGCAAATGAGCTCCCGGAGATTCTTCCCCCCAAAATTCCATCTGAATGGTTAGCTGATGGTCGCCTGAAAGCGGTATTGAAATTCTATCCTGATGAAAAACATTTTTCACTGATTCAAGAGATGTATGCCAAGAAGGGGTTTCAAATCCGACGTTCTGCCGCTGGAAAGACCGTCACGATGACGAAACAGTTTCTCCGTCCCGATGGGCGGACGGTCACCTTCGAGGTCGTTGCCACATTAGAGGAGATCGCTATCGACAAATTAATGTCCGATCGCTCTGTCGACATCATTGGTCACCGAGGTCATTCCTTTCACCTGCATGAGACTTTGCCCGACACTGATGCTGCAAAAAACAAGAAAAAATTAATCTTTATCGGTTCCTGCGGTGGCTTCCGTGAGGTCCCCTCCCTCATGGGATCCTACAGCGGAAATTATTTCATCAGTGATGAGGATACCGGCCATGGGGCAGACAATAACAACATCCTCTATTACCTGATGGAGGCGATCGGAAGTGGTGCCAAAAATTGGGATCGGATCCGAAGCTATGTTGACGACCGATATCCTGTTGGGTCTCGTGGCCTTGTCTTCCCGAATGATCCCTCCCTCCTCCTCTTCGACTTCATCGAGGCGGTGAAGGCAAAACAAAACCAGCCATAAAAACTATTTTCGCTTGTCGGTCTCGCCACTTTTAAGGTAGCCAACCCCTTATGAATGAGGCCCTCAAAATCCTTCAAGAAACCGGCGCCGTCTTGACCAACGACCATTTCATCTATACCTCCGGGAAGCATGGAAGCACCTACATCAACAAAGACGCCGTATACCCTCACACACAGCTGATCTCCAGGCTTTGTCGAGCGATCGCCGAGCACTTTTCGAAAATTCCTGTCGATGCCGTTGTTGCCCCCGTGATTGGTGGAGTCATCCTCTCTCAGTGGGTCTCGCATCACCTCAGCGAACTAAAAGGAAAAGAGGTGTTGGGGATTTACGCCGAAAAGTCGGCGGATGGTTTTGTGATCCAACGCGGATACGATCGATTGATCCCGAAAAAAAATATTCTTGTGGTGGAAGATATCTTGAACACCGGTGGTTCGGTGAAAAAGGTCGTTGAAACGGTCCGATGCTTGAACGGAAATATTATCGGTGTCGGCGCCCTCGTCAATCGTGGTGGTGTCACTCCGGAAGATTTGGGGAATATCCCGAACCTCTACGCCTTGGTGAATCTCAATTTAGAGGCCTGGGATCCAAAAGAATGCCCGCTTTGCCTGAAAAAAATTCCGATCAATACCGAGGTTGGGAAGGGGAAGAAATAAGCCAACACAATGAAGATCAAGAATTCCATGATGACGCTCTCGAAATGTCTCGTACTGGTGATGGCTGGAACGATTACTGCCGCCTTGTTTTTCCATGGCTGCGGCAAGAGGAGTGAAACTGCAGCTACGGCTAGCCTCAAAACGCTTGCCGAGAAGCACGGCATCCGCTTCGGGGCCAATTATCAGTACGATTTTCGAAGCGACACTTATGATGAGCTCTTCGAAACGGAGATGAACGCGATGACTGCCGGGACGTTCTGGGGGGATGGTTCCCGCCCGAGCCGCACCGAATTCGACTTCACCGAGATGGATGCAAAAGTAGACTGGGGACTTGCGCGCAACATGGAATTGTTCGGTCAGACATTGGTCTGGTTCGAGCCGGGAGAGATGCCTGATTGGTTGAAGGCCGCACCTAATGCCGACATCGAAGCGATCATGAACGAGCACATCGATGCCGTGGTTGGACGCTACGCGGGCCGGATCAAGTTCTGGAACGTCGTCAATGAGGCTGTTGACAGTGATGGAACGCTCCGTCAGGGCCATAAGTGGGCCGAGGCGATGGGGGACGACTACATCCGGAAGGCATTCGTTCGGGCGCATGCCGTCGATCCGGACGCCGTGCTGTATTACAACGAGTATGAGATTGAGAGCAATGAGGCTAAGTTCACAGGCGTCAAGACGTTGCTCGTCAGTCTTAAGAATGAGGGCGTACCGGTGCATGCCCTCGGTTGGCAAATGCACGTTACTCCGGGAAGTTTCGACTCCGCCACGCTGCTTGCGCGTATGAATGAGATCGCGGACCTCGGGCTCGACAATTACATCACCGAACTCGATGTGGAATTGCCGGCCGACGCCAGCGAGACTGATTATGAGCAACAGAAGCAAACCTACAAGTCAGTCGTCGAAACCTTCCTCGCGGCACGCCGCCACAAGACCATCATCGTCTGGGGTCTGCGCGACCGTGATCCAGGGTGGCTCACGGAGAACCATCCACTCCTCTTCGACGAGAATCTTAACAAGAAGGCGGCGTATTCCGGCGTCCAGGAAGCCCTCGAATAATGAGGGCGACCTTTGGACACCGGTATGGGGAAAGGAAAGCTTAAGGTTTCCTAGTGCCGGTTTCAAAGAAGGCGCTCTTCTCCGCCGTCAACGTGTCAATCGGTCTCCAGTTTTTTCCATTTTTTTGGGAGATCTGAATCTTCAGATCGGCAACCCCTGAAAATTGAACCTGCCTCATCGATCCACGCGGGTCTTCGTACTGAAGATTGGTCATCACCTCAGAAGGAGAAGAAAAATCACCGATAAACAAGAGATCCTTATCCTGTACCTCAAAATGCCACTGATTGGTTCCGTAGGAACTTTTACTCTTCAACCAAGCGACAGGATCGCGGACAAGATACTCGTTCCCATGATAAAAAAAGTAGAGAAGGGGCACGATCATCGTTCGCCTCTTCCAGGTGACGGGAAGACAAAGACCTTCAAAAAAGGCCTCCTTATCCTCCCGAAAATGACGGCAATGACCCCACGTCCAGGAATCATCGATCCCCTTCCCCCAAAGATGTACCTGAGAGGCGATCACCGATGGAAAGGAAAAAACCTTATCCCGAACCTTGAGCTCCCCATTCAGCTGGAAGCTGAGTTGAGGGGCAATCCACTTCATCGCTGGAATATTCAAGTGGTAAAATGGGGCTGGGAGGTAACGAAAAGAGCGCGTAGGGGGCAAAAACTTCAATTCCCAGCTCATCGTCTTGTTTTTTAACTCCCCCCGGGCCCCTGACTGAAAAATGGCCGAGGCGCCAGCCGAAAAATAAAAAATCTCATGCTCAACCTGCATGTTGGTCAAAGGAAAAGTTTCTTTTAAAAAGAGATTTTGTTTTGGATCTCGACGATCAAAAAAATGTCCCCAAACAGTCGCTTCAGGATCCCTGCCTTGCGGAGAAAGGAGAATATAACGGAGTGATGCCGCCATCTCCTGACCAGGATCGGCCCAATGGACAACATAACTTTCAAAAAAGCAGTCTTTTGAGAGATTCCAGCGGCTGATATTTTCCCGCTCTCCCGCATCAATTGACATCGATCAGATCTCCGCAAAAAGAGTATAAGGAGTCGCTCCGGTCACCGTGACTTCGTAAAAATTCCCGGCCGTTATCCCTTTCCCTTTGAGTTCGACGTTTCCATCAATATCCGGCGCATCCCATTCGGTACGACCCACGGCTCGTCCTGAGCCGAAGGGCCTGTCGGCAAGAACTTTCAGTTTTTTCCCAAGGCGTCCACGATTCTTTTTCAGGCTAATCTCTTGTTGACGCTCCATAAGAATCCTTCGGCGTTCTTTTTTAACTTTTTCTGAAACCTGATCTGAAAGATCGGCCGCCTCGGTCCCTTCTTCATGAGAATAGGTAAAAACTCCCACGCGTTCCAGTTCGGCGTCTTCCAAGAAATGGGCAAGCTCCTGAAACTCAGTTTCCGTCTCCCCCGGATAACCGACAATGAATGTAGAGCGAATCCCGACATCAGGAATTTTTCCCCGTATTCTCTCAACAAACCGTCGGATGTAAGCACCGTTCGAACCTCGATGCATCGATTTCAAGATCCGATCGCTGATATGTTGAAAGGGGATGTCGACATAACGACAAAAGTTGGGTGATGAGGCGATGATGTCGATCAATTCGTCAGAGAAACGTAAAGGGTAGGCGTACATAAGGCGAAACCAATGATCCCCTGAGATCTTGGCCAGCTCCGTGAAAAGTTTTTCGATGTTGGTTCCATCATGCAGGTCATACCCATAATCTGTCGTATCCTGGGCAATCAGATTAAACTCCTTCACCTCCATTGACTGAAGATTTTTCACCTCAGCAACAATATCAGCGATCGCCCGACTCCTTTGTTTTCCACGAAGTTTTGGAATAATGCAAAAAGAACAGGTGTGGTTACACCCCTCCGCAATTTTCACATAGGCTATGTGAGATGCCGTGGCGAGAAGTCGGGGCGTGTCTGACGTGTGAACATAGAGTGGAGGGTGAATATATTCACGACTGGGCGGAACCCGAGACAGGACCCGCCCAATTTCGGCATAATCATTTGTTCCGATAAAGAGATCGACCTCCTGGAGTTCCTTTGGAAGCTCTCCCTGATATCGTTGCGAGAGACACCCTGTGACAACCAGCTTCTCGCAAGAGCCACTCTTCTTTTCTTTCGAAAGATCCAGAATCGTGTTGATCGATTCCTTTACCGAAGACTGCAGAAAACCACAGGTGTTGACGATGATCACCTCGGCCTCTTTCTGATTTTGCGTCAACTCAAACCCCTGCGTCGCAAGCTGCCCCAGCATGATCTCGGAATCGACGAGATTTTTGGGGCAGCCGAGGCTTTGGAGGTATACCTTTTTGGGGGCGTTATGAATTGTAGTCGTAGACCCCACGACCGGTTTTTTTGCCATACCGGCCGGACTCTACATACTTCCGAAGCAGAGGACAAGGGCGGTATTTGTCATCCCCGAGGTCTCTCTGCAGGACCTCCATCGCGGCGAGCGTCACATCGAGACCGACAAAATCAGCGAGGGCGAGAGGCCCCATCGGATGATTGGCCCCCAGTTTCATCACCTCATCGATCGTCTTCGCGTCCGCAACCCCTTCATAGAGCAGAAAGAACGCCTCATTGATCATCGGTAGGAGGAGCCGGTTCACGGCAAAGCCGGGAGAATCCTTGACCGCCGCTGGGGTTTTCCCCATCCCTTTGGCGACATCAAAAACCGCCTGATAGCTCTCATCGGAGGTCTGAAGGCCGCGGATCACCTCAACGAGCGCCATGACGGGGACCGGATTGAAAAAATGCATCCCGACAAATTTTTCCGGACGCCCGCTGGAGGCGGCGAGTTGGGTAATCGAGATCGAAGAGGTATTCGAGGCAAAAACCGCCTCCTTCTGGATAATCCCGTTCAATTCCCGAAAGAGATTTTGCTTCAGATCGCGATTTTCGGTGATCGCCTCGATCACGAGATCGACCGAGGCAAGATCCTGAAGACTTGTACAGAGATTGAGCCGGGAGGTCGCCTCCTTCTTCTGATCGGCTGTCATCTTTCCCTTCTCGATCAACCGATCCCAATTTTGCTCAATCTTTCCCCTCCCCTTTTTGGTCCTCTCATCATCCTTATCCCGGAACCAGACCTCAAACCCGGATTGCGCCGCCATCTGGGAAATCCCGTGTCCCATCGTCCCAACACCAACAACCCCGATTTTTTTGATTTTCATAAGATAACCTCCTCATTTGCAAGTTACAGTCTTCTTTTAGTGGGTGAGAATGTCAATCAGGTTCTGTTGAATCCAATCCCACAAAAAATCAGGACTCCGAGAGTCATGGCACTCCGAAAGGCCCAGGCATTAACCCTTTGAGCACGTCCCGGAGATCGAAGGAAATCAAGAAACTCAAAACGCGATCGAGGGATGCTTCTCGCGAGGTTTCTCGCCCTTCTCCCGACCGCAAGATCTTCTACCTCGACAACCCCCGCCGCAAGCTCAGCAGCGTCATACTGAACGATATAACCGACCTGACCTGGTCGAGTAGCACCCGTCTCGAGACAGGAAACAACCGTTTCTGTCGGTGTCTGCCTGAAACCAAATCGGACCCCCGCAAAGTCTGGTCGGGTCCGATCAAAAACATAGGTCACTACGGGGGTCTCAAAAGGGGCCGGTCTCGCTCGGCGGTCCGCCAAAGCAAGGGTCACAACCTGCTGGTGCTCATGAAAGACAGTTGTCTGACCAATCAAGGTGAGCCGCGCTGGGAAGGTAAGATTCATAGCAGCCTGTCGGCTACCTTGCGGTGAATAGTAGACAACGAGGGCCGAGTCACCAGGCGAATGGATCGCCCCATTGAGGGCCGAGTAAAGCTCATCGGCGACTATTTCTCCCTCGCCCGCGACCACTCGTGCTCGCTCAGCAGGACCAACGACGTAAACCACGGGTGACAATGTCATCTTGACCCTTTCATCGCTAACTCTGAAAGGCCGTTGCTAACTTTGTGACTTGACGGTGTCGGCGAGATTCTTCAGCCCTCGTTTTCGGGCGTTCACAAGAATCGCCATATTACCCGAGGGGTGTTTATTCTCACGCATCAGTTGATGGGCATTGCCTGTTTCCGAAAATTCGAAGGTCTGAGAAAGACAAGGGTTCACCTTTCCTTCGATGACGAGGTCGTTAATCCCCTTCGCCTGTTCATCATTGGCGAAATGAGAACCCTGAAGACGCTTTTGCCTCATCCAATGATAACGTAGATCCAGTGTTGCGTTATACCCACTCGTCCCGGCACAGATAACGACCATCCCCCCCGTGTCGCAGACGAACAAAGAGGTCGGTATCGTGTTTTCACCCGGGTGTTCAAAGACGATCCGCGGGTTTTTCTTTTCACCGACCGCCTCCCAAATCGCCTTCCCAAAGGAGCGGACCCCTTGAAACCATTTTCCGTATTCTTCTTTGTTTTTCCAATCGGGCAGAATACCCCAGTGATCAAAATGACTTCGGTTAATCACCCCTTTTGCCCCGAGCTGCATGCAGTAAGAAATTTTCTTGTCATCCGAAACGACTGCGATCGGTATCCCGCCCGCCGCCTTCACGATCTGGATTGCCATCGAACCGAGACCACCAGAACCACCCCAGATCAAAATGACATCTCCTTTTTGGACCGTATGTTCCTTCCAGCCATGGAGCATTCGATAAGCGGTCGCGCCGACCAACATAAAACAGCCCGCCTCTTCCCAAGACAGATGTTTTGGTTTCGGGAGGCATTGGTGGTCCTGAACCTTTGTGAACTGGGAAAAACTTCCATAGTTGGTTTCGTAGCCCCAGATCAACTGAGAGGGGGCGAGCATCGGGTCCTTCCCCGCCTTCACCCACGGGTCATCCGGATCCCACCAACCACAATGGACGACCACCTCATCTCCGACCTTGACGTTTTTGACCTCTTTCCCGACCGCCCAAACGACCCCGGAGGCATCACTCCCCCCGATGTGAAAACCAGGCTCCTCTTCTTTTTTTTGCCGGAGTCGAATGACATCCACCGGAACCCCAAGGGCTGCCCAGACGTTGTTGTAATTGATCCCTGCCGCCATCACATAAATCAGAACCTCGTGCGGACCAATCGACGGAACATCCATCTTTTCCATCTGGAAGGCATTCTTGGGTTCTCCAAACCGTTCCTGCCGGATCACCTGCGCATGCATTTTTTTCGGGATCTCGCCCAAAGGAGGGACTTCGCCGATTTCGTAAAGTTCCTTTGCCATGGTAGATGAAGTGCTTTCCTTACTTAATGAGAGAATCCAACCCCGTCAAGGGATCTCATAAGGCAAACCCCTTCTGCCCTAGCACAGAAGGGGTGAGTTAGACGCGGCAGGTGAGGTGTCGGCGTCTAGAGCTTTTCCAAAAGTATGGGTGTTTCCGTTAAATCAATTTTCTTTGTCTTCTTCGTCACTTCAATTTTCTTCTCGTAACTCCCCTCATAATCAACACCGCTTTTGAAATTGAAATCCCCATCGAGATCAAGACCGGCGTAGAGATAATAGTCCCCTTCGGGAAGATTGCTGAAGGTCACAACCGCACACTCTTCCACAAAATCAGGGACCTCTTCCACGAGATGAACCGGCTCGATGCAACTGACTGGGGGCTCATTTGATTTAGGACCTTTTGAATTTTCCCACACACAGGCGAAGAGATGCGAGTCCTCTGTGATTTCCTCTTCCTCAAACTCCTCTCCGACACAGACCTTCGCCTGAAGCTCCTTTCGACCGTTTGAGGTATACGGAGCGGCATAGCGATCGGGATCGGGTGCAAACTCCTCAAGATCAATCGGTTTTGAAGTCCAATCCTGATCAGGCTCCTCCTTCGCAACTTCAATCTCAATCGGACTATCAATCCCGCCCAACATCCCCCAGTAGAGAGGGGGAATCCCACGCAGAGGGGTTCGTCCCCTTAAATCTTTATGGAGTATCGCAAAGGCATAGTAGTGTTTGTTTCGTTCAAGCCCTTCAATCGTCACGGTTTCCCCAGAAATAGATTCCCCTTCCTCAAAATAAAGGGTCTTCATGATTGTCGGCTCGACCTCATAACGATCGAGTTTGCTCACGACACCCACAAGCAGGATCGCGTCGTATTCCAAAGGATCGGGAGACTCACCAATCGCAAGAGTCACTGAGCCAGGACCGCTACGACGGATTGATTCATGTCTCCTCGCAGAATGTTTCGAAGAGATGTTAAACGAAATCGAAGCCTCTGTCGTTTCGCCCTCTACGACTTCAACGCGTGGGAGATCGTCACATCCCCCTTCGAAATTTTCTGGATCAAAATTGGCAAAACCGATCCGATCCCCAGGCCCTGGCCCGGTAGCAAGATTATCACCACTCAAATCGGTGTCCTCAAAGGCACCAACAACATAACGACCCGGAGCGACATCGCCTTCATAAACTGCCGAACCATCTTCCTGGGCAGTAGCCTCTACAGCGACCGTTGGTCCACCAGCGAAACAGTCCTCAAAAAACCCGACATAGACAGAGGCCCCTTCGGTGATCGTACAGCTCCCATCATCACAAATCTTGACCACCACATTCGCCGAACCACCTGTCGTAAAACCGCTCTGCTGGGGACCGGTAAAAAGGCTTGAGAGATTGTCACTTGGTCCCGTCTCATCCTTCGAGGAAGACTTCTTAAAATCGTCCAAGCTGAGACACCCCGTAGAAACGAGAAAGATCAAAAGTAACAATGAATGGATTTTTTTCATGGCATCCTCCTGAAAAACGAGAGAGTGCAATGGAGAGGCCATTTTTTAAATCATTGAATTAATTGATTTTATAAGTTTGGTGTAAATTTTATATGTAAATTTTTTGGCTTAAATAATTTGTAAGCGATTAAAAAATAAACAGGTGGACTAGCGAACGAGATCGATCATTTCCGAGAGAATCCTGTTCAACTCAAAATCCTTTGGGGTGTAGACCCTTTTGACGCCGAGCTTTTTGAGTCTCGGCTTGTCTGACTCCGGGATAATCCCCCCAACAATCATCGGAAGCCTTTTGAGTTTTGCCTCCTTCATTTTTCTCGAGATCTCTTTAACAAGCTCGAGGTGAGAACCGGACAAAATCGAAAGACCAATAATGTGAACCCCCTCGTCCCGTGCCGCGGTAACAATCTGCTCAGGCGTGAGACGTATCCCCTGATAAATAACCTCGAATCCGGCATCGCGTGCCCGCACGGCAATCTGCTCGATCCCATTTGAATGCCCATCGAGTCCCGGCTTCCCCAGAAGGAGTCGGATCTTACCCCCGATCTTCCGACTTTTCTCCTCAACCTTTTTGCGAAGGGCTTGAAAGGAATCATTCGTCATCTCTTGAGACCGCAAACCACCGACGCCGGTCGGGGCGCGATATTCTCCAAAAACCTCTCGCAGGGCAAAGGCCCACTCCCCTGTCGTCACCCCGACACGGGCCGCTTCGATAGAGGCGGGCATGATATTGTCCCTCCCCCGAGCTGTGGAGAAAAGAAGATCGATGGCACGTTTCACCTTTTCTTCATCTCGATTTTTCCGGTGTCGCAGGAGATGAGAGATCTGTTCCCTCTCAGAGGCGGGATTGACCTTTAAAAAACCTTCCCCCTTTTTGGTCACAAGGGGAGAGGGTTCCGATTCCGTAAAACAGTTCACGCCGACCACTTTTTGTTCCCCCGACTCAATCCTGCGAACCCTTTCTCTATTGGAGGCAACAAGCGATTGTTTCATATACTCAATCGTCTCGAGCGTCCCTCCCATCTTGAGGATCTTTTCGAGCTCGGCCCACGCCTCTTCCTCCATGCGCAAAACCTTTTCGTCGACCACGGCGGAGCCGCGAAAGAGATCCTCATACTCCAGAAGATCGGTCTCGTAGGCCAAGACCTGCTGGATCCTCAAGCTCCACTGCTGATCCCATGGTCTTGGAAGTCCCAGCGCCTCATTCCAGGCCGGAAGCTGGACGGCACGGGCCCGCGCCTCTTTGGAAAGAGTGACGCCCAGGGTTTCGAGGATGATCCGAACAATATTGTTTTCAGGTTGTCTCTCGGTAAGCCCAAGCGAGTTCACCTGTACCCCATAGCGAAAAAGGCGCTGCTTCGGATCCTTCACTCCATAACGGGTTTCTGTCAGTCGATCCCAGATCCGGACAAAGGCCCGCATCTTGCAAACCTCTTCAACAAAGCGGATCCCGGCATTCACAAAAAAAGAGATCCTCCCAACGACAAGTGGAAAATCTTCAAGGGCCACCTTTCCGGAATCCCGTACCGCATCGAGGACGGTAATCGCATTCGCGAGAGAAAAGGCGATCTCCTGAATCGGTGTCGCCCCCGCCTCCTGAAGGTGATAACTGCAGATATTGATCGGATTCCATTTCGGGATCTCCCGAACCGTGAAGGCGATCATGTCGGTCATCAATCGAAGGGAATGCTCCGGCGGAAAAATGTAGGTCCCTCGTGAAAGATATTCCTTAATAATATCGTTTTGCGTGGTCCCCTGAAGATTCTTGCGATCAGCTCCTTGTGGTTCGGCCGTCGCCACATAAAGGGCGAGGAGCCAGGCGGCCGTTGCATTGATCGTCATCGAGGTATTCATTTTTTCAAGAGGAATTCCGTCAAAAAGCGCCTTCATATCCCCGATATGCCCAATAGGAACCCCCACCTTCCCAACCTCCCCACGCGCCAACGGGTAATCGGAATCATAGCCGGTCTGTGTCGGCAGATCGAACGCGACAGAGAGGCCTGTCTGTCCCTTGGCCAGATTTGTCTTGTAAAGTTTGTTTGAGGCCTTGGCAGAGGTGTGTCCGGAGTAGGTCCTCATTAGCCAAGGATTATCTCTTGGAGCCTTCACGATGATTTGAATGTAAGGAGTTTTATCTTAAGGGTCAACAAGTAGAAAATCAGTTCCCCCCATCAGAGGGGTTCACACCAGCATCCGGAACTCCTCCCGGAAGGGGAGGAACACCGGCATCTGGAGGTTCAGGAATAATGACCTTTTCTGGCCAGAAGCGATCGAGAATCAATGTGGGATTTGTATGCAAAACACCGTAAAGGAGGATATCGGCAGTCGCCTCCATCGCCCTTTTATTTTGAGGACGCTCCTGCCCATCTTGATCCAGCAGAAGGTCGTCTCCCTCTCGATGGAAAGGCTCTAGCCCAAAATAATTAGCGGACACCGATTGAACGCAGGCATCACCAGAATAATTTCGGCAATGGGCCCCAACCGCATCCGAGACCAAATGAAGCACCGCCTCTCGATGAAGCTGCCCCATGGCAACGATAGGCCCCCTCCCACGTGCCGTTTGCTCCCACATCTCCTCCGGAAGATAGCGGAGTCCTTCCTTATAGTACGAAACCCCCTCATTGAACGCCTGTTGAGCCAGATGTGAGTTCTCACTGTCTAGCAGCAAGACCTCCGCTTGATTAAACAACTCCAAAGCTGTCATGAAATACTCCCCGACACCGATATGCCTCTGAAGGAGATATCCAAGAAGCTTTTTTCTGGGATAACGACTCTTGCTCGCTTCCACTTTTTCGTCGTCCCACATCTTGAAATTGACATCGCTCATGATCGGATAAACCGCCATCTGACGATTATCCTTAAGCCATTGTTCGACCTCATCCAACCGCCCTGCCTGAAGTGCCAACTTGGCCGATTCAATTCCCTTCAGATAGTCTGCGAGAAATTGCCCCTCTTCAATGAGGGGAGGACGGGTTGCCAGTCCTAAATCCTTCAAGGCACCCTTTAATCGGCCAATCTCAAACAGGTGTTCTTCAACACTCGACCGGATCTGGCGACTCGTCTCTTCTGGTGTTTGCAATCGTGGAGGCCCATCGGGTGACTCGAGGACAAAGGCTGCCATCCCATGGTGAATGGTTCCTAAAAGTCGATCGAAAAGTCTTAAGACATAGTCAGGAATAGTGGCTAAAGGAGAAGGAGGGTGATCTCGATAGGCATTCCCCAAGGCCATTGTGCCCAATGCCGCCGGGTCGCCTTCATAGAAAAGGATCGACTTGTCAAAACCAGGATACATTTCACGGGCCCGAATAAACCCGCGTCGCAAGATCTCACGATGCGCATCCTGCTCTGCGGAGACGTCGGTCTCGAGGACAGCGACCCATTCAAAACGGGGAGCCCAAGCCACGGAGTCAAACTTCATGTCGGGAAAATATTCCATTTTGCTCGTATCGCCTGTTGAAAAGAAATACGCCTTCCCTGGAGAAATGACCATTGGGCCCTCTTTAAGATCAGCAAGAGGACTTTCCGATTCAACAAATTGACGAAGATTCGGGTTCAGAAGGTCCAGCGAAATACTTCCATCCTCAGGGAAACACATTTCCAGACCTGCTGACTCTGAAGTGAAGCAAAGACCGGATTTCAGAAGTGGCTCTGTTTCTAATCGATACCCCTTGCCGTAGATATGAAATTCGGCAGAGTAGGCCAGAGGCGCTAAAGGCAAGAAAAGCTTTGAGATTAGAGGACCCATCTCGTCTTAGTAAGTATCGGCTATTTCCTAATAAGGTTGTCCCTGCCCCATATCGCAGGGCGTCAACCTACCGCTGATCTCTTCTTAATCAAAAGCCTACGCTCTATTTCGAACACCTTTTCACTAATCTTTTGTTTTCCCAGATCTTTTTTGTCTTTTTCCTTCAAGAAAAGATCGGCCCCAAACTGCTGTAGGGCGTCAGAGGCCCTGAGATTCTTGAGACCAATCAACTGAGTCTGAATAACCCCGGCTTTCGGTAAAAAATCCTCCTTCGCCAAGATCCGACTGACCGCCGTCACGGTATCTCCCGAATAGGCTGGTTGGGTGTGATACCCTTCGGTATACCCAAGGTCCCACAAGGCGTTCTCGCTCGTGTCCCGCGAGGCAAGCCCACAGAGCCAGGCGAAGACGAGGCCACCGTAAACAACTGGTTTGCCGGTTCCGGAAAGTTTTGCCCCCTGTGTGTAGAGTTGATCGTAGTGAAGGGGATGCGTATTCATGAGCCGATAGGTCCATGGGATATGCTCATCGGTAATCGTCCGACCGTTTTTGTGGACAATGATCTCCCCCACCTGAAAATCCTCAAAATAGGTCTTCGTTCCGGTCAGGTTTCTTGGATATTTTCCCGCCGTTGGTAGGGGCAATTCGCGAATTTCCCCTACAGATTCCTCGGGAAATGGTTGACCCGAAACGGTGGTTGGATCGCTCTTTTTCCCCGATGGGGCGACCATGATCTTTCGGTTATAGCGACAGACAACCTCCCCCTTCTGGTTCAGTGCAGCTGTCCGAATCGTCACAATCCCCGGCTTGTCTCCCCGTCCCTGGGACTCAATGACCTTCGTTAATCCCCTTAAGGTATCCCCTGGAAAGACCGCCTTTGGAAATTCCACATTGTAATAACCAAGATTCGCCATCGCCTTCTCGGAGTCATTCTGAACTCCAAGGGAGATCGCCAAATTCAAGACCATCATCGGAGAGACCAAGAGATCCGAGAAACCATGCTTCTTCGCGTAATCGGCATTCAGATAGAGGGGATTCGCCTCCATAAAAGTCGTGGCGAATTCGATCGCAAAATTTCGATCGATTGTAATCCCCCGTGGATGACAAAAAACCTCACCGGGCTGAAAATCTTCCAAAACACGTCCGTATTCTGGAAAACGAACCTTGTTCAAGTCGACTGGAATTTCTTTTGCGAGTTCCTTCATAAATACCTTTGCAGCAACCCCGGTGCAATGACCCTCAACGCCAAGACTTCCTCAGCCCCTTCGAAGATCGAAAAAACACGGGCGTCCACAAAATACCGACTGACCGGATACTCCTCCGCATACCCATACCCCCCATGGATCTGCATCGCCTCACGCGTGACCCACTCCGAAATCTTCGAGGCGTAAAACTTTACCAATGAAGCCTCAATCTGTCCCTTTCCCTCATCCATGAGCCGCGCCACACGGTAGGTTGCCTGACGGGCCGCCTGGATCAGCATCGCCATCCGGACAATTTTCCATTGAGTCATTCCATAATCAAAGATCGGTTTTCCAAAAACCTTCCTCTCATTGGCATAACGAAGGGTCGCCTCAAAGGCGGCTTGCATGACACCCAAGGCACGGGCCGCCGTTTGGAGACGCCCACCGGAAAAACCCTCCATCTGGAGATAAAAACCGTTCCCAAGCCCCTTCTCCCCACCGATCAGGTTTTCCTCCGGGACCCAGTAATCAACAAACGCAACCTCATACGAATGCATCCCTCGATAACCAATCGTCGGAATCGCCTTGCCTTCAATCGTACCGCCATGGTCGGGTTGCTGGTGTTTGAATTCATGGCCTTCAAAGCGTGGCTTCTCCACAATAAAAATCGAAAGTCCCTTGTGACGCTTGCCCATATCCGGATCGGTCCTTGCGAGGACCATCAGGGTATCGGCATATCCGGCGAAGGTACACCAGGTCTTCACCCCATTGATCACCCAACCGCTGTTTTTGCGTGTGGCCGATACCTTCATCGAGGCGACATCACTCCCGTAGTCCGGCTCCGTCACCGCGACAGCACACATCCTTTCACCCGAGGCCAAGAGAGGAAGCCATTTCTGTTTCTGTCCCTCGGTGCCGCCTTTCAGGAGGGCCTTGGCCAGAATTTCGGGTCGGGTAATCAAACTCCCGGCGATCCCCAAGGAGCCACGGGAAAGCTCCTCGGTCACCACCACCATCCCCGTATTGTCCGGCTTTTGATCGTCCTGAAATCCCCCATAGCGTTGCGGCATCGAGAGGCCAAAACAGCCAAGCTCCCTCAGACCTTGAATAATCTCCTTAGGAATCAAGAGATCCTGACGATGAACCTTTTCCGCCCAAGGAGTCACCTTCTCCTCAGAAAATTTTCTGAAGGTCTCGCGAAACATCTGATGCTGTTCATCGAGACCGAAATCCCCCCCATGCCCCTTCTCATGAATGACCCGTGCCAGACGTGAGTAGGGGGCGCTGGTTCGAGAGGTTTTTTTATTTAATAAATCGGTAACCGCCTCATCCACAAAAAGAGAGGTAAGCCCTTTTTCTAACTCACCTCGGGATTTGGCATAAGCCAGGATACTCTCTGCCGCATAGAGCTTCGAAGAGAGCCATGCGAAGTCGTACGCCTCGAGCTGGAGTTCATCAATCTTGTCATTGGAAATTTTCCCATCGACAGTCGCCCTTTGGGCAAGGGTTTGTCCGATCTGATCAAGATTTTTTTTGGCAGATTCAAGTGTCTGAAACTCATCAGACAGAGACATTAGCTGGTCTCTAGCACCTCAATAGAGGTTGGCAACTTTTTCAGTTGACGCGAGGTGTTAGCGAAAGTTTTCACGAGAAACAAAGTTGTCTCTCTATCGATAAACCCCTTGTGATCGAAGGGATCTCCAATAGCGCAGAAGGGATCTTCAAAACCGGCCTCCAAATGGGGCTCTCGATGGGGGCAGCGGCGATGGCGCATAATCTCTCGCCAAACCCCAAGACAAAGGCGCTCTGGAGTGGGGTGGCGGGGGCAAGCTGTAGTCTTTTCAAGAGTGGTTATGATTTCTATACGGCACTTTCGCAAGGAAAAGAGACCGATCAGACGAACGATGAGTTTTTTTTGAACCTCATCGAAATCGGTGTTGGAACTCTTTTTTCGATAACGCTGATGACCCCCGCTGGAATGATTCTATCGGCAGCCCTCTCCTCGTTTTGTATTGAGACCTTTCGAACAAAGATCCAGGGAAAGACCACTTCTGAATCGATCCAATCAGCGCTCTTCGCCGCCTCCTCTTCCATCCTGATCGGTGGCGGGATGACGATCCTCTCCTGGAGGATAGCGGCGGGAAGGATCCAACCGGTAGACGAGCTGCCGCGACTCAAGCTCTCTCCCCAGGAATGGGAAAAACTCCCACCGGAGGTCCGCGAACTGACATCGTCCAACGCCCTGGAAGATTTTATCGATGCGGCGCATCGATCTGAAAGGGGCATCGCCTCTCCAACGGATCAAGTTTTTTTAGGTTTTTATGAAGACCCCTCGAGAGATCATCCAGCCGCATTGATTGATCTTGCCCGAAGAAAGGTTCGATTGGGGCATTTTGAAAAAGCCGATTCAACGTTTAATTTTAGGGGAGATTCCCTGGGTCTGTCACTAGACAACGCAACACTCCTCTATCCCAAAAATCTCCAGGCAGGATTCCCCTTAAGTGAGGCGGTTGTTGTGACCCGTTCAGGAGAGGTGATGCACTGGACCGATTTTTTCAATCAACAAAAATGGAAATCCACGGGCACTTACGCGACCCCTAAATCTCCCCTCCCTCTGGAGACAGGTGGACTTTTCCTGAGGCAGGGGGAGACTGTTTCCTGGTCGACTCGAGGTCTGAAAAAGGCCTTGTTTGTCTACGCCCCCTCTCCCGGTGTCCATCGGGTCAGTCGATCTTCTTTCGATTTTGGTTCTCCCTCCGGATGGGATCTGACAGACGAGACACAAGTGACACTGTGGATCCATAGCCATCCGACGCGAACCCTTGGGTTGACACGATCCCAGACACCTCAAGTCGATCTTTTGAGCGCTACCGATTTGAAATGCTATCTCAATTTGAGACAAGATCTTCGGCAAGACTTCGCCAGCGCCATCTATACCACCGGTGCCCCCTTCAACGGGAGTGGGCTCTCAATCTTCATCCCGAGGCCAGGCACAGATTTTTCAATGGATCATGATGATTTTGAGCGTGAATTCCGTCGCTGCTTCAGAACCCTTACAATCGAATTTCTGGAAGAGGGGCATCAGTTAAGGGTTGGAACGATTCAAGAATTTTAAGCGAGCTTAAGCGGAGTTTTCACGAGAAACAAAGTTGCCCCTCTATCGATAAACCCCTTGTGATCGAAGGGATCTCCAATAGCGCAGAAGGGATCTTCAAAACCGGCCTCCAGATGGGGCTCTCGATGGGGGCAGCGGCGATGGCGGTCAACCTTGCTCCAAACCAACAGACAAAAATCATTTGGGGAGGAATTGCCGGTGTGGGATGTACGCTTTTTAAAAGTAGTTATGATCTTTACACCAAGAGAGAGGCTACCCTCGAAAATGCCCAAGAATTCGGGCTCAACATCGCTGAACTTTTCTCGACAATCCTTTTCTCTATTCGATTTCAGAGTCCATTGGCCCTTATTCTCGCTGGTAGTGGGGCATCGCTCCTTTTTGAGACAATGCGTCGTTCGCTGAAGGGCGAGGAATTCGAAGAGGCAATGAATGCAGCCGCTCTCGCCGCTTACTCCTCCCTCATCCTTGGGGGCTTCATGACCCTTATTTCCTGGAGAATCGCCGCCGCTAGAATTCAACCGATCAAGGAGCCGCCAAGATTGGTTCTTCCAACAGAGGAATGGGGAAGGTTTCCTGACGAGGTGAAAGGAATCCTCTCACGAGACGTCTTAGAAGAGGTCATGCATGCCTCGCGGAGGGGAGCGTTAGGAATTGTTCAACATGAGGGATCTGTCGTAGTTTCTCTGATCCCTGCGGAAAGCGGCAGGCAGCCTCTTACCTTTTTTGATTTGACAAAAAGAACGGTTTTCAGAGGATCCGAGGACCTCGATCAAAAAACCTGGGTTATCCAGGCGGATGCCCCACACTCAACAGACCTCGCACGACTGCTTTATCCTCGTCATCTCCGCGGAAGATTTCCATTAGGTAACGCCCTTGTCGCCCTCCAGTCGGGGAAAGTGGTTCACTGGACTCGTTTTTCAGGAGAAATTTGGGGACGAGGTTTCGTCTTGCCTTTAGAAACAGGTGGGCTTCTTCTTAAAAGAAATGGGCGGTGCTCATATTACAACCCCCCAAGAAGGATTAGAAATGGAATTTCAATGCGTCCCTCGGGCTGTTATCAGCTCACAACCTGGCACGAGACTCCTTTACTTAGAGATTCCTTCCCGCGAGGAACCGAAGTTTCTGCGTGCTTCCATAGTCACCCTGGAGACGCTTTGGATCGACACGACCTTCTCTCTCCGATGGATCTCAAGTCCTATCTTGGCAGCATCATCGATTCTCATTATTTCGCAAAAATGCCGGCTAACCTCATCTACAGCACAGGGAGTACCCTTCAGGGAGGTTGCTTGTCCGTATTCGTCCCGAGGGAGGGGAGATTTTTTTCTGGATATCTATTGGGTAGAAGCCTGAAAGACAGTGCCTCGGTAGCCCGGGAATACGAGGAAGAATTCCGCCGCTGTTTCAAAACATTTACAATCGAGTTTTTAGAAGAGGCGGATCAGTTGAGGGTTGGATCGATTCAAGAAATTTAAGAAACGAAAAACGCCTGCTCGGCCGCATCAGTAAGCTTCTGCCCAGAAAGCCTGGCCGCTTGAACCAACTCCCAAAAATACCGATACGTCGCCCGGTCGTGGAGTTCCCCTTCGAACTGGATTGGACCCCAGTTATTTTCCTGGGCAGCCAGCAATATCTGGCACCCCTTCTCAACACGCGAGTGATCCGGTTGCATCGCCTCGATGATCGCATCGATCTGCGTTGGATAGATCGACCACATCCGTAAAAATCCAAAATCATAATGAGCACGTCGTGCATCCGCTAACGTCTGCTCACGATTCTTGAGATCCAGCGTAACATTATGTGCGGGTACAATTCCATTTGCCAACGCCGCGGCAACAATCGTCGTCTTTGCCCGCGCAATCAAGGCATGGTCAAATTGGCCCGGCGACCGCATGGCGGAATCAGGGATCGCCCCATGATGGCCGGAGACAAAATCCATGAGACCAAAATCCAAGACCTGCATCCAGGGAAGCGCAGCAATCTCGAAGGCGTCGCGCAAGGCGCCGTGGGTTTCAATCAAGACATGGATCGGAATTTCGCGTTTTAGGCCCGATTTTTTGGCAACCTGCTGGATATACCCAATCATCTCACGGACCTGACCCGCCGCTGTTGGCTTTGGGATGGTGATATAGGCCATCAAGCCGCCGGCACCAGGGACAATGATATCGACATCCTGTCTCCAATGGCGGTTCGTGAAGTCATGGATCCGAATCCCACTCATCTTGTGTTTGTTCAGAGGAGACTTCTGCATCGTCACAATCATCTCCGCATGTTCCTTTTCCTTTCCTTGTGGCGCACCATCCTCAAGGTCCATCGTGATATCGAAGAGCCCCCCCTTTTGGTTCTGGAGTTCAAGCGCCTTCGTCATCAATTTTTCAGAACCGGCAAAATGCTCGCAGCACGGGATGATCGGGAACGGTTTCTCACCGGCGAAGAGGGCTTCGTTGGGATGGATTTTTTGGGTCATTTCATAACCTCCGCTAATTCAATCAAAACGCCCCCTGTTGACTTCGGATGCACAAACGCAATTTTTTTGCCGTGCGCCCCAATCCGCGGTTTTTCATCGATCAAAAGAACTCCGGCCCTTTTATATTCTTCTAAAACCTTTTCAATATTGTCCACTTGAATACAAATATGATGAATCCCGCCACGTCCCTGTTTCTCGATAAATTTCCCGATCGGTCCGTCAGGGCTTGTTGATTCTAAAAGCTCCAGATTAGTTTCGCCAACAGAAAAAAAGGCGGTCCGCGCCCTTTGTTCGGCGACCTCTTCATAATGTTCAGGGGATTTTCCCAAGAGTTTACGATAAATCTCCACCGCCTCTTTGAGATCCGGAACGGCAATGCCGATGTGGTCGAGTTTCAAGAATTTCATTGTGTAGGGGCGTATAGCCATACGCCCCTCTTCGTCAATGAAAAGCTTGTGGAATCCCTTATTCGGTATGGTAAGGGAAGATATGGCCTACAAACGCCGGGTCATCAGAACCCTTCGCGTACGAAATCAACAACAGGTTGGTGCCTTGTCAAAGGTGATTCAGGCGATCGCCTCGGGAGGGGGAGATATCGGAGATATCAAGACCCTCTCTCTCGGGACTTTCCATACGGTGCGCGATATTTCAATGGAATGTAAAGATGAGGAACAGCTCGAAAAAATCCTCCAGGCGGTTCGAGCGATCAAGACCACGGAGCTTGAAGCGGTCGTCGATGACGTCATGGAGCTTCACAAAGGAGGCAAACTCCTCGTCGTTCCGAAATATCCTGTGAAGAGTGTTGAAGATCTTCGAAAGGTCTATACACCCGGTGTCGCTGCCGTTTCGATGCATCTCCAGTCCAATCCCGAGGCCGCTAAGGAGTATACCAGTATTGGCAGAACGGTCGCGATCATCACAAACGGAACGCGGGTCTTGGGTCTGGGGAATATTGGACCGATCGCCGCGATGCCGGTGATGGAGGGGAAGGCGGCGTTATTCTCCCAATTTTCTGGTTACAATATGATCCCGATCCTTTTGAAGACGGAGGATCCGGATGAATTTATAAAACATGTCATCGCCATTTCATCGGCCTTCAGTGCGATCCAGCTTGAGGATATAAGGACACCCGATTGCTTTCAAATTGAAGAGCAACTCATCCAAAAACTGGATATTCCTGTGATGCATGATGATCAGCATGGGACCGCTGTCGTGAGTCTCGCAGCAGCGATCAACGCCTGCCGGATCGTCAAACGCGACCTGAAGGATTCCCAAGTCGGTCAGATAGGACTAGGGGCTGCGGGGTCAGCGATTGCGCGCCTGATCATGAGCTACACAAAAAAGACGGTGATTGGGACTGACGTTCAACCCTATGCGATCGAACGGATGAAAAAATTCGGCGGGACTGTCGTCCCATCTGTTGCCGAGGTGATGAAGAAAGCCGATGTGGTCATCGCCACCACTGGCCAAGCAGGTCTGATCAAGCCGGAAATGGTTCGAAAAGGTCAGGTGATTCTGGCCCTTTCGAATCCGGATCCCGAGATCTCAATCAAGGAGGCAATCGACGCGGGGGCTGGATTTGCAAGTGATGGGAGGTATGTCAATAATCTCCTCGGTTACCCGGGAATATTGAAGGGGGCGATCGAGGGCCATGCCAAACGGATGACACCCGAAATGTATCTCGCAGCGGTCGAGGCGATTGTTAAACAAACGATACCAGGAGAACTGGTTCCGGACCCCTTGGATCCATCCCTTCACCAAAAAGTTGCCGCTGCAGTTTGCAACGCAGTGAAATAAAGACCCTGTTGACTCATAGTGCCTATTAAGAGAATATCCGTCTCCTCATGGTGACCAAAGAAGAAGCGCTGAGTTATCACTCCGAGGGACGGCCTGGAAAGATCGAAGTTGTCCCGACAAAACCGACATCGACCCAAAGAGAGCTCTCTCTCGCCTACACACCTGGTGTCGCTGAACCCTGCCTCGAAATCGAAAAAGATCCAAAAAAGGCATTTGATTATACGGCACGTGGGAATCTGGTTGCAGTTGTGACCAACGGGACCGCTGTTCTCGGTTTGGGGGACATTGGCCCAGAGGCCTCAAAACCGGTGATGGAAGGGAAGGGGATCCTATTCAAACAGTTTGCGGACATTGACGTCTTTGACCTCGAGATAAATGCGAAAGATCCCGAGGTCTTTATTCAGGTAGTAAAGAGTCTGGAACCAACCTTTGGCGGGATCAATATCGAGGATATCAAGGCGCCCGAGTGCTTTGCGATCGAGGAGAGACTGATCCAGGCAATGTCGATCCCGGTGTTTCATGATGATCAGCATGGGACCGCTGTCATTACAACGGCGGCTTTAATGAACGCCCTGGAGGTTCAGGGGAAGAAGGCGGAGAACATCCGCGTCGTCTTTTCCGGGGCCGGAGCGGCAGCAATCGCCTGTGCCAAGATGTTCTTGAACTTGGGTATTACGCGAGATCAGGTGATGATGTGTGATCGGCAAGGGGTTGTCTACGAAGGGCGACCGAATCTTGAATTCTATCGATCCCACTTTGCTCAAAAGACCTCCTTAAGGACCCTTGAGGAAGCCCTCGTGGGGGCTGATATTTTTATTGGGGTATCGGGCAGGGGGATAGTCCGGCCAAGTATGATCCGGGAAATGGCAAAAAATCCGATTATCTTTGCCATGGCAAATCCGGACCCCGAAATTGGATACAATGAGGCCAAAGAGATGCGACCGGATGCTGTCATTGCCACGGGACGTTCCGACTATCCAAATCAGGTCAACAACGTCTTGGGCTTTCCGTTCATCTTTCGTGGCACGCTGGATGTGGGAGCCAAAAGAATTAACGAAGAAATGAAAATGGCAGCGGTAAAAGCGCTTGCTCAGCTAGCGAGAGAAGAGGTCTCCAAAGAGATCTGTCATGCCTATGGAGTCTCCTCCCTCTCCTTTGGCCCTGAATACATCATTCCAAAACCTCTGGATCCCCGTGTCCTGCTTTGGGAGGCCCCCGCCGTGGCCGAAGCTGCGATCCGATCTGGCGTTGCAACACGCCCCTACAGCGATCGAAACCAGTATGAGACTTCGCTGAAAAAAATTGTGGACAAGACAACGAAGAAATTTGATAAAATTTCTACCCGTGGCGCTTCGCACTATTAAGTTGGCGTCCGATCTTAAGCGTAAAGAAGAGGAGCTCTCTCAACCCAAGCTCCTCGAAATGTATTACTATTTGACTCTCACCCGCCATTTGGAAAACAAAATTGCCTATATCTGTTACAGTCAAAATCCTCAAAACCCCCTCATTATTGGGAAAGGATATCTCTCGACCGGTCAGGAGGCTATCTCCGTAGGCGCCTCTTCAACGCTCGACGAGGGAGATTGGTTGTCCCCTTCTCATCGCGACATGGGGGCCCATCTTGTCCGTGGAATGACGGTCAAAGAGATATTTCTCCAATATTTTTGCCGTGCCAACTCTCCGACATGGGGACGGGATTCTAATGTCCATTTCGGGGTCACGTCCAAAAGAATTTTGTCTTTTATCTCTCATATGGGGTCAATGACACCTGTCGCCAATGGTGTCGCCGCCGCCATGGTGTATCGAGGAGAAAAAAATGTTGTCCTTTCCTGTTTTGGAGACGGCGCCTCCTCTCAAGGGATTGTTCATGAAGCACTCAATTATGCAGCAACTTTTAAACTTCCCGTCGTTTTCGTCCTCAATAACAACCAGATTGCTATCTCGACCCCGCTTCACGAACAGACCGCCGTCGAGCATCTCGCACTGCGCGCCGCCGGTTATGGAATGCCCGGAAAGACAATCGACGGGAATAACGTTATCGAAGTGTATCTTGCCGTCAAAGAGGCAGTGGACCGGGCAAGAAATGGAGAAGGCCCTTCCCTGATTGAATGCAAAACGATGCGAATGGGTGGCCATGGAACCCATGACCAGTACCAGTTTCTCTCCAAAAAAGAATTTGAGGAGTGGAAGAAAAAAGATCCGATCCTCTGGTTTAAAAATTACCTCAAGGAGAAAGGGATGCTTGATGAGACAGGCGAGAGGGAGATTGAGGAGAGGGTTGAGCGTGAGATTGAAGAGGCGGTGGAGTATGCACGCATGCAGCCGATGCCTAAACCTGAAGATTTGTTGAAGGAGAGATAATGCCGGTCATGACGTATGGAGAGGCAATCCGAGACGGACTCCGACAGGCGATGAAGGAGGATGAGAGGGTGTACCTCCTCGGTGAAGATATCGCAGAGTATGGGGGTGTCTATGGAATTACGAAGGGCTTGGTAAAGGAATTCGGGAAAAAACGGGTCAAGAATACCCCGCTTTCCGAAGGGGCCATCATTGGAGAGGCGATCGGAGCGGCGATTGCGGGACTTCGTCCTGTTGCCGAGATCCAATTCTCTGATTTTATGACCACCGCTTTTTCCACGCTTGTCGATGTCGCGGCCCCTTATCGATTCCGAATCGGGACCCCAATACCGATGGTTATTCGTGCCCCTTCGGGAGGAGGGCTTCGCATTGGCCCTTACCACTCAAAAAGCACAGAGGCGTGGTATTTCCATGTCCCGGGACTTAAACTTGTCGCCCCCTCAACCCCCTCTGATGCGAAGGGACTCTTGGCTGCATCGATTGATGACAATGACCCTGTCCTCTTTTTTGAACACAAAAAACTGTACTATGAGATTAAAGAGGAGGTCCCCGACGGAAGTTATCGAATCCCTCTGGGTAAGGCCTTGGTCCGAAGAGAGGGCTCCCATATCACCCTCATGACGTACGGCGCGATGGTCCATCTCGCCCTAAAGACTGCTGAAAAGCTCTCGAAGGAAGAGGGAATAGAACTGGAAGTGGTTGATTTGCGCACCCTCGTCCCTTTGGATGAAGAAACACTGCTCAATTCTTTTCGAAAAACAAATCGGGTTATTATTCTCCATGAAGCCCCTCGTCGTGGGGGAGTGGGGGCTGAGCTGGAATCACTCATTTGTGAAAAGGGATTCGATTCCCTCTCGGCACCGCCCGTACGTATTACAGCCAAGATGACACCGATCCCGGTCGCTCCGCAGCTGGAGGATTATTACCTCCCTTCAGAACAAGATATTGTTGACGCTGCCAAGAGACTCGTTCAATACTGAGCGCTGTGAAAATAGCACTTACCATGCCCCAATTCGGGGAATCGATTACCGAAGCGCTTATTGTCCGCTGGCTGAAGAAAGAGGGCGACGAACTGAAGGAACAAGAGCCGCTCATCGAGATGGAGACTGAGAAATCAGTTTTTGCCTATGAGTCTCCTTTTAAAGGGAAACTGATAAAAATCCTTGAGAGTGAAAATAAAAAGGTGTCCGTCGGGAAAGAAATCGCCCACTTCGAGGTCGCCGACGCCTTGGGGGAAAAATATCTCTCGATGGGGATTGGAAAGTCGTTAGAGGGGCTCGCGTCTCGGGTCCCCCCCTCAACGCCCGCCTTCGGCGGGCTGGAGGGTGACAAAAAGGCTGCAATATCTCCAATGATCCGGTCGCTCGCAAAAGAAAACAATATCCCCCTCGAGGAGATTGAAAAACTGGCCGGTACAGGACCCAATGCTCGACTGACGAAAGAGGACTTTTTGAAATATCTCGAGACACGCGGGAAACATCCTGGCCCATCCGCCGACGTCAAGGTAATTCCTTTAACCCCTATCCGGGCCCGCATCGCCGAGAAAATGTCCCTTTCGAAGAAAGAGATCCCTCATGCGGGAACAGGGGTTGATGTCGATGTCACAACCATTGACGAGTGGAGAAAGAAAAATGACTCCAAGTTAAGCCATCTCCCTTTTGTCCTTCTTGCCGTCATACCCGCCTTGAAAAAATTCCCGATCTTGAATAGCTCGCTCAAGGGACAGGGGGCTGATCAGAGGATCGAAGAACACCATTCGATTCATCTTGGGATCGCGACGGCAACCGCTCAGGGTCTCCTCGTCCCTGTCTTACGCAATATTCAAGACTTGAGCTTTTCCAGGATTGTTGAAGAGGTGCCTCACCTTATTAACAAGGCCCGCGAGGGGAGGCTGGACGTTTCTGAACTGACAGGAGGCACATTTACCGTCAATAATACGGGAGCCCTTGGAGCGATCAGAAGCAATCAGATCATCCCTCCCTCGCAATCAGGAATCCTGGCGGTGAATCGTGTGACCCGTCGTCCCTGGGTGATCAACGAAAAGATCGAGATACGATCGATCCTGCCTCTGGACCTCTCTTTCGATCATCGGATCGTTGATGGCGACGCCGCCTGTGGCTTCTTAGGCGAAGTGAAGAGCCAACTCGAAAATTTCAACTTTTCTGTAATTTAACTAAAACTAGAACCCGAAGACGAGGGCGCCCGCAATACGTCTAGAAGGTTGCTGCCGCGTAAATCGGCCAACTTCCTCGGCATAGGTGGCAAATTCAACCTTCACAAATCGAAGATCGAGCGAGGTCCCTGCCGCCAGATAGAGCTGTTGGGCCCCGATCCGCACTGAAGGCTGAAAAAATCCAAGGAATCTTGGCCCCATTAACTCATACCCAAAAAAGAGCTTCTTGGAAAAGGAGACCGGCTGATTCAACTCACGCAGATCAAGGTCAAAATGATTTTGAAATTCGTGTTTTCCTAAATGGAAGGTTGGATGAATCGCCGCCCCAAGACTGATCGACTGCTCCGTATCAACCACATCGCCTGCAAATCGGGTGTTCCCAATATCCTGCCAGGTGAAACCAACCGTCGGTTTCAAGACCTCCAAGGCCTTCAAATCAAAAGTCGGGACCTTGCCCTTTAACCCAAGATCAACACCGACACCGGTCGCCCGTTCAATCGGCATCGCATCTTTAAAGTCATCGGTGGCGAAAATATCATCGATCGTCAATACCTGATCAACACTGATCCGGTGGAGAACTTTGACATTCACACCCACCTGAAGCTGTTCCTCAAAGAAGCCATACGCCCCGCCGATCACCCCACCAGCATCAGAGCGAGATTGAAGCTCAAAATTACTAAATGACCTGTTTCTAAAAGAGACTGTGGTCCGAGAATCGACCAGTGTTCCTAGTGAAAGATACTTGTTCAATACCATAAAGACAGGGAGGCGGACATCTAGCGAATGAAACTCACCCGTGTGGGCATTCACAAATGTCTCAAAGGTGTCAATTTGGGCCGAAACATCCCCCTCTTCATCGTTAATTTCATCGGCAAGATCGACGACATCCTTCACAAGCTGAATGGAGGAGGTCGTGAAATCGATGGTGGGGCTCACAAAACGAAAATCAATACCTGGCTCATAGTCATTGATCGCAGCCGGGTTATAAAACATCGCATTCTCATCACTACCCGGCATCGCAACAAAGGCATTCCCCATCCCCAAAGGTCGAACCCCTTTATAGAGACTCGGATGGGCCGGTGGGATTGTCGATGTCGCCTGACCAAAGGCCGATAAAGGCAGCATCGCAAGAAGGAAAAGGAAAAAATAAGAAATCAATTTACTCAATTTCATTTTGTATCCGTCCCGGCACAGGTACTCAACCCATCAGGTGTCAGAAGTTTAAGGCAATCAACATCATTCGGATCGTCTGGAAGGGTGCCATCATAATCAGCCTCAAGTCCCCCGTTATCGCCCTCATTATCCGCAGCAGCAGGGTTTAGTTCACACCGCATCAGATCTCGAAGACAGCGAGCGGTAAATCCTCCTGACTGCAAGGAGCACCGACAATAATTCTCCCGAATCGGCTTTAGAATATCTTCATCATCGATATTGGTATCGGCCAGATAATTATCGGCATTCACAAAATCACTCTTGGTGACATCACCTTCTCCTGAACCGTCACTGAGCCCTGTTGCCACATCAGCAGCATCTGTCCCTGCCAGTTTGACAGGGCGGACAAAAGCCTCCAGAGCCATCATCAATCCGAGTTGCCTGAATATATCTTCGTTCCCTTCAGCCTTAAGATCCAGATCAGCAATAATCTGCGTTAATGTGGTAATCGAGGAGCGAAGATCAACAATATCGACGTCGATGTTGACAATAGCATTTCGAATCTCGACAAAGTCTTTTTCACCAGAATCAGCAAGACCAGCAAAAGTCTCTAGAAGAGAAAGGAAGTCCAACCCACTCCTCCCAAAATAGGCCGATGACAAGAGGAGACGGGCATTTTTGTCTGTCGGTGTTTTGGTAATCAGCTCCTCACCCTTCGTCACCGCGGTATTGCAAAAGGTATCGACCGTTTCCGGTTTGCTGGAGGGGTTACATTGATCCAAGGCAAACTTAATGTCATCAACCAGGGAATCCTCTGTACTTGGGCATGCTCCTCCGGTCAAAAAGGCTGAAACGGCGAGGACTAAAATGAGTTTTGGAACCAAAAACCTCTTGTGCATCTTGAAGGCTGTGGTATCCGAGAAACCCTGCCTCGTCAACTTTATTTGTTAATTTTTAGGACGATGAATGCATGTTTTTTGAGTAGAGATACACAATGGGCAAAATTCTAAAAATTGGATTGCCAAAGGGAAGTCTTCAGGAATCAACCTTCCGTCTTTTTGGAAAAGCGGGGTTTAAAATCACAGCGGACCCCAGAAGTTATAGTCCCAATATCAATGATGCTGAGCTTGAAGGCCTTCTGATCCGCGCGCAGGAGATGGCCCACTACGTGGAAAACGGGGCATTGGATTGTGGCATCACAGGACGCGATTGGATCCTCGAGGGAGAGACGAAGGTAGAAGAGATTTGTGAGCTCAGGTTTGCAAAGGCTGGTCTTAAGCCAGTTCGATGGGTCATCGCGGTCCCAAACGACTCAAAGATCAAGACGGTCAGAGATCTGGAAGGGAAGAAGGTCGCCACAGAATTGGTCCAGTTTACAAAACGGTATCTAAAGGGAAAAGGGATCCGGGCCAGTGTCGAGTTCTCCTGGGGGGCAACAGAGGTGAAACCCCCCTACTTGGCAGATGCCATCGTCGAGGTTACGGAAACAGGAAGCTCACTTCGCGCGAACAATTTAAGAATTGTGGAAACGATCTTGGAATCGACATCAGTTTTTATTGCAAATCAGCATTCATGGAAAGAGTCCTGGAAAAGAGAAAAAATGGAAAATCTGGCCCTCCTTCTCCAAGGGGCGATCGCAGCGGAAGAGAAGGTTGGGCTCAAGATGAATGTCCCAAAATCCCGTCTCAAGACTGTCATCGAAAAACTGCCTGCCTTGCATACACCGACCATTTCTCAACAGGCTGACGAGTCCTGGGTGGCGATCGAAGTGATCGTTGATGAGTCAATTGTGCGAGAAATCCTGCCTGCCTTGAAGAGGGCTGGTGCCTCCGGAATTGTCGAGTATCCCCTCAACAAGGTAATTCCCTAATAATTCAAGAGGGTTAAAAATTGCTTCAGGAACTTTTTCTTATAAGGCGTGTGGATGAAAAAAACAGGGGTGAGTTAACTTGCGAAAGTTATGAGGAAAAGCTGTGGATATTTTTTAATTCACAACTGTGGATAACTTCTTTTGAAAAAAGTTGTTTCTGTTTTTTTCACGCCAGCCGTGCCTCAGCCAATCCAGGAAAAGTTCGAGTTGAATTTTGAAAATTCCTGTTCTACACCGCTGACTGTCAGTTTGATTCGGTCTTTGACAAGGATTCAACAATCGTTTAGGAGGGCAACCCGCACTGGGTCCCGACCTCTCCGCTAGGAAGAGTGAATGCTTCACCTGAATCTGCTAAAGAGGCAGGCCCAACGGACAGAAGTTCAAAAAGGGGGTTTCTGGTTGAAAGATCAGAGACTATCCTCACGAGAGGCTCCCCCAAGATCTATGAATCAGTTACCTCACGGTGGCTCGATTCTAAGGGTGAAGGGGGCATCGATCTGGAAGCAGATCCTGTTAAGTGAGGAGAAGACCTTAGAGAACCCCTCGGAAAACCTAGGAGAGGATGGCGGCAAAAAGTTTGGGCATCCACCCAATCAAAAAGTCGTCACCATCTGGCAGGTAGAAATCTCTGAAGGTGAGGTGAAGGGGGCGGCCGAAACCTCTTCGAGCCAACACCATGAGAGAATGCGGATCCGAAAGGATTACGATCTGCTAAGATGGTCAGCTCCTCCGGAAGGTCACAGAGCCTAACCTAGACGATTCTTGAGTCCTTGTGAGCTGGGATAATTCTCGTAGTCCAGATTCCCGATAACTTTCGCCCCTACTGATTTTCCCTTGCGAGCTGAGCTCCCCTCCCCTTCCTTGAGGATCTTCAGCCCCCTTTGGGTAAACCAATCGAGTTTGAAAGAACAACGCCCCCCATGCTCCTTAAGAGCCCAATCGACAAACCGAAAGCACCAGTTGGGGAGCCATTCACGAAGGTTCTTGAATTGCTTGAGATCTCCAACAGAGAAATGACTCGTCCCAACCCCTAACTCATTACATGACTTATAATCAAAACCGTTCGCCTCGAGCCGCTCAAAGAGCCTCCTCTCAAAAAAACGGTCGGGATGGGGGTAGTGATTTTTGATCATATTCCCGGTCCCGATGAAAACCCGGATCCAAAAACCGAGGATCGAGGAGAAGGCGCTATGCGCATCGTAGGTGCTTGTATTCCAATCCCCACCGATTAGTGCCGGGCCACCCCCCATCTCTCGAACCACTTCGGTCACTTTTTCCAGCTGAAGGATCCGATGCTTCTGGGTCGAACGGACATCCAGATGGACTGCTGAAACAACAATCGACCTCCTGCCTAAATTAATTTGGGCTATCGGGGCACTCTGACTCCCCACCCTCTTTTCCCGTCCTCTCATCTTGTCGTGGGCATTCGGGAGGGGAACGGCCATTGGATTTGAAATAGGGTAACGGGAAAGAATCGCATTCCCGGCGATCCCCAATTTATTTTCCCCTGAAACCTCCTGCTCAATACCGCACCCTTTCGATAAATTAAGATAGGAAGGTGCGAAAAAATAATTCATCTGAAGCTCCTGGGCCAATTCCTGAGCGACATCCCTGTTGCCCGATCGTGCCATGCCCAAATCAGCCTCCGTGATCAGAAGAATATCCGCCGTCGAAAGAAGCGGGTGGTTTTTCAAATAATGAAGAATCGCCTCAAAACGCATCCCCCTTTCGATATTCCATGCCACACAACGATAAAAAGGCTCCGGTGCCGGTTCAGGAACCTGATGAACCAAATCATAACTCGAAAGGAGTTTTTGGATCTTCGGGCGAACCTCCTGAAAAAGTGGTGATTTTTCCAAAGATTCTGTTGAATGAAACTCTCTTAGCTTTAATAAGATGTGGGGATGCAGATCGTGTGATAAAGAGCTGGGAGCTTCTTGCATAGGGGCGCGACATTTATGAAAAAAATAAGCCGGGGTCAAGGGGTCCTCAAAAAGAATGATTGAGATTGTCCAATTAAAGAAATTTTTTGGCCCCTTGAAGGCGCTGGGGGGAGTGGATCTTAGCATTAAAGATGGGGAGTTTTTCGGCCTTCTCGGTCCGAATGGGGCCGGGAAAACGACTTTAATAAAAATGATCGTTGGGCTTGCCCACCCAACCGAAGGGACGGTCACTGTCAATGACATGAATGTTCGGACAGAGTCTGTGAAAACCAAAAGCCTGATCGGTTTTTCCCCACAGGAAATCAATTTGGATCGGTATTTCACGGTCCGAAAGATCCTGGAACTTCAGGGGGGATTTTACGGTCTCACTCGAGGTGATCGTAAACGACGGGCCGAGGAGTTGATGAGCCGTTTCCAGCTTTCCCCAAAGGCCGATCGAGAAACCTGGAGGCTCTCGGGAGGGATGAGAAAAAGACTTCTGATCGCGAGGGCCCTGATGTCCCATCCCAAAATCCTGATCCTTGATGAACCAACCGCGGGAGTGGATGTGGGCCAGAGACATGAACTCTGGTCATTCCTAAAAGGTCTGAACCGCGATGGGACAACCATACTCCTGACCACCCATTATATGGATGAGGCAGAGGAGCTTTGCGATCGTCTTGCAATTATCCATGAAGGCCGAATTATCCAGATCGGCTCGCCTCGGGAACTGACCCAAAGGCATGAGGGGAGCCTTGAAGACGTTTTTCTAAAACTAACCGGTAAATCACTGGAAGCGGGAGGGAATGAATGCACCCCTTAAGAGGTTTCCTAGCCTTGATCGAGAGGGAGTGTTACCGATTTGGGGGGAGCACCTCGATCCAAACGATTGCGACACCTGTTCTCACGACAGCCCTTTTTATCCTGATCTTCGGTTACTCTTTGGGGTCACAAATCAAGACAATTTCCAGTTTCTCCTACATCCTCTATATACTTCCCGGCCTCACTGGCATGGCAGTTTTGTCAAACTCATATTCCAATAGTTCGACCTCCCTCTTCATGGCACGCATCGATCAATCGATTGAAAATATCATCACCTCTCCCCTCTCACCCACACGGATCGTGATCGCGTTTGTGATTGGAGGAATGATCCGCGGGGTGATTGTCGGTACGGTGATCCTCCTTGTTGCTTCCGTGATCACCCCCCTCTCCGTCTCTTCCATTTTCTTGACAGGTCTGAATATCGTCATTGGCTCCCTTCTCTTTTCCTCACTCGGAATTATTTCAGGCTTGATGTCGGAGGAATGGGATCAACTCGCGCTTGTTTCCAACTTTATCATTACCCCCCTCACCTATTTGGGCGGTGTCTTCTATTCTGTTCAAATGCTCCCATCTCCATGGCAAGGCCTCTCACATCTGAACCCGATTTTTTATCTGATCGATGGTTTTCGCTATTCCATTCTGGGAATATCTGATATCTCACCGGCGATATCTTTTCCTGTGGGAATAGGACTCGCTGTGCTTGTTTTAACTATCGCTATACAGTTGTTTCGTTCTGGATATAAGATCATTACCTGAAGACCCTATGAGTCGTTTCAGCCGATTTCTCGTAGTTTTTCTTATTCTCCTCCCAAATCTTGGATCCGCTCGTTCGACCAGTTTTGACACCCTCCGTTTGCGTGCTGCACCCGACCAGGGACGTTATCTAACAATTTACGATACCGATATGCTCAAACCTTATGAATGGACTACCGGTGTTTTTCTCGATTATGCACGAGCCCCCTTATCGGTCGTCGTCACCTCCGGTGCAACCCAGGCGGTCGTTGAAGACCTCGTTGGCCTCCATCTCTCAGGATCGATCGGTCTGCTCGATTGGCTTGAAGTCGGTCTGAATCCAAATTTCGCCATATTGGAAAAGTTTTTCGATACCACGACAAATACCTCAAGCACGCGAATCCGGGCAGGCGATACGCGTCTGAATGCCAAATTGCGGATCCTCGAAAAAGGGAAATATCCTGTGGGAATCGTCTTTGTCCCCTACCTTGATCTCCCGATCGGGTCCGGCGCCAGCCTGGTTGGGAACAACAGCTTTGCGGGAGGAGGGCTTTTCTCTATTGAAACCCCCCAGATTGAAGAGCGATTAAGCTTTGCGTTCAATCTCGGTTACTGGACTCGAGACAGTGTCTTGGTTTTTGCGACACAGTTTGATGATTTGATGACCTTCGGGATTGCCGGAAACTTTATTGTGTTGAAAAAATTGGAGCTCTATTCGGAATTTTCAGGGGGAACAATGGTCTCTGATTTTTTCAGCAGCTCCGGTACCCCTGTCGAGGGGGGAGGAGGGGCCCGCTATTTCCTGACCAAAGATCGACGATGGCAAATGACAGGGGGTGTCTTCCTTGGCGTCGGTTCCGGCCTTGGGAATCCAGTCGTGCGTGGCCTTGTTGGAGTCGCTTTTACCCCCTCACGAGCGGTGCGGGGGGTTGAGATGCAGGAGGCGGTCACCGAAACCTTCTCTGTGTATGAGCTGAAAGAACCAACATGCCCCTTCGATATTGAGGGGGAAGTGACAGGCTCTATCCCGGCCACTGATCCCCGATGTCAGTCGATTAAAAATGAACTTTTATCGAAATGCCCCGAAAAGAAGGATTTTAATCCTGAGAGGGATGATATCAGGTGCTTGAAACTGTATCTGTCGGAGTAGTCTCCTCTTTCGAATAAACTTTAAGTCGAGTTACGCGCATCCCTCGTGACGTCAATCCAACATCAAAACCGACCTGTGTCCCTTCTTTAAAAAAAGAACGATCTCTGTTGGGTCCCACCAGTCGAACCTCATCCAAGTGAAAATAAACCTCATACCCCTGTTCATCCTTCACGAACCCATAGTTCCCCTGGGCAAGGAATTTCAGGATCTTCCCATGACGAAAATTGTCGGGGGGATAGGCCATAAAAACATTATGAAGTTGAATTCAAACATTGACAAGAATATATATGAAGCCCGATGAAAAAAATCTTCCCCGCCCTTCTTTTTCTGACACTCCTCGGGCTTATCGCCTCCGGCATTATGGTGAAGATGCACCTCGATCTGGCACCGGGTGGATTCGAATCCAAAAGTTTTTGCACGATCTCTGAGTTTGTTGATTGTGATACCGCGCTGGCGAGCCGTTATTCAAAGATCGCCGGCATCCCGACGGCCCAGATCGGCCTCCTCTATTACCTCTTTTTCTTTTTTGCGACGCTTTATGCCTGGTCCTCAGAAAAAGGTCGCCGCGCCACCGCTTCTTTTCTGCTGGCCGGCTCGCTCTTTGCCACCGGTTATAGTCTTGTCATCGCCTATCTCTCGATCTTTCGACTCGAAGTCCTCTGTCTCCTCTGTCTGACAACCTATCTCTGTAACTTTTTCCATCTGATTCTTCTCCCGCGGATCCTCGGCATCCCGATCTGGCGCATCCCGGCCCATCTCATGGAATATGCCCGGTCACTCTTGAGACAAGGATCGCTCGTCCCTGGGAAGATCGGTCTCCACCTGATCCTCTTTGGACTCCTGCTCGGGGGCGGATTGATCTTTTTTAAAGGCCTTCAGGCCAACGATCCAGTCCGAAAGGTCAAGATCCCGGATGAGCTTTACCTGAAACATTTTTATGCAACCCCCTCGCAGCCTCTGGGAATCACCCCGAAACTTCAGAGGGGAGAAGCAAACGCCCCGGTCACCTTGATCGAATTCTCTGACTTTCAATGTCCATTCTGTCGCCGCGCCGCCTTCAGCCTGAAGCCATTTTTGGGTGAATTAAAGAAGAATGTCCGGATTGTTTATCTGAATTACCCCCTCGATAACGCCTGTAACCCCGCTGTGAGCCGAAGCTTCCATATGGCTTCGTGCCTCTCAGCAAAGGCAGCCTTATGTGCCGAACAAAAGGGAAAATTCTGGGAGTATCATGATCTCGTTTTTGAGAATCAGAAAAAACTTTCCCGAGAAACCTTGATGAAACTGGCGAAGGAGGTCGGGATCGAAGAGGAGTGGTTTAATCAGTGTCTGGTCTCACCTGAGATTGAAACAGAGCTCTCTGCGGAGATCCAGGAGGGGCAGAAATTTGGCGTCCAAGGAACTCCTGCCATCTTTATCAATGGCCGTCCCTTCCACGACTGGATCAATCCTGAAAGACTTCGGCTGGTGGTCCGGTCAGAGATAGAAAAAGTTACCTCTTCCTCCGCCGCAACCAATAAATAACACCGCTACTCAAGATAAGCAGCGGATAACCAACCTGACTGAAATAGGCAATAAACCGGGCGCGGCCGGGGGTCATTGTGATTGTTCGAAATTCAGGGGTTTTCGGACGAATCGTCACCTGCTCCTTCTCACCCACAAGCCAGCCAACTATATTGAGGAAAAGATCGAGATTCCCGGGTGCCTGAATCAGGGCGTTCGAGGCGAAATCGGAATCACCGACAACAATCACCCTCCCCGCGGCGGGATCAGTCTCCGATTCTGAAATGACCCCGATCTTCAGGGGACCAGCGATATCGATTCCCTTGTCAAAACGTGGTTCGGTTCCTTCAACGAGTTGGAGCTCTCCCCACGCAGCCTTTGAGGTTGTGAAGAGGGAGGTGTTCTTTCGCCCCTTCTTTTCGTTCATCTCAAGACTCCTCACCGAGGAAAAAATCGGGTTCAAATCCTGAAGCCCCTTTGTCACCTCATGCGACTCCATCTGCGGAGAGGGGTAATGGGGACCCAAAAGGAAATGTCGTTCGGGATCGAAGACAAAATCATGATTCCAGGCAAGGCCCAGGGAACGAAGCGTCTCTGCGAGGAGAGGAGGGAGTTGAGATTCCCCCAGGACAAGCAGGGCCCCTCTCCCTTTTTGGAGGTACCGACCGATGAAACGATCTTCGGAGGGTGGGATTTCCTTTTTGGGACCAGAAACAATCAGCAGATGGCAATCATCCGATAATTTGCTCGTCTTGACAAGATTGAGTATCTGGATCTCGTAGTTGTTTTTCTTCAGATAATCCTGAGCCCCACTATACCCAGCAGGTGAAGGGTCGTTCAAGCCCCTCTCCCCATGCCCTTCGAGGAAACAAACGGTGAAAGATTTTTCCTGAGTGACCTTGAGGATCGCATTCGTAAAAAGACCTTCCCCGACAAATTCAGGAAGAGCCGCCTCTGACAGGCGTGAGTAGTCAAAAAGCTGGGACTGATAGATCTCTTTTCTGTTTTCCCCTGATTGAAAAACGATCGTGCCATCGGTACTGATTCTGTGCTGGGTCGCAGCCTCCACTTCCGTATCGGGATCCACCATCCGATAGCTGACACGGGAAGAATGGGTGGAATATTCTTTCAGGATATCATCCACTTTCCTTCGAATAAAAACAGCATCGAGATCTTCTCCCCTCCGAAAGAAGGCGAGAATTTTAACGTCTCTATCAAGATTGTTGAGTGTTGAGAGGGTCTGTTCGGAGAGTGTCAACTCGCGGTTCGCCGTCGTATCAAATCGAATCGATGCGCGATCAACAATTCCGTAAAGAAGGATGCCCGCCGCAATAACGACGACCGTAAAAATAAGAGAGCTGGTCAGTTTCTTTATCGCCATTTTTCGGCCCTCAAATACCGAACCGTCAGGAAGAGAAATAGAAATGTGAAGAGAAGATAGTAGGAGATATCCCCCAGATCGAGAACGCCGATACTAAAGCTCTCGAGATGAGAGGAAACCGAAATCTTCTCTCCCAAAACTCCCCCCACCTCTCCCAAAAACCAGAGCGTCAGGAGGAGGACAAAACTGAAAACGGCCGCAATGACCTGGCTCTGGGTCACGACAGAACAAAAAATCCCGGCAGCAAGAAACGCCCCTCCCATTAAAAGGAGACCGAGGTAAGAAAGAGTCAATGGGCCTGGGTCCGGCTCCCCGGATAAGAGGATGAAAATCGGATACTCAAGCGTGAGAAACAAGAGAGCGGCATAGAGAATCCAGACTGAAAAATATTTTCCAAAAACAATCGCCCGGTCAGAGAGCGGAGAGGTCTTCAAGAGTTCAATCGTCCCGATTTTTCTCTCCTCGGCAAATCCCCTCATGGTCAACAATGGTGTCAAAAAAACGAAAATGACCGCCATGAAATAGGTCATCCCCCTCATCGAGGCCTCCGGAAGATTCTGCGGAGAGGGCTCCGTCATATGGGCTGTAAAGGCAAAACCGGTCAGAAAGAGAAAGAGGGCAAAGGTGACCGCCGCAACCGGAGAGGCGATATGGATTTTGAGTTCTTTCTTAAGTAGAGACCACATCGGCCGCCTCCTCCTCGGTAAGTTTCAGAAAGAGTGCCTCGAGATCCGTCGCCCCGGAAATCGACTGATCGGCAACAATTTTCCCCCGATGAATAATAATCACCCTCTCACAAAGCGCACTCACCTCCTGCAGGATATGAGAAGAAAAAATAACCGCCTGCCGCCCTCCCCCTAACATTTTCAAGAGCCCTCGAACCTCCAGGATCTGTTTGGGATCAAGCCCAACGGTCGGCTCATCGAGGATCAGGAGATCCGGATCATGAATCAGCGCCTGAGCGATCGCAACGCGTTGCCGATACCCTTTTGAGATATTGCCAATGAGTCTTTTTCTGACAATCTCCGTCCCTGTCCGTTTCAAAATAGCAATCACTCTGCCGTCAACATCAGAGAGATGACGTATCCCGGCGACAAACCGAAGATACTCCTCAACAGTGAGCTCAGGATACAAAGGGGCATTTTCAGGCAAATAGCCGATCTTCTCTTTCGCCTTTTCAGGTTTCTGAGAAATATCGATTCCATCAATCTTCGCCGTCCCGGCAGTCGGAGGGAGATAACCGGTTATAATCCTTAAGGTCGTCGTCTTCCCGGCACCATTGGGACCGAGAAGTCCGACAATTTCCCCCGATCGGACACGAAAGGTAATATTCTCGATCGCTATTAAAGAACCGTATTTTTTTGTGAGCCCGGAAACTTCTATCATGGGGAAGGACGTGGTTGGGAAGGAGAAGCGGCCTGAGCCATCAGCGCATCAATCTTTTTGATCCTCTCTCTCGCCTCTCCCGCCTCATCGGATTTCGGATAATTCTGGATGAGTTGATTTAAAAACACCTTCGCATCTTCATATCCCTTCTGTTCGAAGAGACAATAACCCTGTTTTAAGATAGCCCCCGGGGTCTTTTCACTCTGAGGAAAATTCTTGACCACCTTTTGAAACTCCAAAAGGGCTGAGGCAAAATCCCGGGAGGCATACAAGGCCTCTCCCTTCCAATACTGGGCGTTGTCGGCCAGAGATGATTTCGGATACTTCTTCAGAAAGGCCTCGAAAAGCTTCAAGGCCTGGGTATAATTGCCGAGATTAATCTCAGAAAGGGCTGCTCGATAATCCGCCTCTTCCTGACTTTCACCTTTTTTCTTGATTAAAATCTCCTCGAGCTGCTTCTGATGCAGAGAAATCCTCTCCTCAAGACCGGTTATCCGAAAATCAAAGTCCCTCAAGAGCTTCTGATTCTTATCCGATTCCTGTTGGAAAAAATATTTCGCCTCCTCGAGCAGTCCTTTTAAAGCCTGGACCTCTCGACGGAGTTCCGTCACGGCAAGATTCGTATCGGCCAAGACCTTGGCATTGGAGTCCTGAACCCTTTTGAGCTCATCAATCTCCCCCTTCGATACCTTGGACGGATCTGCCCATGCTACCTGGAATGAGACTGTTAAAAAAAGTATAAGGAAAAATCTCATAATCAAAAAAAAGCCACGGTGAAAGATAACTCCACCGTGGCCTCAAATCAAGAACTTGCCTATTTATTTCTTAACAAACTCAGCCCGACGATTCTTCCACCAGCAACTTTCATTGCTGCAGGTCTCCAGTGGCTTCTCCTCGCCAAAACTCTTTGTCTTGACGCGGCCTTTATCAACTCCGAGTGAAACCAGATAATCCCGAGCGGCATTGGCACGCCGATGACCAAGGGCAATGTTGTACTCCTCTGTGCCTCTCTCATCGCAATGCCCTTCGACCTGGACACTCGCCTTTTCATTGTCCTTCATATAGCCGGCATTTCCCTTCAGGACCTTTTTATATTCGTCCTTGACATCCGACTGGTCGAAGTCGAAGTGGATCCGGTTCAACCCTTTCGAGGTCTTCCCTGCCACATCTGGTTTCCCCTGCTTGGAACATCCAAAAGTCAGAGCTAACCCCACAATCATGAGCATTGCAGCGATCGTCGTCTTCTTCATATCTTTCCCCTCCTTGAGGAATTTAAAAAGTTAAGATAATTTCCTTAAAAAATTTTAACGAAATTTATGTGAAGAAAAGGGAAAAGTCAAATAAAATACCTCTGGACTCATTGAGAAGTGACGTTATAAATTCGGCATAATGCCTGCCAAGATTTTCTACGATGTCCTTGTTGTCGACCACTCTCCACTGGCACAAAATATGTACCAGGTCCTTTTTTCAACGAATGACCGATTCCGGCTCAGATTTTCCGAGGAGTACGAATCGCTTTTCAAAAGAAGCACCCGTTTTCGACCCGATTTGCTTCTGATTAACAGCAATGCGATTGCCCAAGACCAGGAACTCAAATTCCCTTCTCCCACTATACTTATCGCTTCCAAAAGCAGGACCGATATCAAGGAATCCGCTGCAGAGGTCTCTGACCTCTATTTGCTGGAAAAGCCTTTCTATCCGTATGATCTCCTCTCGATTGCGCATAAAATGGTGCGGGATAAACGAGAAAAACCACGCCGAGGCCGACCTCCCGGCAAAGGTGAAAAGAGGAAAAAGTGAATTATTCCGGTCAAGAAAAAAGGATTTACCCCCGCAAACAGCTTCGAACCCGTGTCATCTTTGAAGACGAAACGGGGGAAGGCTTCGTCTATTTTTATACCACCGATATCAGCATGGGAGGTCTTTTTTTCGAATCCGATGTCCCTCTGAAGTTAGGCACAAAAGTTTTTCTTTCTTTCTCGCTGCACGAAGGTGACCCTCTGATTCGAGCCACAGGACAGGTGGTGCGTGTGGAAAAGGAATCAGGGGGTGCCTCACAAATCCTCGGGATGGGGATTCAATACCTCGACCTTCCGGAAGCAGGCCGACAGGCGATCGTACAGTATATTCAGGCCTGAAAAAGCGCCTCGGAAACCTTCAAGAGTCCCTCCAGATCATGAACATCCTCCGAGAAAAAAGGAATCGTAAAATAATAATTCTTCTTCCCCCCCATTTTTTTCAAGAGGGCGATCGCCTCCCGATCCCGGTCGGCTAATTGCTGATATTGATCCAGAACAGAAAGAACTCTGGATCTTAATTCCGCTGAAAGAGAGGCAAGACGTTTGGAAGAAGAATCGGAAACCCCTGCCAGAACCCGATTCACAATAAACCCAAGGAAAGGGAGATCTCGATCACTCATCTGACGATAAAAATAGAGGGCGTCCTGAATCGCCACCGAAGAGGTCGAGGTCACAAGCAAAAAACCAACGATCTCCTGTCGAAGCAATTCATAGACAGATTCGGCCCGATCATGAAATCCCCCTAAAAGCCCTTCCATGAGGGCCAGCATCTCCGAAAGTTCTTTTAAAAATTCAAAACCGGCGAGCTTGTCGAAGACGTGAAAAATTTTGGCCCCTTTTTGCAACATCCCAAAGCCGACACGACTCGCAAAAATTCCCGGCTTTAAAAACCACTTCAGGGCGCTGTGGGAAACCAGTTGAATCATCTTTTGGGGGGCCTCCAAAAAATCGAGGGCATGCCGTGTCGGAGGGGTATCGAGGACAATGAGATCAAATTCCTGACGCCGGAAGAGCTCGTAGAGCTGTTCCATTGCCATATACTCCTGCGATCCTGAAATCATGCTGGACAAATGTTGATAAAGCCGGTTTTCGAGAATTGTCTTCTGGGCGGTCGAAGAGACGGCATACTTTTCAATAAGCCGATCAAACGCCCGCTTCGTATCGAGCATCATCGCATAGAGAGGGGCTCCCCCCGCCGTGCCACGAACGATCTGCGGCTCCAGACCCAACGTATCCAGACCGAGGGCGGTGGCGAGCCTCTTCGCAGGATCAATGGTCAGGACAATCGTCTTGCGCCCATTTTTCGCTGCCCAGAGGGCGATCGAGGCGGCAAGCGTGGTCTTGCCAACCCCCCCACTCCCGCAACAAACGATGATTTTTTTATCCCGCATGGAGGTGGAGAGATTCATGAACAGCCCCCCTCGATTTCCTCTGAGATCCTTTCCACCTCAGCCAAACCGAATTGGCGCGAATAAACAAAAGGAATAGAAATTATTTTTTCTTGAGGAAAGTTTTGCTTCAGCTTGAGTCCATATTCCCGAGAAAGCTGGGCACGGGTCCAATGATGGGTAAAGGTACCGGGAAGGATATTTTTGATTTTCTCCCACTCGGCTTTGGAAAAAGGAGACTCAACCACCTGATTCAAAAAAACCGGTCCCAGTTTCAGATCCAGCTTTTGCTTGAGCCACTCGGCCGTTTCGATCGTCTCAGTCACCGGCATTTCTTCGGGAAGGGCGACACAAGCGATCGCCGTCATTTCATGATCGTGCAAGATCTCATCGATACGATGGGAATGGGTCCAGAGGGGGCCAAAACGAACCGCACTGGAAACAACCGACGAAATCTGGAGAAGGGCGATACTATGTCCTGACGAAGGGGCATCGACGATAATCTGATCATAAGAATCGATGAGTGAATAAATCTTGCCGATCGACATCAGATCAGGAAGTCCCGGCGTCCCATCAATGAAATTACTGACCAGACGGTTTTCGAAAATGGCGCGATAGAGACTTTTCAATTTAATCTGTTTCAGAACATATTCTTTGAAGGCCTCATGAGGATGGATATTGATCCCCCAAAGTCTTGGGAGGAGTTCGACCTCCCGATACCCGATCGGTGGGCATTGAAGGAGATGGGCAACCTGCTCTTCAGAATGAATCTCGGCCAGGAGAACCTTGCGTCCCGATTCGGCCGCGAGAAGGGCCAAGGCGAGACTGACAGTCGTCTTCCCAACACCCCCCTTCCCCGAGACAAAAATCAACTTCTTAGAAAGGAGAGAGGAGGCCTTCACTTACTTTTCATATTTTTTGAGTTGGGTCTCGAGCAGATCAATCTTCTTTCGGAGGGCCCGGATCTCTGATTGCACCGAGGGAAGTGAAGAGACCGATTCAATCGCCGTTTTTAGCTTTTTCTCCGCCTCTTCGCGCGCATGAGTAATCGAAGAGACTCCCGTTTGGACAAAATCGACAATCTTCTCTCCGCCACTTTGAATAATATTTCTGAGCGCCGGAAGAGGGAGAAGACTCTTTTTCTGTTTCTCCTGCTCGAAGATAATCTGGGTCAACGTCACACTCGTCAGATCGTCCTGAGTCTTGTTGTCGATCACCTGAACATCTTCCCCTTCACGAATCATCTCGGCAATTTCCTCCAACGTCACATAGCGACTCGAAAGGGTATCGTAGAGCTTCCGGTTCGGGTATCGTTTGACGAGTCTTTTTTTCTTATTAAGCGGCTGCATGGTGAATTTTTCCTTTCTTCCCCCCCATCTCTTTCCGAAGCGTTGTCACGATCGTTTCAAGTGCCTCTCGTTTCAATTGCGTCTTTGGTGATGTGGATCGTGAAAACCTCCCGATCTCAACCTCCAAGACCCCCAGAATTGATTGAAAAATCGCCTGCCGCATCTCCTCGGCCTTTTTTTCGTCTCCATCTGGCAGCTTATCAAGAACGGCTGTGGTAAGTCCCTTTACCTGAGACAAAACATCTTTCGTCGCCCCCTCTGCATACCGATCGGCAAGTTCAAGGAGGCTCTGAAAGAGAAGCAACACCTCACGTCCTGCCTGAAAGAGATGACGCCTCGCTATCCCGAGTTGGCTGAAGAGACCGGCAAGCGACGAGACCTCGTCCCACTTACCCATTCTTCGGCTCCTTGTTTTCTTTTTCGTCCTTGCCCTTCAATGAACCCTTGAAATTCTTGATCGCCTGTCCCAGCGAAGAACCGATCGAAGGAAGCTTGCCCGCCCCAAAGACAATCAGGACGATCAAAAAAACCAGAATCAGCTCCCAAGGCCCGAGGCCACCGATTCCCATCTGCGTCATAGGAATGTTAAGCATGCGTCATGGATTATCACCCTGCTCAGGGGTTGTCTAGTGCTTCGTCTTCAGAGATTTGCGCGTAGCGCAGCGATGGTTTTCTTATAATCAGAACTCTTGAATATCGCCGAGCCGGCGACGAAGGCGGTCGCACCGGCTTGGGAGGTAAGGTAAATATTGTCCGGCTTGATCCCGCCATCCACTTCGATATCAATCTGGAGATTTTTGCTTTGCAAAATCTTTTTCAGCTCCTCAACCTTTGAAACACAAGAAGAGATAAAACCTTGGCCGGGAAAACCAGGATCAACGGTCATGATCAGGACCATATCCACTTCACTCAAAACAGGGAGAATAGCCGAAACTGATGTCGCCGGATTGATCGCGACCGAGGCCTTCGCCCCCAGTTTATGAATTAGCGCCAGCGTCCCCTTCAGATCTCGGCAGGCCTCGTAGTGGACCGAGATCGAATCAGCTCCCGCCTTCACAAATTCAGGAATATATTTTTCGGCGTTTTCAATCATCAGGTGGGCATCGAGGGGAAGCTTCGTCGCCCGCCGCGCCGCCTCGACCAAAATTGGCCCAGCGGTGATATTCGGGACAAAATGGCCATCCATGATATCGAGATGGATCCAGTCGGCACCCGCCCTTTCAACCGCCTGAATCTCTTCGGCAAGCCGTCCAAAATCTGCAGATAATATGGAAGGGGCGATTTTTTTCACAGGCTTTCAGGCAATTTTACGCTCGATCTTGTCGACACGACGCTTGAGCTTCTCCTGCTCTTCACCAAAAACCCGAATATCCTCGGCGAGGGAGGTGTAAACCTTGTGTTTGTAGCCTTTAATTCAACAAATTCTTTGTCATGCCTTTCCAATATCTTCTTCACATCCGTAAATTGGTCGTTGTGTGTCTCGAGAACTTTGAGTATTTGATCAATTTTAGAGTCCGTTGGCATATGGGGCATATGGTTGGATGTTAGAAGAAAATTTCAAAAAAACAAGCAACTTTTAGAAATGGCTGAGGATAAGCTCAGCGTTAATTGTAAGTTATCATTAAGGAGGGGTTTATGGCACTGAACACATTATTAATTGGCTCGCGATACGGAAGGGATTTAGAAAATGATATCGCTAAGCAAGACGCTCAAACGTTTGGTGTCCTTTCAGGAATCATCGCTTCAGTTACTTTTGCAGTTGCCGAATATAGATCGAACCCTCTCCTAACAGCGAAGAAATTCGGGAAATTGGGTGCGATTGCAGGTGCCGGTTTTATTGGGACTATCAGTCTTTTTTCAAATATTTTTTTTTATGATCGAGGAGAGCGAACTGTTTGGGAGGCAACAGGTTCGACAATTGGATATTCTGTTGGTGGGGGGATAGCGACCGGTTTTGCTGCAGCTCTTGCCGGCTCCATTGGGAAGAGATGGGACCGCCATTTTGTGCCATTTTCTACCTTATTAGGTTTGGCCATTGCGCTAGGGTCAGGCTATCTTATCGCTCAAATATTATCTGAGATAACTTCCTAGTTTTAAGGGATGCCCTTTTAGAAACTCAGCGGCCAACATCCTCTTCTTCCCCTCCAGCTGCAGTTCGTGGATGACAAGAGAACCCTTACCGCAACCGATCTCGATCCCTTCGGGAGAAATCGCCAGGACCTCTCCCGGTTTTCCACTTTTATCGGAGACTGAAGCCCGATGAATTTTAAGAAGCTTCCCCTGAAGATGCGTGAAGGCACCCGGCCACGGAGTGACCCCCCGAATCTGATTCAGAAGTGTCGTCGCCTTCTTCGAGAAATCGAGCTGCCCATCCTCTTTCTTGAGGGAGGGGGCAAGCGTCGCCTCTGATTCATTCTGTGGAGTCGGGCGAAGATCCCCCTTTTCTAAAAGCCCGATCGTCTCAACGAGAAGCTGGGCGCCGCTATTCGCAAGCCGCTGGCCAAGCGTCTCTGCGGTCTCGTCCGATTCAATAGAAACCTTCTTCTGCATCAGGATCGGACCGGCATCCAGTTTTTCCACCATGAACATCGTCGTCACCCCGGTCTCTTCCTCGCCATTGATAAGCGCCCACTGCACCGGCGCCGCCCCGCGATATTTTGGGAGTAATGAAAAGTGCAGGTTCACACAATGTTTGGGGATTTCCAAAATCTCTTTTGGAAGAATCTTGCCATACGCGACGACAACAATCAGATCCGGCGCGAGTCCTTTTAATTTTTCAAAAAACGAAACGTCTCGAATTTTTTCTGGTTGAAGAAGAAGGAGATCGTGATCTTTCGCAAATTCAGCCACCGCACACGAGGTGATCTTCTGTCCCCGCCCCGCCGGACGATCCGGTTGGGTGATAACCGCTACAATACTTTCACCACTCTCCACCAACGCCTTCAGTGAAGGAACAGCGATTTCGGGTGAACCCATGAAAAGGAGGCGTGGTTTATCCAATGTACGCCGGTCCTTTGCCGTGTTCGACCTCTTCTTCGACCCTTTCGCCACGAGCCAATTTCTCTAATTTCTTCTTATAGAGGTCCCGTTTGAGACGCGAGAGGCGATCGACAAGCAGAATCCCCTCGAGGTGATCGATCTCATGCTGAAAGGCGACCGCCAGGAGGTCTTCGCCGAGATGCTTAACCATTTTCCCATGCTGATCGAGCGCCTCGACGATAATTTTCTTTGATCGTTCCACCGGAACAATCAACTGAGGGAGCGAGAGACACCCCTCTTCCCAGATAATCTTTTCTTCGCGTGTGATGATGGTGGGATTGATCAAAACTTTTGGATCGGGCTTCCGTTTTCCTTCTCCTTCAAGTCGTCCCCCCACATCGACAATCAAGATCCTCTTCAAAATTCCAATCTGCGGTGCCGCAAGGCCAACGCCTGGCGCGTCATACATCGTCTCAAACATATCCTCGACGAGCTTCTGGATCTCCCGATCAACCTTCTCAACCGACTCTGATTTCTTTTTCAGGAGAGGGTCGGGGTATTTAAGAATATTGAGAATCACATCATCTCCACTGGATCGACATTCACTAACATCCGTACCCCCGAAGGTAATTCATTTTGTGAAAACCCGTCAAGGATCGGCTGGAGACGTGAATGAAGTTTTAAAAACTCCTGACTTTTAATCAGGAGATGCCAGCGACTCTTTCCCCGAATCTTGGACAACGGACAAGGGGCCGGTCCCAGAATCCTGTGCACCCTTGAAACTTTTTCCGACAACATCCGGATACTGGACGCCACCTTTTTTTCATCCTGCCCTGAGAGAACGATCCGGATCAGCCGACAATAAGGAGGATAACCGGCTACCTGTCGCACCGCTAGTTCGGCATCGATAAACAATTTCCCATCATGATCACGAGCTGCCAAAAGTCCCGGGTGATCCGGGAAAAAGGTCTGAACAAAAACCTGTCCCGGTTTTTCTCCACGACCGGAACGCCCGGACACCTGTGTGATCAGTTGAAACGTCCTCTCTGCCGCACGAAAGTCAGGAAGATTCATCGCGGTATCGGCATCGACAACGCCGACAAGGGTTAAATCGGGATAATCGTGCCCTTTCCCGACCGTCTGTGTCCCCACAAGGATATCGATCTCCTTTTTTTTCATTCGTGAGAGAATTTTCCATAATCCCTCACCAGCAGAGGTGTCGCGATCAAGCCGCTCAATCCGAGCTTTCGGATATTTCTCCTTCAATTCCTCCTCGATCTTCTCTGTTCCAACCCCTTTCGGAGAAAAGGCAGAGGAGTGACAGCGGGGACAAGAGGCCGGTACCTTCTCGCTTGCATCGCAATAGTGGCAGACAAGTTTTCCCTCTTTTTTATGATAGGCGAGCGAGATTTCGCACCCCTGACAACGCGGGATCAACCCACACGATCGACAGAGAAAAAACGGGGCGAACCCGCGCCGGTTCAGAAAGATCAGGCTCTGCTCCCCTCTTCTCAAATTCTCGGCGATCGCCGCCTGGAGATCATTCGAAAGAATACCATTCCCGGAGAGACGTCGATCGATCAACTTGACTTGAGGAAGAGTCGTCCCCTCCGGCCGGCTTGTCAGTTGAAGAAGGGTCATTTTCCCGATCCGGGTCCGATGGAGAGACTCCAGAGAGGGGGTCGCTGACCCCAAAAGAATCCTCGCCCCTTCTTCCTTTCCCCGCCAGAGCGCAAGATCACGCGCATTGTAACAAAAACGCTCCTCCTGTTTGTAGGAAGGGTCGTGTTCTTCATCGACAACAATCAATTTAAGTTGAACAAAAGGGAGAAAAATGGCCGATCGGGTTCCGACGACAATAGATCCCCTCTTTTCGCGAACCGTGAGCCAACTTGCCAGCCTCTGAGCGGGCGTTAGACGGCTGTGATAAGGAGTGATCGAAATCCCGAGCGCCTTTTGAAACCGACCGATCAGTTGCGGGGTCAGGGAAATCTCGGGTACCAGGATCAGGACCTGATTCCCCTTTTCAACCTCCTCCCTCGCCAGATCGATGTAGATCTCTGTCTTTCCGCTCCCCGTAACTCCCTGAAGGAGAAACGGACCGGGGGATTGATCGCGTATCCTTCTGATAATTTCCTTCTGTTCACTGTTCAGATCAACACTCATTGCCGGTTCGAATTCATCGTGAGTTTGGAATGGCTTCCCCTTTCTCCCAACCTTTTTTTCTTTTCCAAAGAGTCCTGGAGGAAGCAGATGTCGGAGAACCTCCCCGATCGGTGTGAAATAATAGCGGGAGGCCCAGGTCAGAAGTTTTAGTTGGTGAATCGTCAAGAGCGGCGTTTCATCCAGGACCTTTTCGATCCTCCGAAGCCCCTTGGGAGTCGGACCCTTCGCCTCTCCGAGGAGACAACCGATCACCTTCCGATTTCCTAATGGAACAACGACGCGTAAACCGGGCACCGCTTTTGTTGAAGAATCAAATTCGTAGGTCAGTGTTCCGGCGAGTCGATAAGGAAGCGCCACGTCAACAAGCATGCAGTGAGCCTAGATGAGATCGCGCTAGGCAACAACTTTAAAAACTTTGTCGTGTTCGCGTACCCGCTGAGAAACCTTGATACCAATGTCGTGACCCCTTTTTGCCTCCTGGATTTTATTATGTTCTTCCTGGATCGAGTTGACCGGTTCCTGAAAATCGGTCGTATGTCCCTTGAAATGGAGCAGGTCTCCGACCTTGATCGCCCCCTTGGTCACTTTAATACCCGCCACACTGGCATGACCAAACCAGTGTTCGACAAAGCCTATTTCTTCCTCCGTCATATTATTTATCCCCCCTTTCCTTCTATAAAATTTACCGCTTGTCTCGATTCTTCGCAAGAGATTCCTTGACACCTTTTTTGAGGGGTGGAACGGATGGGCAGGATGTCTGAGCCGGTCGATATTAATCGTTTTCTGGATCATTCAGCAAAAATAGAAACCTCCGATCTCGACTGGTCCGAGGCAAAAAAACAGAGCCTGACAGAAGAGGAACGTTTTGTCCTCACCTATTTTTCCGATATCGAGGCCCAAACTATTTTCTACTTGAAGGCCCTCCTGAATACCCGGATCACTGATGACCCTGAATCGATCGCCTTCCTCTCCCTCTGGAACTACGAGGAATATTTTCATGGCCGGGTTCTTTCCCAACTTCTTTCTGAGTGTGGTGTCCCGCTTGCATCGCAGCGCTCTTCAGAAGTTCGGAATCGGTCAACTTTCTTAGAGAAAATTCGGGCAACCGGTTCGAAACTAGTCTCTCGTCTCTTCCCCAAATCGTTCCTCGCCCTCTACATGACCTGGGGAGCAGTCAATGAGCTGACAACACTCAAAGGTTATGAGCAGTTGGAACAGAAGACAAAAAATCCAATTCTAAGAGAACTCTGCCAAAGGATTGCAAAACAGGAGAGGCGTCACTTCGCCTGGTACTACAATAGCGCCAAGGAACGGCTTTCCCGATCGCGATGGGCGCAAATTTTTACGCGATCGATCCTCAATCTCTTCTGGTCGCCTGTCGGGGCAGCGGTGAAAGGGAAACAAGAGGCAGCTCGACTTTTTACAACCCTTTTCCCAAGCAATGCAGGAACTACCCTAGGCAGGGAAGTGGATCAGAAAATTTCAGATCTGCCCGGATTGGGAAAGACAGGTATTATGAGCCGATTCACGCATGCTTGCCAAAAAATATCTCCTATGGTTGTATAGAGGGCGATGGAAAAACCGGCGAAGCCACGTTGTGAAGTCTGTCCCTCCCGCCTCCTCGGCGTCTTTTGTACCTTGGAGGGAGGGGTGCTTGACGAATTCAACAAGCACAAGACAACAAACGAATACAAAAAAGGTCAGGTCATCTTCTACGAGGGAAATCAGGCCTATGGGCTTTATTGTATCTTCTCTGGAAAGGTGAAACTCTACAAAACCGGGGTTGATGGAAAACAACAGATCGTCCGGATCGTCGGTCCTGGCGATCTTCTCGGTTACCGCGCTTTTTTTTCTGACGAACCGTATCATGCCACGGGAGAGGTCTTGGAAGACGCGACCATTTGTTGTATTGATAAAAATGCCTTTCTTTCAGTCCTCGCAAAGAACTCGCAACTTGCCTTTAATGTGATCAAAAAGATGTCAAAAGACCTCCGTGTTGCCGAAGATCTGGCAACCAGTATTGCCCAAAAATCGGTTCGGGAGCGAATGGCGGAACTCCTCCTGATGCTGAAGGAGACCTACGGCAAGCAAACAAAGAAGGGGCATGTCATCGAAATTCACCTCTCGCGGGAAGAGTTAGCCGAAATGATCGGGATCACACAGGAAACCGCTATCCGTCTCCTTTCCGAATTCAAAAAAGACGGGATGATTGAAGTCAAGGACAGAGAGATCACGGTGCTCGATTCCAAGTCGCTTCTTGAAACTGCCGGCATTGAATTCTGACACAGCTGATCAAGATCATATCCACAACTGAGTCCTGTCATTTATAAACAAGCTAGCTCATTTACTCTTAGAATTATGACGAATGAAGAGATTCTTTCCGCCTTAAAGGGACAATGGGGAAACCTCCTGAAGAAAGGTCAGCCGCTGATCTTTCACAAAGGACAGGTCCTTGTTTACGAAGGGCACGACCCCTACGGTGTTTTTGTCATCCAATCCGGGGATATTCAGTTTACGAAGGGGAAATCATCCTGTCCTGCAGAGCATTTCTGGCACTCTCCAAAAGGAAATGTTTTAGGAGTCGAGCATTTTTTCGATGGAAGTCCTTTTTGTTGCACCTGTGTTGCCACTTCGGACTGCCGTGTAGTCTTTATTTCCAAGACTCAATTACTGCCATTCGCCACGAAATGAATTTGTCTCTGCTTTTCGAAAACGCATGATTAAGATCATATATTAAATTTTTCTCGTCACCTAAACCCGTCCCACAAATGACCTCCTGGCTTCCCGAAGACATTTCAACTTATGGTCACGGAATTGATCATACAATTCGTGTCATCTACTACATCGTCGGGGCCTGGTTTGTCCTTACGGAGGCGGTCCTTTTCTATTTCATCATCCGCTATCGGAAGCGAAAAACAACCACCGCGACCTATCAACCCGGCACCACTTTTAAGGCACTCGCCTGGATTTTATTGCCAGCGGCGCTGATCCTTGTTTTTGATCTTGGAATCGATCTTGTCCAAGGACCTGTCTGGAATGAAATCAAGATCTATCTTCCCACGGCAGATCAGACGGTCCGGATCAAGGGACGGCAATTCGTCTGGGAGATCACCCATCCGGGGGCCGACGGGAAATTGGAGACACCGGACGATATTCAAATCTTGAATCAACTCGTCGTGCCGGTTCACAAGAAAATTCAATTCGAACTTCAGTCGGAAGATGTCCTGCATAGCCTCTGGATTCCGAACTTAAGGCTCAAGCAGGATGCGGTGCCGGGTCGCACGATCAAGGGTTGGTTTGAAGCGACGAAGGAGGGGATCTATCCGCTCGCCTGCGCGGAACTGTGCGGCAGTGGCCATGGGACGATGAAGGGACAACTGCAGGTCTTGAACGAAACGGATTACCAGAACTGGTTAAAGGAGAACAGAAGCCTGGAGGTTGGACGTGTCGAATAATCATTTGAGTTTTTGGCGCCGTTATCTTTTTTCCGTCGACCACAAGGTAATCGGAAAACAATACCTGATCACCGGCCTTTTGATGGCAATCATCGGGGGTTACCTCGCCTATCTCTTCCGATACCAGCTCGCCTTTCCGAATGAACCGGTCCCGGGATACGGATTGGTGGGACCCGATCAATACAACTCCTTCGTCACGATGCATGGAACGATCATGGTCTTTTGGGTCGCGATGCCGATCCTGCTCTCCGGATTTGGGAATTTCCTGCTTCCCCTCATGATCGGCGCCGGAGACATGGCCTTCCCGCGTCTCAACATGACATCTTACTGGGTCTTTTTCTTGAGCACCGTCGTCCTCCTGCTTTCATTCTTCGTTCCGGGCGGATCCTTCTCAGGAGGGTGGACTATTTATCCCCCCCTCTCCGCATCGCCCGGTTACACCGGCGTCATATGGGGCGGACACCTCTGGATCCTTGCCGTCGCGCTTGAATTCACCTCGATGCTGATGGGAGGAATAAATTTCCTGACAACGACCGTGGCAATGAGGGCCAAGGGGATGGGTCTCTTTCGGCTCCCGATCTTTGTCTGGATGATCAATATCGCCTCCATCCTCTTCATGTTTTCTGTCGGGCCCCTCATCGCCGGGGCCTTTATGCTGCTGGCCGACCGGCTCTTTGATGTCGGTTTTTATCTCCCCGCCTCCGGTGGAGATCCGCTCCTCTTTCAACATCTCTTTTGGTTCTTTGGTCACCCGGAGGTTTATGTCCTTTTGCTGCCGGCGCTCGGGATCATTGCCGAAATTTTCCCTGTCTTCTCGCGCAAGCCGCTCTTCGGTTATCGAACGATTATCTATTCAACACTGGTTGCTGGCCTGCTCAGTTTCATCGTCTGGGCCCATCACCAGTTTATCAGCGGCATCGACCCCCGACTTGCGGCCCCTTTCAGTGTCACAACAATCCTGATTTCTGTCCCATTCGCTATCACCCTCTTCGCCTTTATTGCGACCCTGTGGCGCGGGTCGATCCGGCTCACGACATCGATGCTCTTCGCCCTCGGAATGCTCGCAGAATTCCTGGTCGGAGGGGTTACGGGGATCTTCAACGGCTCGACCGCTGCCGATATTTACATCCATGACACGCTTTTCGTCGTCGCCCATTTCCACTACACCTTATTCCCTGTCACCTTCATCGCCACATTCGCCGGCATCTACTACTGGTACCCAAAGATGTTCGGGAGATTCATGAACGAAACATGGGGCAAGGTGCATTTCTGGATCACGATCATCGGTTTCAATGCGGTTTTTCTGCCGATGTTTGCGTTCGGTCTGGCAGGACATCAACGCCGGATCTTCGATCCGACCCTCTTTGATTATCTCCAACCGTATCAGTATCTCCACGTCATCGCGACGGTCGGTCTGATCGTGATGTTGGCGGGGCAAATCCCTTTCATCATCAATTTTTTTGCAAGCCTTTCCCGAGGGAAGGTGGTCGATCGAAATCCATGGTTGGCCAACACCCTCGAATGGCTCGCTCCTTCACCACCGGGACATGGAAATTTTGATCAGGAACCGGTCGTTCAGCGAGGACCGTATGAGTACAGTCATCCCTTGTTAAAAGAAAGAGACTGGATCAGCCAGGGGGAGTTATGAAACATCGTCTCGGCATCTGGTTTTTTTTAGGCTCCGAAATCGCCGTCTTCGGGGGATTGATCGCCTGTTATCTGCTCTATCGCTTTCGCCATCCGGAATGGGGGTTGCAGGCGGTTCACACCCTGACCGGAATCGGTGCGATCAACACAGTCGTACTTCTTACCAGCAGCCTCACAATGATCCTCGCGCATTGGTTTGTTGAAGAAGACAATTTCAAATCGGCTGCGAATTATCTTGGGATGACAATCCTGCTTGGAATCGTCTTCCTTCTCTTCAAGTCTTATGAATATCACCATGAAATCAATCAGGGGCTCGTACCAACAAAGAGCCTCTTTTGGGGCTTTTACTATCTGATGACCGGCCTCCATGCCCTGCATGTTATCGGAGGTCTGGTGGCGAACGGGATCATCTGGACGGGACTCCGAAAGGGGTTCTCCACACATCGGATCGAATCGGTCGGGATTTATTGGCACTTCGTTGACGTCGTCTGGATCTTCCTCTTCCCCCTCCTTTATATAGCCTCTTCTGGAGGTGCCCAGTGAAACCGCGTCACCTTGTTGGGATCTGGGTACTCCTGCTTGTCCTCTTGGGGGTCAGTCTTCTCTTGGCCAATCTTGGGAACGTCCTGCTTGCAACGACACTCATATTTGGGGTTGCCGCCCTGAAGGCGACACTCGTCGCGCTGTTTTACATGCGTCTTAAATGGGAACCGGGGTATATCTTCGCCATCATCTTTACCGGACTTGCGGTTGTGCTGATCCTCTTTTTCACCCTCGTTCCTGATATCATCTACGTTTATGGAAACTAAAAAAGGCCAGATTGGACTTCTGTTTTTTCTGGCAACCGAGGTGATGTTTTTTGCCGGTCTCTTTTCTGCCTACTGGGTCCTTCGCGCGCAGACAGGGGAATGGCCCCCTGTCGGCCAACCGCGCCTTCCAGTCCTCGTCACCGGAATCAATACCGTTATCCTGCTCCTGAGCGCCGTCGCCATCTGGCGGGCCGATGCCGCCCAAAAAAAAGGGTGTCATCTTTGTCTTGTCGGTTGGTTAGGACTGACAGGCGTCGGTGGTCTTCTGTTTCTTGGAATCCAAGGGTATGAATGGATGCGATTGATCCAGTTCGGTCTCACAACAGCCCGAAATATCTACGGCGGCATCTTTTATATGATTGTCGGCGCGCATGGGGTCCATGTCATTGCGGCACTCATCGTTCTCTTGGTCGTCTTTCTAAAAGCGGTCCGCTATCGGTATGCAGAAACCAACAAAACGGGTCTCGTCCTCTTTCAGATCTATTGGACCTTTGTTGTCTTGCTCTGGCCGGTGATCTATGTGGCCATCTATCTACTTTAAGTGGAAAATAAATCCCCCCTTAATCCCCCCTTTGTCAAAGGGGAGTTGGGGGGGATTTTTCTGGATTCTTCTATCAAGCGAAGAGCTTTGGGCTTGTCCCCTTTGTGTGACTAACTTGGGCCGCTCCACTGTTTACCGCTGGCCAACCCTCCTGCTGATCCTCATCCCTTTGATAATGCTTGGCATTCTGGGATGGTGGCTGCATCGCCTCATCAAAAAAGAATTGGAAAAGGATCATCCGACCAGCTGATCTCCGTCATGTCGATTTTTGTGAGGTAGGGGGACAGTGTAACCAATGGTCTCATGCCAAAATTTTTCGCCGGCTAGTGCCTTCGCGGTCACCCTCATGGCACTGGCGTGCAATGAACCTTCGCGCAGTGCTGCCGCGCGTTTTCATTGCCCGCCAATGCTCATGGGGTTCCCGACCGCTCTCGGCAAACCCGACTCAAAATTTTACGCATGAGACCATTGGAAACTCATGATGCAAAGTACACCAATAAAAATGGCTGTTTCCTCTACTGAGCCCGCGAAACATCAACGAATCGCCCTGATTGGTAATCCTAACGTCGGCAAGAGCGTGCTGTTCGGTCTTTTGGGGGGACACTATGCCTCCGTTTCCAATTACCCCGGGACCACTGTCGAGGTCTCCTCCGTCGAGACAACCCTTCATCGAGAAAAAACTACCTTTTGGGATACCCCCGGTGTCAACCTCCTCGTCCCGATGTCAGAGGCGGAAAAGGTCACGCGGGATATCCTCCTGACCGAACCGATCGATGCCGTGATTCAGGTTGCCGACGCGAAAAACCTGCGCCGTTCGCTCCTCCTCTCCCTTCAACTCGCCGAGATGGGGATCCCGTTCCTCTTAAATCTCAATATGGAAGATGAATCATCCAAACGTGGAATCTTAATCGACAAGGAACAACTCGCCTCCTTGCTCGGAATTCCTGTCGTTGGAACCATCGCGATCAAAAAAAAGGGGATCGAGGAATTAAAACAAAAAATCGCCTCTGTGCGAACCTCAACATTTGCTTTTCATTATTCAAAAGAGATTGAAGAGGCGATCCATAAAATAGAGATCCGTCTTCCTAATTCACGCATCTCAAAAAGATCGATTGCCGTGATGATCCTGGCCGGTGACAAAAGCCTCAATGACTGGCTCTCCATCGGAGTCCCTCCTCCCGTGATGAAGGAGATCGAGCATATCCAAAACGAGACGGCAGAAAAATTTGCCGAACCGCTGCTTTATCTGATGAACCGGGAACGTTTAAAACAGGTCGACCTGATTCTAAAAACAGTTTTTCTCAAAAAATCCGGACAAAAGAAGGAGTGGCTCGAACTTTTCGGCAAGCTCTCGATGCACCCTGTGGGTGGTTTTGTAGTCCTGACAGGGGTTTTATTCGCCCTCTATGAATTTGTCGGCAAATTCGGAGCGCAAACCGGCGTCAACTGGCTCGAAAAAGTTCTGTTCGGTCAATACTTGAACCCCTGGGCCAAAGCTTTTTTTTCAACACTCTTTTCCTCGTCCCCATTCCTCAGTGATCTCTTCGTCGGTCCCTATGGGCTGATCACGATGGGACTCACCTACGCCTTTGGGATCATCTTCCCGATTGTGCTAACCTTCTTTATCTTCTTCGGTCTCATGGAGGACTCGGGCTATCTGCCAAGACTCGCGGTCATGATGAACAGGCTTTTCCGGATCATGGGACTCAATGGAAGGGCGGTCGTCCCGATGGTCTTGGGGTTGGGTTGCGATACGATGGCGACTGTTTCCTCCCGAATCATGGATACCAAGAAAGAGCGGGTCATTTTGACCTTCCTGCTCGCACTCGGTGTCCCCTGTTCGGCCCAGCTCGGGATCATCCTCGGGATGTTTGGATCCCTCCCGCGATGGGCCCCGTTCCTCTGGGGCGGCGTGGTCGGTGGGGTCATGATCTTTATGGGTTTCCTCGCCTCCAGGGTTCTTCGAGGAGAGACCTCTGACTTCATCGCCGAGATCCCCCCGATCCGAAGGCCTCTCCTGAAAAATATCATGACGAAGACGATCGCCCGACTTGAGTGGTATCTGAAAGAGGTCACACCCCTCTTCCTCATCGCGACATTTTTTCTTTTCTTGCTCGACCGGCTTCACCTGATCGCAGCGATCCAGAACGCCGCCTCCCCGTTGATTGTGAAGGGACTCAGCCTCCCCCCCGAGGCGACTGAGGTTTTTCTGGCAGGATTTTTGAGACGAGATTATGCCGCGACCTATTTTTTCGATCTCTTTAATAAAGGAATGCTGGACACGACGCAGGCAATTGTCTGCCTTATCGTCATCACCCTCTTCGTCCCCTGTCTCGCGAATCTCCTGATGATCGTCAAGGAGCGAGGCGCACGGACCGCGACGGTGATGGTTGGGCTGGTTTATCTGATCGCGTTTGCCGTTGGTGGAATTGTTAATTTTATCTTGAGAATTTGAGGGAGTGTAAAATGACCAAGTGTCCTCTTTGCCAACGTGAATTTGATGAGCAAAACGCCTGCCGGGGGTGTGGTCTCCGGAAGGGGTGTCAACTCTGGAGATGCCCGTATTGCCATTACGAGTTTGTTGAAAAGTCCTCCCTGATCGATTTCCTGAAACGAATCGGAAGTCGTTTCAAAAAGGAAAAAACCCTCCCTGTCGTCAGCGAAGACCCCCTCGTCATCTCGCTGACTGAAGGGATCGAGGGAGAAAACTATCAGGTTGTCTTTGTCCGTCCACGGCATGAGATGCGTCTGAACCATCTCGCCAGTTTTGGCGTGGTCCCCGGCAGTGAAATCTCACTCCATCAAAAAAGACCGGCCTTTGTAATCCAAGCGGGCGAAACCGAGATCGCACTCGAAGAGACGGTTGTCAAAGAGATCTTTGTCAAAAAAACAGCGCCCTGATGAGAATCATATAGCCACATGCTTTGAATCATTATATGCGTCTGAAATCGATAGTAAAAAAAAATTAACAAACTTCTTTCAAGAAAGGGGGCTTCATGAAAAACAAACTGATCCGATGGTGGCTAGAGGGTGTAGCGATTCTCTTCTTTACCTTCCTCCTCCTGCCACAACAGGCCAACGCCACTGCACAATGGGCCCGGAAGTACCAGATGAACTGTCAAACCTGTCACACCTCGTTCCCGAGACTCACCTACTTCGGGGAAAAATTCGCGCGGAACGGCTACCAGTTGCCGGACACCCAAGATGGGGATGAAACGAAAGAGGCGGTCGGCGACCATCTCTTTATCGACAAGATCGGAAATCTCCTCGGAATGCGAATCAGTGTCTCACCCGTCGAAGCCACAACAAATACACTCAACATCGATGGGAGCCGGAAGGATTTTGAGTTTAATTTCGGTGATACCAAGTGGCTCCAGTTCTTTACAGCAGGAAGTATTTTCAAGAATGCCTCCATTTTCATAGAGACCGAGATTGAACCGACGGCGGTTCATCTCAACTGGTTTACACTCGGCTATCACAATCTCTTTGATTCAAGCCTCCTCAATGTTCGGGCTGGCCGCATCTCAATGATGAACTGGCATGCCCAATCAGGACGCCTGAGGATGATTCCAAACGTCAACGTCGCTTCACACAGGTTTCGTCCCAGCCAAGGGGCAAACCGAGCGGTCGCAGAAGAGCCGATCCGAATCAGCTCACCGGTCCCTGGAATCGAGCTTTATGGATACCGTGAATTCTTCCTCTACTCCGTCGGTGTCTCCAACGGTGAAGATATGGACGACCCGAACCAGTACAAGAACTTCTTCGGGACACTCCGTTTCGATTTGCCCGAAGGGGAACTGGCAGGAAGTAACATCAGTGGCTGGGGGATGTGGGGACGAGATACAGTAAATTCAGGAGCTGAATCAACCCCCATAGCGCAGACACGCAACACCTTCTATCGTCTCTCTCCAGCGGTTAATGTGCGGTGGAAGGGATATGATCTCATCGGGGCTTATGTGTATGGGAAGGAAGATAATTACAATCTGGTTGACCCCGAAGTAACCAACAAGAGTCACGGTGCGACAGGTCAGCTCGGCTACCTGATCCATCCACAGTGGTTCGCAGCGCTCCAGTATGACTTCGTGAAGGATGATCAAAACAGCCGGGACGAATTCCACAAGATCTCGGAGAGCGTCTCCTTCATGCCACGAGAGAACATGAGGATCGGGCTGACCTTACGTGAAGACATGAAGAAACCAACGACCGGTCGGCAGCATGAATTGCTGCTAAATGTTCGTTCCATGTTTTAAAGTCACTCATACCCCAAGGTGACTCAACAAGCGGGGCAGGCCTTACAGGCCTGCCCCGTCTTCTTCTCAATTTCTGATCCTCATCATATCCGGAGGTGATAAGAACCCTGGACGCTCTAGTTTGAGTCTTGATAGGGTTTTTTAATGGATCGACCTGTCATCGAACTCAAAAATCTGGGGAAGCGCTTTGGAACCCATTGGGTCCTCTCTCAGATCAACCTTTCTGTCGGGGCCGGGGAATCGATCGCCCTTTTCGGAGGAAACGGCTCCGGCAAATCAACGCTGCTCAAGATCCTTGCGACCCTTCTCTCCCCCTCTCGAGGATCGGTTTTGATCTGTGGTGCCGATGCAACCCACGAAAAAAGGGAAATTCGCGAACTCTTAAGATATCTCGCCCATGAAAAACAGCTCTACGGACCTCTCACCGTCTCCGAAACGCTCCAGCTTGTAGCGGGACTTAGGCAGGTCACCCCTCCGCTAGCAAAAAAGGTTAAAGATGAAATCCTTGAACGTCTTCAACTCGATCGTTTTTCAGGAAAAAAGGTCAGCCAGCTCTCGGAGGGACTCAAAAAAAGGCTCGTCCTCGCCCGACTCCTCTTTGGGATCGAAGAGGCCCAATTGATTCTCCTGGACGAACCGCATCCGACCCTCGACAAGGAGGGGAGAAGGATCCTCGATGAATTGATCTCGGAATGGAAAAAACAGGGCAAAACGATCCTGATCGCGAGTCACGACCATGCTGAGGCGCTCGCACATGCCGATCGTCTTCTGGTCCTTGATGGTGGACAACTCATCTATGACGGCCAGCCAAAAGGATTCTCGCTATGATATCTTTTTTGTCCCAGACTTATTGGATTCTAACAAAAGACCTGAAGATCGAGTTTCGTGAGCTCTATCATTTGATCTCTGTTTTTCTCTTCGGATTCCTTCTGCTGATTCTCTTGAGTTTTTCACTGGGCAGTCATCCGGATCTGATGAAAAAAATAGCACCGGGTCTCTTCTGGATTGCCATTTTTTTCTCTTCCATCTTGATGCTCAACAGCTCCTTCCGCCGGGAAATGGAGGATGGTCAATGGGAAGGACTGCTTCTTTTAAGTATCGATCCTAAGGCGCTTTACCTGGGAAAACTTCTAGGAAATTTCCTCTTCCTCCTGGTTCTCGAAATCGGGCTCCTTCCTTTTCTCGTCATCTTTTTCGACCTCTCTCTCAATCCATCGCTCCTCTCGATCCTCATTTTAGGGAGTGCCGGAATCGCCACGGTCGGAACCTTTTACGCCGGGCTGATCACCTCTTTCCGCGAGGGGCAGATCCTGCTCCCGCTGCTGCTGTTCCCGATGCTTGTGCCCGTACTCCTCGCCTCTGTCCAGGCAACCCAATACCTGATGACAGACGATCCCTTCGGCCAGCAAATTATCTGGGTCCGCCTCCTGATCGTCTTTGATTTTATTTTTTTGTTAGGGTCTATTTTGTTAGCGGATTTAATGTTTGAAGAACCGCAGGGAGGGAAATGATGAAAACCAAATTGTTCGGCATTTTAGCTTTTGCCTTTCTCGGATTTGCTCACTACTGGGGACTTCGGGTTGCCCCGCCAGACGCCCTGATGGGGGATGTCTACCGGATCCTTTTTGTGCATGTCCCAGCCGCCTGGATGGCGATGCTTTTTTTCTTTCTCTCCTTCATCGGATCAATCGGTTATCTCATTAAAAGAAAAAACTCATGGGACCAATGGGCCGAATCGACTGCCGAGATTGGCCTCGTCCTGACCGGTTTGACGTTAGTTCTCGGGTCTATTTGGGGCAAACCGACATGGGGGGTTTGGTGGACTTGGGATCCTCGTCTGACCACGACAGCGCTTCTTTTAATTATGTACTCCGGGTATCTCATGATTCGAAAATTGATCTCCGACCCTGAAAGAAGACCAAAAATTTCTGCCGCGATCGGACTTCTGACCTTTTTAAACGTCCCGATTGTCTATATGTCGGTCAAATGGTGGCGGAGCCTTCACCAGGTCCAGTCATCCCCTCAAACGATGGACCCGGTCATGGTCTTGCCGCTTCGACTCGGCGCCCTCGCCCTATTGGCCGTTTGTCTCTTTTTCCTTATAGTGAGGTTAAAAATTGCGAAGGAACGCGCCGTCCGTGAGGAAGGAGGTTCATCATGATTCAAGGTGGATGGGGGTATATCATCGCGAGCTATACGATCACATGGGTCGTCTTGGGGCTTTATTTCGTTTCCCTTTTTGTCCGCGCAAATAAGACCAACCAGGAAAGGGACCGAACGTGAAAAATCGTCGCCGATTGTTATTTGTTTTTTTAATTTTGGGGATCTTGAGTGGCCTCGGCTATCTCCTTTGGGGAGGGCTCGAGGAAAATCTGGTCTACTTCGTGACGCCAACAGAATTGATCGCGAAAGGAGACAAGGCGATCAACAATACCGTCCGGCTCGGCGGCGTCGTCGAGGCAGGCACGGTCCACTTCGAGTCAAACATCCTGAGCTTTGAAATCTCCGATGATCAACAAAAAGTTCCTGTCGTCACGACAGCGGCCCCGCCACAGATGTTTCACGAGGGGATGGGGGTGATCGTCGAAGGGAAGCTGGGTCCTGACAAACGATTCGTCGCCGATCGACTGATGGTCAAGCATGGCAATGAATACCGTCCCCCCAAAGAAGGTGAGATGCCACAGGAAATCTACAAGGAACTCAGTCAGGGGATGAAATGAGCCCCATTGTCACGATTGGCAATCTCTGCATCGGTCTTTCGATCGGTCTTTGTCTGTTTGGTATTCTTTCCTTTATCGGGGCGAGAAAGAGCGGCTCCGAAACGGCTGCCTCACTTGGTCGTGGATCTCTCTACGGAAATTTTATCCTGATGACGGTTGCGAATCTCGCGATGATTTATGCCCTCCTCTCAAACGATTTTGGTGTCAGTTACGTCTCTCACGTCGGAAGCCTCGAGACACCACGCTGGATCAGCGCGATCTCCCTCTGGAGTTCGCTCGAGGGATCGATCCTTTTTTGGGGCTGGATCCTTGCCACCTACACCGCCTCCTGTCTCTACCTTTATAAGGATAGAAAAGAGGGGTTGCTCCTTTGGGCCGGTCTTGTTTTTCTGGTGATTGAACTCTTCTTCTTCATCTTGCTCGCGTTGCCAGCGAACCCCTTTCTCCCGGTTCAACCGACACCAGCGAATGGCCCAGGCCCAAACCCTCTCCTCCAAAATCACTGGTTGATGGCGATTCATCCTCCATGTCTCTACCTTGGTTATATCGGATTTACGGTCCCGTTTGCGTTTGCTGTAGCAACGTTGTTGGAAGGGCCAAGTGGCGGGTGGCGAGGGTCGGGCGCCCGCCCGCGCGCAACGGGTGAGCACGGGTGGGCGGAACCCGAGCCAGGCCCCCCCGCCACTTGGACGCTCCTCACACGTCCCTGGCTCCTTTTCGCCTGGTCATTCCAGACGATCGCGATCGTCCTCGGCGGCTGGTGGTCATACGCGGTCCTCGGATGGGGCGGTTACTGGGCCTGGGATCCGGTCGAGAACGCGAGCTTCATGCCGTGGCTTGCCGGCACCGCGCTGGTCCACTCCGTCATGGTTCAGGAAAAAAGAAAGATGCTGCCGGTCTGGAATCTGATGCTCGCAATCCTGACCTTTCTACTCACCCTCCTCGGAACCTTTCTGACCCGAAGCGGCGTCCTGGATAGCGTCCATTCCTTCACCGAGTCCCATATCGGCCCCTATTTTCTCGTCTTCATCGGGATTGTCCTCTCAGCCTCCCTCGCCCTGCTGCTTTGGAAATCGCAGAATCTTCGTCAGCCGGGTCAGTTCGAAAGTTTCTTGAGTCTCGAGTTTCTCTTCCTCTTTAATAATCTTCTTTTCTTGAGTTTCTGCTTCGTTGTCTTTTTGGGGACCTGGTATCCACTCCTTGTCGAGGCGATCCGTGGAACCCGTATCTCGGTAGGAGAACCTTATTTTAATCAGATGACAGTCCCGATCGTTCTCTTAATCACCCTCCTCATGAGCCTTGGATTGGTCACGCCTTGGAAAAGAGGAAATTTTAAAAATATCCTCAGCGCCTCACGTTTCCCCCTCTTCCTCTCACTGGGAATCACACTGATTCTCCTGATTGTCGGTATCCGAAATTGGGCGATCCTCCTGCTGGTCTTGCTCGCCTCACTGGCGCTCGATATCATGATCATCGAGGTCCTTCGGATCTCCTGGAAACGAGCTGAGGGGAATATTCTGAAATTCATTCCAGCAAAGCTTTCGCTCCTCAATGACAACCCCCGTCGTTACGGCGGTTTCATCGCCCATATCGGGGCCTTGATTCTGATCGTCGCCGTCGCCATCTCGTCCATCTATGATCAGGAAAAAGAGATAACGCTCAAACCCGACGAAACCACCGAGGTCGGCGGTTATCAGCTTACGCTGAAGGAAATTCGGGGCGATGAAGTTCCCCAGAGGTTCGAGATCAAGGCGGTCGTCAACGTTTCGCGAGACGGAAAATCGCTGGAAACGCTGACCCCTCAGATGAATTTTTATCCGACATCGCGCGAACCGATCGGAAGTCCGGCAATCCGATCGACCTTGATTGAAGACCTCTACTTGACGCTCAACAATTTTGAGAAAGACGGCTCGCAGGCAACACTAAAGGTCATCATCACACCCGCCGTGATCTGGATCTGGATCGGTGGGGGGATCACAATGTTGGGAGGGTTGTTGGCGATGGTGTGTGGGAGGAAAAGGGAGTTATGAAAAAGGCGCTGATATTTTTTGGTATCCTGATCCCCTCCCTTTTCCTCCTCTATTTCAGTCTCACCCGAAATCCGAGGGAACTCCCTTCGAGTCTCGTCAATAAACCGGCCCCTCTTTTTGAACTCGTCTCTCTGGAAGGCGAAAAAATCTCCCTGACTTCCATGAAAGGGAAATCGGTTGTTCTCAATTTCTGGTCGACCTGGTGTGGCCCCTGTCTCGGAGAGCATCAATTGATCCGGCAGGCGATGAAGGCATCTTCGGACTCGAAGATCCTCTTCTACTCGATACTCTACGAAGACACACCTGAGAATGCGAAAGGCTTTTTGGCCGAATATGGAAAGGCAGCCCCTGTTCTGATCGATGAGGGGCTTCGAACCGCGATCGATTACGGCGTGAGTGGCGTCCCCGAAACCTTCTTTATTGATGCGAATGGAATTATCCTCTACAAACATGCGGGGATGCTGACGCCTGAAATTCTTTTTGAGAAATTGAGGTTGATACAATGAAGCCAATTCTCATTCTCTGCACCTTTCTTTTTGTTTGGGCCGCTTGCGCTCCATCCCCCCTCACCCCGGAGGAGCGCGCCGAACAGATCGGCAAACAACTTCGCTGCCCTGTCTGCCGCGGGGTCCCGATCGCCGAATCCCCTTCCGCCCTCGCAATCGAGATGATGACGATCGTCCGTGAACAGGTTCAGGCTGGAAAATCGGACGAGGAGATCCTGAAATATTTTGAAGAACGCTACGGGGAATGGGTCCTCCTGAAACCAAAACCGGTCGGGATGAATCTGATGGTCTGGATCCTTCCGATCCTCGTCTTTCTGGGTGGAGGAATTTTTATTTTCGTTGCGGTGAGCAAGAAGAAAGCGACAACTAAGGAGGAATTATGATCCTTTCAGGAACACTGATCGGTTTTATCTGTGTCGTTGCACTTTTCATGGCGTCGCTGCTCATGGCCTATCTGGACAAAAAGGAGAAGGCGAAGGGGAATACGACACAGGCGCGCTTTTTCTCGCGTGTTGCCCTTACCCTTTTCTTTCTCGCGTTCGTCTCCGGTGTCACTGTCACCCTCTTGGGTGGGATCAAACCAAGGGTGGATGATCCCCATCCACAAATGGGGAGGAACAGGACCGCCTCACAAGGATTGAGCGGAGACGCCCAGGGGGAGGCGAAAAAATTGCAAGAAAAAATCAAGAATGCCCCTCAGGATACCATCTCGCGTGAGCGTCTCGCACATCTTTATTTGCAGTCCGGTGATTATGAAAAGGTCTTTCAACTGACCCATGAGGTTCTTCAGGTCAAACCGGAGAGTGTCGAGTCGCGTGTCCATATGGGGATGGTTTTATTTTCGATGCAAGAGGTCGATAGCGCTATCGCCCAGATCGATCAGGCACTCGCAAAAGATCCTCAAAACCTTGAGGGACTCGCCTTTAAAGGACTTATCCAGTTAAATGGCCAGAACAAACCGGAAGAAGCCAAAAAAACCTGGCAAAAATATTTAAAGAAGGCGAAGGAGGGGGATGTCGGCTGGGGGATGGTGAATGCGTTGATGGGAACCTTATCTTCGTCATGATGAAAATCATGGAGACAAAAAGGAAAAAACTTTATAGGAAAAATCCAAAAGAGGAGGGAACCATGAAAATCTTAAGCGGTTTCATCGTCGTCGGAATAATGCTTCTCTCATCGATACTGCCAGCCATCGCACAAGATGGAAAGGCGCTCTTTGGCAAGAAGTGCGTCATGTGTCACGGGGTGGATGGGAAAAAGGTCGCCGGGGTGAAGTTTACAGAAGAAGGGATCAAAAAAGGGAAGCCACCCAAGATGCCCGCCTATGAGGGAAAGTTGACCCCCGAAGAGATCAAGGCGGTTGTTGATTACGCAAATAGTCTCAAGTAGATAAAAATGAGAACTCTTCGCGCGGCATTTCAGCATTTGAGCCGCCGCGGAACGGTGTTCTTAGTCGTGGGGATCACTCTCATGCTTCTTGGTGGCGCAGCGATTTACCGTTCCTACGACTACATTCAACATGATGCCCGATTTTGCCAGTCGTGTCATATCATGCAAGAACCTTTTCAGAAATGGTCCACGTCACCACACCACCTGGTCACCTGTCATCGATGTCATCAGCAAACCTTGGGGGCCAGCCTCCATCAGGTTTGGTTCTACCTGACAAAACGTCCCGATCAGGTCGTCCATCACCCGACACTTGATCATAAGGTCTGTGCCCAGTGCCATTTGAGTGATGATCCGCAATGGAAATTAATAGGAGAAACCGCGGGGCATAAAGTTCACTTCGAAAAGGCGGGTATCGATTGTCTTGACTGCCACATGGGGGGACTTCATGAATTCTTGCGACCCGTCGACATCTGCGTCAATTGTCACTCTGACAAGGCAGAAGGGGCCTGGGGAAAAATGGCTTTCGTGCACTGCACCGATTGTCACTCCTTTTTGGCGAATAAAGAAGAACTCAAACCGGACCGCGAGACCTGTCTTGTGTGCCACAGCAAAATAAAGTCAGGGCATGAAAAATTCCCGGAAGGAAACTGTTCCAAATGTCACAAACCTCATGCTCGGAGGAGCCATTGAAAAGTATTTTCGTTGCCCTTACATTTCTGATCTCAGCTCCCACGTGGGCTGGAACCTCTTACCCAAAACTCGCCGAGAAAGGTTTTACCTCTGCCAAGATTTGTGGCGAATGCCATGAGGCGATCTACCAAGGCTGGAAAGAATCGATGCATGCCAATGCGGTCAAGGATCCAATTTTTTATCCAATCTTTTTGGAGGCCTCACAACGGACGGCGGGGAAGAGTGACGCACTCTGCCTTTCCTGTCATTCCCCAACCACACGCATCACAAAAAAATATGATCTGGACGATCCCCTGAATTCAGAAGGGATCACCTGCGATTTTTGTCATAGCGTGAAAGAGGTGCGCCTGAATGAGCCGGATCCTTTTGTCATCGAAAAAGACAAAAAGAAATGGGGACCGCTGAAAGATATCGAATCGCCGTTTCATGGGATCGGGTTTGCGCCCCATTTTGAACAATCGGCCTTCTGTGCCGGTTGTCATGAATACAAAAATGAAAAAGGGGTACCGATACTCGAAACCTTCTCAGAGTGGAAGGGGAGCCAGCAGGCCCGAGAAGGAAAGGACTGCCAGTCTTGCCACATGCCACCTATTCAGGGTCTGCCGGTCCCACCCCGTGTCAAACCGGTAAAGGAAATCTATATCAACAGTCACGAGGCGGTCGGGGGACATTCCATCGAGCAGGTCAAAAAGGCAGTCACCGTGAAGATCGTGGAGATGAAACGCTCCGGCGAAAAGATTCACGGCGTCGTCCGTCTTGTTAATGTCGGTTCAGGCCATAAGGTTCCTACAGGAATGCCGACAAGGCGGTTGGTTCTTTCCTTAAAAGTCCAAGCCGGCGGGACCTCTGTCTACTCGGAAGAAAGGGTTTTTCAGAAGATCCTTCTCAATCCTAAAGGAGAAAAAATCACGAAGGACTCCGATGTCTTCCTGGACGCCGATAAGATACTTCAAGATAACCGCTTGAAGCCAGGTGAAACCCGGGAGGAGCATTTCACTTTTTTTGCCCCTTCGGATCGTCCTTTGGAGGTCGAGACCTCGGTTTATTATCTCTACCAGCCGCGTTTGATTCAGGAAACAGAAATGCATATGGAATTGGGAAGGGAAAAGGTGGTACTCCCCACCGGGCGAGGCAAGTAAACGATGGCTGTAGAAGAGATCAAACCGACACGGCGCGGCTTTCTGGAAATTTGTATCGGCTTCATGGGGGCGATTTTTTCCCTCGGCATCTTCTCATCCGTCTTTTCTTACCTTATCCCCCCTTCCCGAAAAAAAGGGGGTGACATTGTCAAGATTCCGATAGCCGAGCTCCCTCTCGGAGGGATGAAGCGGTTCCATGTCCGTGGCGGCCCTGCTGTGGTGATCAACGGAAGCAAGGGTTACGCCGCGTATTCCCTCGTCTGCTCTCATCTCGGCTGTCTTGTAAAGTGGGAGGGGGACAAGAATGAGTTTGTCTGTCCCTGTCATGGGGCGAAGTTTGATGTGGAGGGGAATGTAATCTCCGGCCCGCCACCGAAGGGGTTGGAGAAGCTAACTCTGGAAGAGAAAGAGGATGAAGTATGGGTCTCCTGATTCTCTTCATGCTGCTTTCTTTATCTGCCACGGATCTTGCCGCGGAAGGGCCCTCCCAAGAAAAAGTCAGTGTCTGCATCTCCTGCCATGCTGAACTAGGCGGACCGATGTCGGAGCCGGTTGCGCTTTGGGAAAAGAGTATCCACCACGAAATGGGAAATAACTGTGAGGGGTGTCATGGAGGAGATCCAAACGATGCGGCGGAGGCGATGAATCCCGAGAGGGGATTCGTCGGTGCCCCAAAACCGGCGCAGATCCCCGATTTCTGTGGCAAGTGCCATGTCGGTGTTGTTGAAAATTATAAAAAGAGCCCCCATTACCGTGCGTTCTTGAATGGCAATGGTCCGAATTGCGTTACCTGCCATCAGAGCCATAACGTCCAACGCGCCTCTTTCGATCTGATTCAAGAGGATCTCTGCGGTTCCTGCCACTCGTTCGAAAACGGCCAAAAAATAAAACGGGCCTTCGTCTCGGCCGAGGTGGCGTTACAAGAGATGAAGAAGGAACTGACCCATCTGAACAAACGGGGGATGCCGATCAAGAAATTGGAAGAGAAACTTTTTTCGGAGCGAAACTCCCTGCATCAGATGACACACACACTGGATGTCGAAGAGATTCAGGAAAAGACTCGAGGCGCCCTCACAAGCCTCGAAACGATGAAACAAGAAACAATGCTCCTTCGAAAAAAAATCCATTTTCGATGGTGGACGGGAACGGCCGTCGGAGGATTTCTGATCATTCTGATTGTCTTTTTGGTAAAACTCCTGAAAACTTTTGAGGAATAGTTAATGAAAAAGGCCCTGCAAAATATAAAAGAATGGCTCGAGACCTCGGCTCCGGTTCCCGGAGAATTTTTCACGAAGGTAACCAGCGAGCCGGTCCCCCATCATCTGAAACGATGGTGGTTCGCCCTTGGCGGGACTCCGGCTTATCTCTTCATCATCCAGGTGATCACCGGAATCCTTCTTACCTTCTATTATGTCCCGGAACCGGGACATGCCTACGAGAGTGTCCGCCACATCACCTATGATATCAATTTTGGCTGGATCATCCGGAGCGTCCACAAGTGGTCTGCGAATCTGATGATTGTCGCCGTGATCCTCCATGTCTTCCGAGTCTTCTTCACCGGGGCCTATCGGAGGCCTCGCGAGTTGAACTGGATGATTGGCTGCGGGATCCTCGGGTGCACACTGATTTTCGGTTTCACCGGTTATTCGCTGATCTACGAACAACTCTCTTATTGGGGGGCGACGGTCGCTGCCAACATCACACAAAATGTCCCATTGATCGGCGACTATCTAGGACGGTTCATGAGAGGTGGAGATAGTGTCGAAGAGAACACCTTGACCCGATTCTTCGTCTTCCACACCATGCTGCTTCCATTGGCGCTCACACTCCTCCTTGTCATTCATATCACGCTGATCCGTCTTCTGGGAGTCACCGAGTTTGTTTTTGAAGAGGATAAGGGCAAACCAGAGAAACATTTTCCCTTTTTCCCAAATCATTTCCTGATGGAAACGATCATTGCGATGTGTCTTACCCTCCTCCTTACCTTTCTTGTGGTGTTTTTCCCGGCCAGCCTGGGACCCCCAGCCGATCCCTTTCTGACACCGGAACATATCAAACCGGAGTGGTACTTTTACTTTACCTTTCGATGGCTGAAGCTGACGAGCCTGCAGGTCGGTGTCCTCGGAACGGGAGTCGCTTACATGCTCCTGATATTCTGGCCGTTTATCGATCGGATCCTCGTGAAGAGATTTCCAGATAAAGATATCTCCGTCTGGCTCGGCGTGGTCGCTGTCTTGACATTAATCGTTCTGACAATCTGGGAGGCGATGGCATGACACTGAATTCGAAACGACGTTTAATCATGATTCTTTCAATCCTTGTAATCACATCACTCCTTGTCGTCGCCTATCTCGAGAGCATTCACTGACAGTCTCGGGATGATCTCCCTGATATGATGAGCGTCATATAGCTTTTCCCCTCTCTTTCTCCTAAGTCCGAGGCACGCTAAACAAGGAGGACACATGTTAAAAATCTCTGGTCTTCTCATCACCATCGCAAGCCTTGTGGCCCTCATGAATTCGCCACTGATGGCAGATGGAAAGGCGACATTCGAAACGAAGTGCAAGGCATGCCACGGCATCGATGCCAAGGGAAGCGAACCGATCGCCAAGGGGATGAAGGTCGAACTGAAGGCGCTCGATCTCACTGACGATACGAAGGGGAAGGCGGAAACTGATTTGGCCAAGGTCGTCACCGACGGGCAAGGTGGAAAGATGCCGTCCTTCAAGGGAAAGTTGGATGACGCACAGATCCTTGAGGTCGTCAAATACCTGAAGGGACTCTAGCCATCTTTCCGGCATGATATCTCTCATATGGATTGATGAGTGGGGTCATGTTGTCTCTCACTGTTTTTCACTATTTTTAATAGGATGTCTTGGAGTCAAAAAAAACTGAAGGGGAAGACCCTGCTTGTGGTGATCGCCGCGATCGCCCTTTTCGCCATCTTGCTTGGGCTACCTCGGCTGAAACGACGGGTCACACAACCGATCTCCTTCAACCACAAAATTCACGTGACCGAATTAAAACTGGAATGCAATCACTGCCATACTGGGGTCGAAACCAGCGCCTTTGCAATGCTCCCGTCCGTGGAAATCTGCATGGGATGTCACGTCGCACCGCTCTCCGAAAAGCCTGAGGAGGCGAAGGTGCGCGAGTACGCCGAGAAAGGCGGGGAAATCCCCTGGCGTCGTCTCACGCGAATGCCGGATCATGTCTATTTCTCGCATCAGAGACATGTCACCTTCGGAAAGATTTCCTGCGAATTGTGCCACGGCAAGATGGGGGAGAGAAACCGACCTCCGACGGCAGCACCGAAGGATCTTTCCATGGATGATTGTCTCGAGTGCCATCAGAGGCAAAAAGCCTCTGTGGACTGTATCTCATGTCACAGGTGACTTATGACGATTTCTCGTAGAGAATTTTTGAAGGATGCGGGGATCAGTTCTCTGATCCTCCTCGCCTGGCAGTCAGGCCTCCTCTCGACCTCCGAACTGGCGGGGATCGAGGATGCCTTTGCCCGTGGGGAGGAGAGTTGGGTGACATCGGTCTGTCAACAATGTCCAGGTGCCTGCGGTATTCGTGTCCGAATGATCGGCTCGTGGCCCGTTTCCATTACGGGAAATCCCCTTCATCCGATCAACCACAAGACCCTTTGCCCTAAGGGAGTTGCCGGTCTTCTGTCCTTTTACGACCCGGATCGATTGCGCGGCCCGATGCGGCGTGTTGGGGGACGCGGTGAGGGGAAATGGGAAAAGATCACTTGGGAAGAGGCGCTCGCACCCGTTGTGAAGGAATTGAACCGCCTCCGCGAGAAAAAAGAGACCGACAAGGTCGCCGTGATGGGGGGGCGCTATCACGGATTGATGCGAACCCTGTTTGGAAGATTTCTGGAGGCGTATGGATCCCCCAATTATATCGATAACAGCTTTGCGCCATGGCAGGGACCAATCGAGGCGCTCGAAAAGACCCATGGAATCCGGGTCGAACCGAAATGGGATCTGGAAAGGACACGCTTCCTCCTTTCCTTCTCGGCGCCGCTCCTGGAGGCAGGAAGTTCACCGGTTGAGAATCTCCGGGGTTGGGCAAATCTGCGACGCGGCAACACCGCCTATCGCGGACGGGTGATACAAGTTGAGAGCCGTCTTTCAACAACCGCCGCCAAGGCAGATGAATGGATCCCGGTCCATCCGGGGACTGAGGGATGGCTCGCCTTAGGCGTCATCCATGTCATCCTGAAGGAGGATCTCTATGACGGTTACTATCTGGGAGAACATACTGCCGGGTTCAGCCAGTTCAAAAATCTTGTCCTGGAAAACTACTCCCACCAAACAATCTCGGAGGTGACCGGTGTCCCGATCGATACTATCATCCGACTGGCCCGTGAATTTGCTGCCACAAAACCGGCCTTGGCGGTCTCAGCCCGCCTCGACCCAAGAGACCAGATCGCCATTCATACCTTGAATGCCCTAGTGGGAAGCATCAACATCCCTGGGGGTGTCCTGATCCCGCGCCAAGCGGATACAGGAGCTCTTCCACCTGCAGGAAAAGACCTGGCCGCCCTCGAAGAATTGGGGTTGGAGGTCCTCTTCTTTTATTACACCAATCCGCTCTTTTCGAATCCGCAACCTGAAAGGCTCCGCGAAATTTTTAACAAGATCCCGCTCCTCGTCAGCTTCTCCCCGTTTCTCGATGAAACCACGAACTTCTGCGACCTCATCCTCCCGGATCACACCTATCTGGAGAGGTGGCAGGACCACCCGACCTCCACAATACAAGGTTTTCCGATCGTCGGCCTCTCCGCCCCGGTCCGACCCCCGCTCTACGACACACGACATGCAGGCGACACCCTGCTAGAACTGTCACGCAAACTGGGGGACCCTGTCTCCAAGGCACTTCCATGGAAGGATTTCGAAACAGCCCTCTGGGAAAAGATGCAACAGCTCTTCGAATCGCAAAAGGGAGATCTGTTTGGTACCGAATTTGAGTCAACCTGGACCTCCTTCCTCTCACGCGGTGGCTGGCGTTCCCCTTCCTACAGCAACCTGGAGGAGTTTCAAAAAATGCTCCGGGAGAAGGGGGGCTGGTGGGATCCGGTCTATTTCTACGAAGATTGGGCCCGCGTTTTTCCGAATCAATCGGGAAAATTTGAATTCCCGGCCCTGAAGGATCTTCCGACGATCCCCCCGCGCATTCAGGAGGATTTCCCCCTTTCCCTGGTCAGTTATCCCCTCATGACGATGACCGGCGGGAGAAACGCGAATCAGGCCTGGCTGGCCGACATCGCCGGTCCCCATCTTCAGATCGGCTGGAAGACCTGGTTCGAACTAAATCCAAAAACGGCGGGCCAGTTAAAGATCGATGAGAACGACGAAATTTGGGTCGAATCCTCCAATGGCAGGATTCGCGGAATCGCCAGACTTTATGAAGGGACGGATCCGGTTGTGGTCGGTGTCCCCCTCGGATTCGGACACACGGCAATGGGACAATGGGCCAAGGGGATCGGGTCAAATCCCCGTGCCATCCAGGAGGCGGAAACGGCGGAGATGCCTCGGGGAAAAATGACGCGTGTAAAGGTTTACAAGGTGTAAATATGACAAGGTGGGGAATGGTTATAGACTTGGACAAGTGCAGCGCCTGTCAGGCCTGTGTCGTTGCCTGCCAATCGGAAAATAATGTCGCCCCACCGAACCAGGAAATCCATGAGCAAGGACGTTCCATCCACTGGATCCGCGTCCTTCCAACCTTCGAGGGGACATTTCCCCATTTCCGGATGAGGCTCTTCCCGTTGCCCTGTCTTCACTGTGATAACCCCCCCTGCACGAAGGTCTGTCCCGTGAGTGCAACGTATAAGAGTGAGGAGGGAATTGTCGGTCAGATTTTTGCCCGCTGTATCGGCTGTCGCTACTGCACGACCGCCTGCCCCTATACCGTACGCGAGTTTAACTGGCGAAAACCGGTCTGGCCGGAGGAGATGAAACCAATCCGGAATCGGGATGTGTCGGTTCGTCCCAAGGGGGTCGTCGAAAAGTGTACACTCTGCACCCACCGCCTCCAAAAGGGACGTGAAAAGGCCCGCGTGGAAAGGCGCGAAATGATCCCGGAGGACTACATACCTGCTTGCGTGGAAATCTGTCCTTCACAGGCGATGATCTTCGGAGACCTCGACGATCCCGAGAGCGAGGTCTCAAAGCTGGTTCGAAGCCGTCGTGCCTTTCGCCTGATGGAGGATCTCGGCACGGAACCCAAGGTGATCTATCTTTCGGAAGGAGGAGGCGACTAAATGAAGGTCAGCGAACAGGATAGAATTCTTCTCAAACCTGTGGAACAGACCACAAAGCGATTTTGGATCACCGCCGGAATCCTCTTTTCCATCTGGTTTATCGGCTTCCTGGCCTATCTGAAACAATTCTACGGCGGTCTTGGAGTCACCGGCCTTTCGCGACCAACCTATTGGGGGATCTATATTACCAATTTTGTTTTCTTCATCGGTATATCCCACGCAGGGACACTCATCTCGGCAATCCTCCGAATTTCCCAAGCGGAGTGGAGACGGGCCATCACTCGATCGGCCGAGGTCATCACTGTCATGGTCCTCCTTTTTGGTGTGGGTAATATCCTAATCGATTTGGGTCGGCCGGATCGGATGCTGAACGTGCTCAAACATCCGCACTTCACCTCCCCCCTCCTGTGGGATGTCACAAGCATCACCTGCTATCTGACCGCTTCGACGATCTATCTCTATCTCCCGCTGATCCCCGACATTGCACGACTCCGTGACCATGGAACCAAGTGGAAAGGATTTTATCGCCTGCTCGCCCTCGGCTGGCAAGAAACACCCCGGCAGAAGAAAATCCTTGAAAGATTGATTTCGATTATGGCGATTGTTGTCATCCCGATCGCGGTCTCCGTCCACACTGTGGTGAGCTACGTCTTTTCCATGACGATTCAGCCGATGTGGCACTCTGCCATCTTTGGCCCCTACTTCGTCGTTGGGGCGATCTTCTCCGGAATCGCCGCCCTCATGATTGCGATGGCAATCATCCGCAAGGTCTACCATCTGGAGGAGTACTTGAAGGAGATCCATTTTAATTACCTCGGCATCCTCCTCCTTGTGATGGCGCTCCTCTGGTTTTACTTCACCTTTTGCGAGTATCTGACCGTCTTCTACGGCAGTGAACCTCTGGAGATGCAGATCTTCATGTCCAAGATCACCGGCCCCTACGCCCTCTATTTCTGGACGATGGTCGCCTGCTGTTTCGTGATCCCGTTTGTGATCCTTGCCAACCGGAGGACGCGCACGGTCAAGGGGACGGTCATTGCCTCCATTGCCGTAACGATCGGAATGTGGCTGGAGCGTTTCACGATCGTCGTCCCATCGCTCGTCAACCCACGTCTCCCTTATGCGAGGGGGACCTATTATCCAACGCTCACTGAACTCGCAATCACCGCCGGATGTTTTGCCGCCTTTATCCTCCTGTATATGACCTTTACGAAGATCTTCCCGATCGTTTCTATCTGGGAGATCGAGGAAGGGCGCGAGTCCTCTCTTCGAGAAGTTCATGAGAGGGTTAAGGGGTATCTTCCAGGAATGGGAGGGAAATCGGAATGAGGATTTTTCTCGTCAGCATGTTTTTTATTGTGGCATCTCACGGATTGGTGTCTGCACAACAAAATTTCCCGCAGTCTCCCGTGCAGGGAGACCGGCTCTTTTCTGAAAAAGGATGTTCGAAATGTCACTCAATCCTCGGTCAAGGAGGTCGTGTCGGTCATGACCTGGGGAAGATCAACTTGAAAGGCTCGCGTTTGGATGTTGCGAGCGCGATGTTAAACAACGCCCAAACGATGGGAAACAAGATGCGGGAGATGAAGATCATTCGACCCCATCTGACCGGCACCGAGATTGAGAGCCTGATCGCCTTTCTCTATTATGTAAACTATTTCGATGAACCGGGAAACTCGACAAGCGGAAAGAGTCTCTTCAAGGATCGCCAATGTATCCGTTGCCATACCGATCCCTCTTCATTCCCGCGAGGGATGACGCCGATTTATCTTGCCAAGACACTCTGGAATCACGGCCCCCGGATGTGGACGCAGATGTCACGGCAAGGAATCCCTTGGCCACGGTTTGAGGGAATGGAGATGATGGACCTCGTCGCCTTCCTGAGGGAAACGGCACGGACTGAGTCAGTGGCGATGTATGGATCCCCCGGAAACCCGAATGAGGGGAAAAAGGTCTTTCGGAGCAAGGGGTGCCCCCAGTGCCACGGCGGTCATGACGACAGAACCGTACCGAATTTGGCGGATCCAACCCTTGGACTGCAGGTGAGCCTTACTCAAACAGTCTCCCGACTCTGGAACCATGCCCCGCAAATGTTCTCACGTTTCAGTGAAAAGGGTCTGGAGGCGCCTCACTTCACCGAAAGGGAGATCGCCGACCTCGTCGCCTATATCTACTTTCTCAACTATTTTGATTCCCCGCCAGATTTAACAGCCGGGCGAAAGCTCTTTGCAGAAAAACAATGCAGTACCTGTCACTCGCTCGGTGGAGGAATCCAGGGGGCTGGTCCCGATCTTTCGGTCAGTCAAAAATCCTCCTCGTCAATCGATATGGTGGCAGCGATGTGGAATCACACCCCCTTCATGCATTCAGTCATGCAGGAAAAAGAGATCCCCTGGCCTCGATTTGACAGGGGGGAACTAAATAATCTTTTGGGCTATATTCAGTCCCTGAAAAAATAATGGCTGAATTATTGTGCTGGCGTTCCTGGCTCCGCAGGAGCTTCAATCACCGGATGATGCCACCCCTTCATCTTATCGCGATCGCAGCAACCTTTGATCCCCAGATAGGCGCTGCAGAGGATCGAAAGAATCGAGGCGATGGTCACAAGACCACCGATGATCTTTCCAGTTTTTTTACAGAAAAACCCTTCGCCACAGGCCTTGTTCAGGAGCAGGACACCTGAGACCAAGGCGATGAACTGAAGGGCCAAAGCGGCATGCAGATGAAGATGCGAACCGTGCATACAAGCCATATGTTCCATCATAGATTGTCCCCCTTTTGGTTTGGATTCTATTATCACAAATATTAAAGGAGTCGACAGAATTTATGGCGCCCCATTCGTTCCATGACAAGCGGCACAACCAGAAACCCCTTCTTGAAGGGCATGATCGTGTACCACCTCAATATCCACAAGCCCGCCGGTACGATCGATCAAGTGGATGTTATCCAGATTATGACAGGTGGTGCAGTCGCTCCGTCCCCAACCGATCTCATGCTCCGATTCTGTAAGAGCAAGCCCTTCCGGTGAATCCAACAGGTTTCCGTAATTTTCCCCCTGATTGACGACACTCCCGCAGGAGATGAAGAACAACAAACCGAAGATTATTATCATCGTTTAGAACTCCCTCTTCCTGAATGACACTCCTGACAGTAATTGATTGTATGACAGGCATCACACTTCCTCGGATTCGCGCGCGCCTCGACCGAATGAAAAAAACGGAAGTTTCGACGATGCATCCGTTGCTGAACGGTATCCCGTCGGCTGTGACAGTCGACACAAAACCGTTTATTTGTGTGACAGGTTTCACACTCCTTCGGATTCTGTTTGGCAGAGATCTGGTGTCTCGCCTTCCAATCGAGCCGATGACTCTTCGGCTTCGGTGGTCCCTCGAGATGACAGGTCACGCACGGCTTTTTGACATCGAGGATTGGCTTCGGGCTGTTGTGGCAAAGATGACATCCTTCCTTGTTGACCTTGTTCCGATCACCAAAGGACTCTGGATCGGCATGGCAGGTCTCGCAGGCAACCGACGCCGCCTCAAAAATCCCGGTATGCATCTCGTGATCGTAGAGATCAAAGGGGTGTTTTTTCTTCGCCTCAACCTTCATCGGAATCAAAAACAGGAGGCTTAGCGCAAAAATGATTTTATAGGATCGACCCATAGCGGTACTCCAATTTTAGTGATCCCCTCACATCCCGTTCCAAAAGATTGTTCCGATTGTACTCCCCACCGATAGAAAGCCGGAGGTTGTGCGGAAACTCATAACCTGTCCAGACAATCGTCGAAAAGGCGCTGTCATTATCACTCGTAATCTTGTCGTACGTGGCATAATCAAACGACAATTCTCCGTATCCCTTTTTCAGGAGTGTCTTGTAGACAAAAAAACGGATCCCATGGACATCGCCACCGAAACTCTTTGCAAAAGAATATTGAGGGCCAAAATCGAGCTCAAGATTTTCAAGAGAAAAAGGGAAACCTATTTCGAGCAGATGGGCCCGCCGATGATCCGCCTCGCGAACCTCCATCCATTGGTAGGAATAACTTTGGGTAAGGTCGAGAAAATTTTTAATGAGTATCCAGTTCGAAGAAAACCGACCGGTGATTAGTTCCCCTTCGGAAAAAAGACTCAAGATCGACCGCCGTGTCGACTCCCGATTCGCATTGAAATAATTCCCTTCGATCCCGATCGAAACAATAGAGAAAGGAGCCATATCAACGCCAAGGGTCCCCGTCTCTAGTGTCTTCGATCCGGTCTCATACTCAACAAGTCCTGAAATGAGCGGCCTCATCGATCCGGAAAAGAGGTAGGAGAGTGATGAACCGACCCGGATCTCGTCGTTTCTCCCCAGATCGGTCTCTCCCCAATCATTTTTCTGCCAGGCGGTTGATAATCGCGCCTGAAATCCTGATCCATTTTGCCAATCCAGAAAAAGCCCGGAGAGGAGTTGGTCATGATGGTGAAAATCCCCCTCTTCCACGCGTCTCGGAATTCCACCGTAGGTTCCGATACGAAAATTCTCTGTCGGATTGAGTGTTAACTGCAACCCATCGATAATCCCTGTCGAAAAACCGGGATTTAAAAATTGTCGACCAAAATCGATCTGAAACGATTCACGAGGCCTGACATGGAGAACTGTTTGATAGAGATCATAATCATCCAAGGAACGATCGAGATCCCGGAAGAAGCGCATATCTGATTCGCCAGAAAATCTTCCGTCCGGCCTTCTCAGTCCCATACCCAGATAGCCATTGAGGGGGATCTCCGTCTCGTTTTTATCATTCTGACGAACTTGACTCAAAAGAGTTGTATTCAGATGGAACGGACTTCCCCAAACAGGGGCTGAGAAGAGAAAAAGGGAGATGAATAATAAGGCACGCTCAACCACGTTATTCAAACCCCTCTGTCGTGAATGTCCATACATGATTTGTCGCCAATCGATTTCCGGCAAGATCTTGTGCATTCGTTGTGACTGTTGCCCGATAGACCGTCTCCTCACGAAGTGGCCGGGCATTGGTGGCAATCGTAAAATCAACCGCCTGGCATGTCGCCGTCCGGCAATGGACGTTTCCACTGACACTTAACCACTCCCATCTCCGGGTTCTACTATTCCAATTCCTTCTTGAAAGGGTGAAGACGCCGGAAGACTCGACACTCGCCCGAATCATCGCCTCATTAAAATTAACTGTGATGATTGTGGTCGATGTCAAAACATCAGTCGCGCCGTTCGTGGGTACCGTCGAATTCACAATCGGCCGAGTCGTGTCTGGGGTCAGGGTCGTAAAGGTCCAGCGATAATCTGTCGCTAGCGGCGTGCCGCCCCAGTCTGTCACCACCGTGGTAATCCTTCCTCGATATTGGGTGTTCGGTTGCAGCGGGGTCTCCGGTGAAAAGGTCGCCGTCAGACACCAGTCGGCACTGCAAGCGACACGCCCTGCCACCCGACTTCCATCCGAAACCTTTTCCACAACAAAACTGTTTTCGACTGGAGGCGCTATTGTGCTGCGCAACATCGGCTCACTGAATGTAATTCTGATGGTTGTCGGCGAGAAGGGTGTTCCCAACGCAACTCCCGTCGCCCCATTCGTCGGTATCGTTGAGGAAACGGCCGGTGGACCACTAGCAACCTGGTCATTCCCAGGGGGATTGCAGTCAGGGAGTTCCGGTGGGAAGGGACGACTGCTGCTGTGACAGACACCGCCACATGTGCTCTCTGTTCGATAAGAGCGGTTCCCATTGGTATGGCAGGAACCGTCGCTCCCACAGCCGCCTCTGGCAACGCTATCAATATTGTTATCGAGTAAGTAGAGCACGTGACCGAAGTTGGCAGCCGTTCGGGAACCACAGGTCGAACTGACGACCGGTTCCCAATTGTAAGAAGTGGTCCGTGCCGTTGGCGGATCTCCGCTTGTGACGATTTGCTCATAACCGACATGGGGATAGTTCTGGTGACACATATAACAATAGGATCGGGAGACGAGTGTCGCACGTGTCTGTGTCTCATTGAAGGCAGTGGGAGAACCGTCATGACATCCGCCGCAATCCGCCTCACCCCAAGTGGCTGACGTGAAGCGACTTGAATAGGACACACCATGCCCCGATCCCCGCCACCACGTTGATGATGAATGGGGATAACTCGGGTGACAGGTGTAACAGGAGATTGTCGAGATCCCCCCTCCGTAATCGTCCCCGTGACAACTTCGACACCCAACCCGGCTGGCATTGAACCTATCTCCGTGACGGGCGCTACTACTGCCCGTAACCCAATCCTGATCCTCAGAAACATCAGGCGACCGCAGATGCGGGTAGTTCGGATGGCAGGCAGCAGAACCGCAGGAGGTTGCGCGTCCATCGGGGCCTGCACCGAAATTCAAATGACACCGTGTGCAGCTACTCCTTAAACCCCGAACACCGTCCAAATAGGCGGTCGTATGCTCCCCTCCCTGATCGGTCTTCCAGTCCGTAACAAGTTGATGCGGATAGTTTTCGTGACACCCTGAACCGGAACAGGATCGGCCGGAATTACCACCGGCATAGTTGGTTCCATGACAGAGCGAGCACCTGTTAAACGAATCGGGGAAATCATTATCCTGTTGTTCCAGATACTCCGCCGCATGGGGGCTTGGAAAATTTGCTGCCCGGCTCCGCTCAACATCCCAACAAGTCGGTTCATCAGCGCCGTCACACTCCTGCTCCGTCCAGGTCTCTGTCCCCACCTCATATTCCGTCCAGCCGGACCGATGCGGGAAATTGGTATGACAGGAATAGCAATTACGCCCATCAAATTCCCTCTGAAAATCGGTCCCATGACAGCCGGCACAACGCAACTGACGATTCGCATCGCTGATCGCGAACGGCCCGTGCTCCGTCGTTTCCCAGTTCGGCAATAATTCATGCGGGTAGAGATGGCACTGCAGGCAGGGACGCGCCGCAGCGGTCCCCGCTATCTCCCGGTTATGACAGGTCATACAATTGTTAAACCCATCCCTCAAGACAACAGCACCATGTCCTGCGGCCCCACGCCAGTTGTCCTGACTGTGGGTCTCCGGGAAGCCACTGTGGCATTCATTACAATTCGCCCCACGTGTCCGCTGAAGGTCCGGGATCAGATTCACCCCGTGACACCGCGCAGTCCCGCAGGTTGCACGTCCGTTTTCCTGGACAAAGTCGCCATGGAGTTGCGGCTGCCCTTGCTCACGACGCCATCCCTCAGGATGCGGAAAGGGGTTATGGCACTCCCCGCAGCGTCGATTCCCTCGTGGAGACGAATCAGAGGTCAGGGAATGACAAGTCCTGCATTCGTTACGCATCAGGACAGGAAGCGCATAGGATCCATGTCCTTCAAATTCACGCCATCCGGAGGGATGAGAACCGGCAAATGAGGGATGGCAGGAGAAACAGTTTTGTCCCTTGAGAACCTTTTTGAGATCGGCTCCATGACAGAGCTGGCATTTTTCTGTCTCCCCCTGATAGGTCACACGAACACGCTCTCCATGCCCTCCTGAAAAAGGGATCCAAGTAGCACTCGCCGGATGGGGATAATCGGCATGACAGGTGGTGCAATTTTTCCCGGCAACTAGTCTCTCTCCCCGCTCTCCATGACACCCCTGACAGGCGGTGCGACCAAGCTCCAATGAGGTGGGACCATGCTGCGTCTGCCACCCTTCCCCATGCGGATAGAGGGTATGACAACGATTGCAGGCGATCTGCGAAAGTCCTCCATTCAGATCAGCTCCATGGCATTGTGTCGTACATCCTTCCCTCCCATTATCCAGAACATAAGGGGCATGCTTGGTCTTTTCTCCCCAACCGACTTCATGGGGATAGATCGCATGACACTTGAAACAACTGGTCCCGCTCGACCCCCCTTTCAGATCCTCTCCATGACAAGACCGGCAGAGATCCTTCCCTTCCCCTTTCGCAAACTCTCCGTGAAAATTAGCCCCCTTCCATTCGGAAGAATGGGGATAGACTTCGTGACACTTTGTGCAGGAAACCTTGGTCAATCCGCCCGAGAGATCGGTCCCGTGACATTGAGTCGCACATGAAAGGCGGTCATTGGTTCTGACCCAAGTCCCGTGTCTCTCTTTCGATTTCCAGTCAGCCTCATGCGGGTAAAGGGGATGACAGCCCTGACATGTCGGTGTTCTCTCGTTGGTCGTCGAACTGACCTTATGACACTTGAGACAGGCCGGAAGTCCGTACCGCTCCTTGCCACTCCCATGAGAGGCTGGTTCTTTCCACCCCTGCGGATGGGGAAAAAGGGGAAGAGGTTCTGCGATATTTCCGTCCGGAGAAATGCTGGGGGTAAGATCAGAAACATCACGGGAATGGGGCTTCTTTTTGGCACATCCAAAAAGAAGAAAAAGAAGAAAAAAAAAGACTAACCCTCTGAAAAAGACACCCTGACGCCAAGATCGTGGCAAGCGAAGACCCTCCATCAATATTATCGTCCAATAAGGCCTTAGGTAGATATGATACAGATCATCCCTTCGTAGGGCAAAAAGGTTTACTTATCAAAAGGGGGTGATTTTATGCCGGGCCTCCACGTCAAATTCGAGATCTCGCCAGAGGAGTTTCTCTCACATCTGGCCGATGCCGCCTATCAGGTCGCCTTGAAACAAGGTTTTCGGGGTTCCTTCATCGATCTCCGATTGGGCCTTCAGAGGGCACTTCATGAAATGATCCGGAAAGATATGTTCGTCACCGATCTCTGCGGTCTCTACACCATCTGCCAGGAGGCAGAAAAAATCGAGCCCTGGTCGGAAAAGGCAGAGGAAGTGTGACCTTGCGCAGTCCGAAACCTGATACCGATCATACCTCTTTTCCCTGAATACGCTGAGTATCCTCATTGATGTATACAATATTGAAAAAAGAGGTCTTTTCCCCAACAACATTCCTTTGGGAGGTCTTGGCACCTGATATTGCTCATGCGGCAAGGGCAGGCCAGTTTGTCATGGTCCACCTCAACTCCTATGGGGAAAGGATCCCGCTCACCATCGCGGATTTTGATCGGGAAAAAGGAACGATCACGCTTGTCGTCAAGGTAGTCGGAAAAACGACCGAGGAGATGTCGACCTATGCTGAAGGAGCGACCTTTCTTGATCTGGTCGGACCGTTGGGGACACCAAGCCTGGTCGAGCCACTCAACCATGTCGTCCTCGTCGGGGGAGGGATCGGCATCGCCCCACTTTTGCCTATCCTGAGGGAATTCCGAGAGACCGGAAGTTATGTCACCGTCATCGTCGGTTTCAGGACAATGGGAGAGATTTTCTGGAAAGCTCGATTTGAAAAACTCGCCCACCAACTCGTTTTGATGACCGAAGACGGTTCCTCAGGAGAAAAGGGGACGGTGATTGATGGTCTGAAAAAAATCCTTTCCGAGGAAACCCCGATTGAAGAGGTCCTCGCGATCGGCCCGATCGGAATGATGCAGGCGGTCGCCGAAACAACCCGCCCCTGGGAAATACCGACGTTCGTCTCGATGAATCCGATCATGGTGGATGGGATCGGAATGTGTGGTTCGTGTCGTGTGAAGGTTGGCGACAAAATTCTTTTTGCCTGTGTCGATGGACCGGACATGAATGGTCACCTGGTTGATTTCAAAGAACTGAAGACCCGGCAAATCCGATTCTTCAATGAAGAGCAAAGATGCCTGAAGGCCTATCATGAGAGGCAGCCTCCGCTCACCCAAGGAGGGTCGAGATGAATCGGGAAACAAAAAAATTAAACCCGAACCGGATCCCGATGCCGGAACTCCCGATCGATGCCCGACGTCTCCTCTTTGAAGAGGTCAACTGCGGTTATACGTTCGAAGAGGCCCAGGAAGAGGCGACGCGGTGTCTCTTCTGCAAAAAACCGTTTTGTATCCAGGGCTGTCCCGTTGAGATTGATATCCCCGGCTTTATCAAAAAGATCGTCGAGGGGGATCTTCATAGGGCCTATTCGATTCTCAGGGAATCCAACCCCCTGCCTGCCGTCTGCGGCCGTGTCTGTCCTCAAGAGACCCAATGCGAGGCACGATGTGTCGTTGGCAAGAAAGGAACTCCCGTAGCGATCGGGTGGCTCGAGCGATTTGTCGGAGATTGGGCGCTCCAGCAAGGCGAAGCACTCTCTGGTTTTTCTGCGTCGTCAGGTGCCTCCGCGGCGACCTTTAGGGCGCTAGCAGCCAATGAACCTTCTCGCACAAAACGCGAGTTTTCATTGTCTTCTAGCACTCCTAAAGGGCCCGCCGCTCCTGGCAATGCCGACTCGAAAATTCCAGAGAGTGCTTCGCCGCTGAAAATTGCCATCATCGGCTCCGGTCCCTCCGGTCTTGCCTGCGCCCAGGATCTGGCAACAGCCGGCATCGATGTCACTATTTTTGAGGCACTGCATGAAGCGGGTGGCGTCCTCTCCTATGGAATCCCCCCCTTTCGACTCCCGCGTTCGATCGTCGCGAAGGAGATCGATCAGCTCAAACATCTGGGAGTTCATTTTGAACTTAACAAGGTCATCGGAAAAATTTTCACGATTGAAGAACTTCTTCGGGAAAAAGATTTTCAGGCAGTCTTTATCGGCACCGGCGCCGGTCTCCCCAAATTTTTAGGGCTCCCGGGAGAACAACTGAATGGGGTGATGAGCGCTAATGAATTCCTGACGCGTCTTAACCTGATGGGGGGATATCGGAAGGCCGATACGCCGGTCGGGATGGGGAATCAGGTCACCGTCATCGGGGCCGGCAATACCGCCCTCGACTCTGCGAGGATCGCCCTGAGACTCGGTGCTACAGTCACTGTCGTTTATCGCCGGACAGAGAGTGAGTCCCCTGCCCGTGCGGAGGAGCTCCGCCATGCGAAGGAGGAGGGGGTCCGGTTCGAATGGCTCACCAATCCTTTAGGATATCTCGGTGACGATCATCACTGTGTGCGAACGATGCGTTGCCTCCGAATGGCCTTGGGAGAACCGGATGAATCGGGCCGACGTTCCCCCCATCCTCTCCCCGGCACGGAATTTGAGATCCCCACAGATACCGTGATCTACGCCTTGGGAACCGTCGCCAATCCGATCATCGGCCGAAGCACCTTGGGCCTTAAAACAAACCGCTGGGGGTATATCGAAGTCGATCCGGAAACCGGCATGACCTCTCTTCCCGGTGTCTTTGCGGGTGGTGATATTGTGACCGGAGCGGCGACAGTCATCCAGGCGCTTGGAGCCGGAAGAAAGGCGGCGCGGGGAATTTTGCGTTACCTGAATAAAGAGAATGTGAAGGAGGTGAGTTATGCCGTCGCAATGCCCTAAATGCCGGCAAGTCCTCGATGAAGATTATATCTGTTGCGCCGACATCCAGCTCCAGTGGAAATGTGTTGATTGTCATAAGCGTTCGATCGGCTTCGCCTTCCCCTTCGGTCGCTGTTCCCTCTGCGGCGGCAATCTGACACGCGTTGAACCTGTGAAAGAATTATCCAGAAATATCCAGCTCCTTCAGGAGGCGCTCCAGATTGAAATCACGAGCTCTCTTTTCTATCGTCGTCTCTCGGAAGCGGTCGACGATCCTGAAATCAGCGATTTTTTTGAGACCATGTCCGATTGGGAAAAGGAACATGCGCGTGAACTAAGTCAGAAATACCACCTGCATCTCGGCGAAGAGATGTTTCAGGACGACAACCTCCCACTGCCGTTTCCTTTTTTCGACGATCTTTCATTTTTCGCGGCAACAGGCAATCTCCGTCGTCTCTATGATTGTGGGATCTCTCTTGAGAAAAAAACGCTTCGTTTTTTTGAGGAAAAGGCACGCCAGATGCCAATGAGTCGTGAGAAAGAGCTGTATCAAGAACTCGCCGCTGAGGAGAGAGACCATATCGCGCTTCTCGAATCAGAAAGGGACAAGAGGTGTTAATGTCAAAAGAACTCTTAAAAAAATTGGGAGCTGGGGAGACGATCGATGTTCGGGCTGACGGGAAGGCAGGGAGTGGACTCGTGATGATCCTCCAGACCTTCGCCGAGGCGGTTTCCCTCAAGGGAGACTATCAGGTCCAGGAGTGGCCCTTTTTCAGTTCGGCCCGAAAAGGGGCGAATGTCCGCGGCTATCTCCGGATCGGGAAGGGACCAACATTTATCTCCTGCAAGGTGGATAAACCCCACCTCGCCCTGCTCGTTAGCGAAAAAACGGGGGAAGAACTCGACTTTGCGAGCGGCATGAATGAAGGAATCTATCTCATCAATAGTCCACGAAGCCCGGCAGAGACGGCAGACAGCTTCCACCTTCGAGGCCTCGTTTACACCATCCCGGGAGATCAGTTGGGGGAAAAATATCTCGGTCGCCCGCTCCCGAACATCCCGCTCTTAGCCGCCATGCAGACGGCGCTCCCGCTCGTCTCCTCGACAGAGATACTCAAGGCCCTCGAAGATATCGGAAGGAAGAGGCGGCTCCCTGAGAAGATGATCGAGGCCAACAAGACCTGTTTTCTCGAATCCCTTAAACTGATCCGGAGGGAGGAGATCCCGGGAGACCCTTCATGGAAACATCCACTCCCCCCGTTTGAGGGGTATCTCGATTATCCGACAGGGGCCCAGAGCCGGCTTCGGACAAGTCTTTCAAACCAGACAGCGAACTACGCCCGGCCCGGGAGAAGGCTGGTCTTCCACGATCCGGAAAATCGCTGTAACGGCTGTAGTCTCTGCATCGTCAATTGTCCGGAGGGGATTATTCAATTTGAAAAGGATGAAAAGCAGGGTGTTCGCGTCACGGGAGCGAACATCGACCAATTCTGCAAACTTTGCCGTGAGTGTATTGAGGTCTGTCCCATCGATCTTTTTGAGGAGGTTGGATGCTGATAAAGGCCCATCTGCTGCGTTACCTTGCATCTGGGACCTTTCTCAACATCCTTTTGGAGTGCCCAAGATGACAAACCCAGCCGAAAAACTTTACGGTCGCTCCTTTCCAGGGATCATTGATCTGGAAATGATTCGCAAATTACATCGACCTCTTTACCGGGAACGTCAAAGGGTCCAGAAGGATGGCAACGAGGCGGCAGCAATCGCGTCGCTCCAGTTCTGGAGGTCACCGATCTACGCTGGTTTTCCGATCACCCCCTCGACGAAATGGCTCGAGACGATCGCTGCCTCTGTAAACGGCGGTCGTTTTGTCATTGAAAGAAATGGCCAAAAGATCAGCACGAAACGGGTGAAACTCCTCGAGGCGGAGCATGCGGTTGCCGATTATCTCGCAGGGGCTGCTGCCGCCTGTCGCGAGCTGATCTTCATGACTGCCACTTCTTCTGTCGGTCTGGATCATATGACCGAGACGACACGTTCGCTTGGGGCCAGTGGGCTTGGAAATATCATGCTCATCAATGTCTATCGAGCCACCGCCAATTATCCCCTCTGCATCGAAGGAGACCCTTCGGATACGCTGGCCCATCGGGATGACGGCTGGATCCAGGTGGTCTGCCGCGGGAAACAACAAATCTACGACACACTTCTCCAGCTTCCCTGCATCGGGATGCACCCTGATATCCTGATCCCGACAATGCCCGGCTTCTACGGAATCAAGGACAGCCATCGCAGCGAACCGTTTTTTGTCGAACCGGATGAAAAGATCCATTCCTTTCAGGACAGTCTTTTGCCCGATCATTGCCATCTTCCCGGACTCATCACAGGTGACACCTCCATGGGCAATTGTGTGACGAGCCCCTATTTTCAGGGATTCAAATGGGAACAGAGGCAGAGACTCGATCGTGTCTTTCACATCTTAAAAAGGACCTCAGCTGAATTTCAGCGGGAATTTGGTCGGCCGGGGATTGAACCGATCGAGACCTATTCCCTGGACGACTCCCCTCCGGTCATCCTCGTCGCCATGGGACCCGATACCACCACTGCATGGGAGGTACTTCGCCAGAAACGACAGGAGGGACAAAAAATCGGCCTCGTCGTGATCCGACTCCTCACTCCTTTTCCCCTCAATCTCGTCCGGCAGGCGCTTCGCTCCGCAGAAGCGGTGGGGGTTGTAAACAACGCCTTTCAATCAGAACGCGGGCATCTCACGGCGCTCGTGAGCGAGGCGGTCAACAATCTCCCGATAAAAACGGTCGGGTTCTTTACCGGCCTCGGCGCCGCCGACATCTCGACAGACTCATGGGAAAAGATGATCCGGCTGACGACGACCCTGAAAGAAGGGGGAAGCTGCTTCATCTATCGGGGGGAGGCGCTATGACGATCCGACAACTTCCTCCGTATAAGGAAATGGCCAGAAAGGACTCCTGCTTCCGACCCGGCTCGACCTTGTGTGTCGGATGCATGGAATCGATCGCATTCCAGAATTTCGGGCGAGTGACGGACAACGGGACCAAAACCATCTACACGATGGGGACCTTCTGCGGCGAGGTGTCGACACTCTTCTGGCCTGGGGTAATCTCCTGGGGGCGTGGAGAGACGGAACCAGCAGCTTTTGAAAAATCATTTTCCATTATTCATAACGTTTTTGAATCCGCCCCGACAGTCGCCGAGGGGATCCGGGATACCGCCGATATCCTGACCGAACTGGGGGCGCTTCAGAAACCGATTCAGGTTGTTTCGAACTCCGGAGATGGGGGCGCGCTCGTCATCGGGCTTCGATCACTGCTGCATACGATTCAACGAAAGACACGCATCACGGTTGTCGTCATGATCAACGAATTTTTTGCGAACACCGGCTTTCAATTCGCCTCAACAACAACCCCCTATTCGGAAACCTCCACAACCCCCCCAGGGGAATTTATCCCCGGAAATCTCTCGGAACCGATGAATCATATCGGACTTGTCTTGATGGCAGGGGCCGGTTACGTCGCCCAAGTCTCACCGGCATTTCCGAAGGAGTTCACGGAGGCGTGTGAAAAGGCGCTTGCCTGTCCGGAAACATCGGTCCTCTTCGTCCCCTCCCCTTGCATCGCGGGGTGGAAGTATGAAGAGGGGAAGACGATTGAGCTTGCCAAGCTCGCCTCCGAATCAGGTCTCTTCCCAACCTTCCTAAAGGAAAAAGGAAAGGAAGGAATCATGAAATATGTCGCGCCTGATTCGACCCGATCCCAAAAACTGCTAAACTTTCTCAGTGAGCAGAGGCGATTTAATCACCTCGTCCGAAAAAACAAAGAGGATCTCCCTTCCGTCGTGTCAGGACGGGAAAAAGAATTGAAAACAATCGAGGAATGGATCGCTAAGAACCTGAAGAACTTGAACGCCCTCTCGAAATGGGATCAGTGACCTGATCCTCGTCATACCCTCTTGTCCATGATTCACTCATAATGTTAAAGTTAAGTTTTGAAGAATACTGAAAAAAGGGAGGTGTCTTATGGTGAAAGAAACCATTGTCGAACCGACCGATGCCCTCATCCTAATCGACATCCAGAAAGACTTCTTTGAAGGGGGATTCTTCCCGGTCAAGGGGGCCGATGAGATCCTGAAGCCATTGCTCTCCGTCATGAGTCTCTTCCCTCTGATCGTCGCCACGCAGGACTGGCATTATATTGAACAGTTCACCCACCAGAAGGAGGGGGTTTACGAAACTGGACACTGCATTGAAAGGACCCCCGGGGCTGATCTCCATCCCCTCCTCGCCAATCAACATCTCGACCTCACGATTCGGAGGGGACCAAAAAAGGATGGGGAGTCATTCTCGGTCTTTGAACAAAGCGAGCTTGCAACCTGGCTGCTTCGAAAGAGGTGCCGCCGGATCTTCGTGATGGGATTCACGACCGAGTATGGTGTGAAAGAAACCGTTCTTGACGGTCTCAAACGGGGATTCAAGGTCTTCGTCATTGAGGAAGGGGTAAAATCCCGAGGCTCCGCTACAGAAGGAGCTAAGGCGCTGGACGAGATGAAACGGGCCGGGGCTCATCTGGTCTCCGAGGAAGAGCTTGTCCCGGAAAAGGGTCGCGTGACTGTCGGGGAATAGATTCAGATCTGATCGATCGTCGTTCCTTCCGCCCACTTCCGGAAGGCTGACTTGACCTCTTTCCAGGAAGAATGGAGGGGACAGTGGTGGGCCCCTCCGCACCGCTTCCAGCCAAAAATGCAATGTCCGTCCCCTGATGGATAACCGATGGCCCTTAAAATATCATCGATCCGGATTGATTCCGGGGGAGAGGCGAGTCGGTATCCGCCATCAGGCCCCTTGCGGGAGAGAAGAAGTCTCTTGCGAACGAGCGATCTCAAGACTTTAAAGAGAAAAGGAAGGGGAACATGGGTTAATCGGGCGAGGTCGCTGGCGTTAATCCCTCGATCAACACCCTGTCTCATGATCTCAACCATCACTCGCAACGCATATTCTGCTGTCTTCGGAAGCTGCATAAAAAATATTCTAAGATGAACCATACCGAAATCACCTGACCACAATCATGTGATCGGCTGATTCGAATCATTCTCTCGAGACACGACTTCTCGATAATGGACCTTGATGTCCAAAATACATCCCCTTTCTCGGCGTGAGTTCTTAAAAAAGGCAGGGCTAGGTGCAGGGGCTTATGCACTTTTATCGTCCAGCACCTACGCCTATTTAAAACCGATTGTCGGGGTTGATAACCCGCTCGAATTTTATCCTTCACGCGACTGGGAAAAGGTCTACCGGGATCAATATCGATACGATTCTTCCTTCACGTTTGTCTGTTCCCCGAATGACACCCATGCCTGTCGCGTGCGGGCCTTTGTCCGCAATGGGATCCTGGTCCGGACAGAGCAGAACTATGATGTCCAGAGATATTCCGATCTTTACGGCAACAAGGCCTCCCCGAACTGGAATCCACGCATGTGTCCGAAGGGGTATACCCTGGCACAACGGATGTACGGTCCGAATCGGCTCAAGGATCCCGTGGTGCGCAAGGGATGGCGTGCGTGGGTCAAGGATGGCTGTCCCTATCTGACCCCGGAACTCAAAAAGAAATACAAGTTTGACAGTCGCGGAAGCGACGAACTCCAATTCATCGCATGGGACGAGGCGTATGATCTGGCCGCTCGGGCGATGATTGCGATTGCCACTATGTACAATGGTGACGAGGGGGCCAAACGGCTTGCCGAAGAGGGATACGTTCCCGAGATGATCCAGCGGATGGAGGGATCGGGGATGCGCACCCTGAAATACCGCGGTGGGATGGGACTCCTCGGGGTCATCGGAAAGTTCGGGATGTATCGCTTCTCGAACATGATGGCGCTGGTCGACAGCCACCTCCGTGGCGTAGAAGAAAAAGAGGCGAAGGGGGGGCGGAGTTGGGACAACTACACCGAACATGGGGACCAAGCCCCCGGCTATCCTTTTGTCCACGGACTCCAGACCTCCGATTGCGATTTTAATGACCTCCGCTTTACGAAGCTTCATATCCAATGCGGCAAGAACCTCGTCGAGAACAAGATGCCGGAGTCCCACTGGTTTATCGAATCAATTGAGCGAGGGGCGAAGGTCGTCACAATCACGCCGGAATACAGCCCACCCGCAACCAAATCGGATTACTGGATCCCGGTCCGACCCGCCTCCGATGCGGCAATTTTTCTTGGGATTGCGAAGATCCTGATCGACCGGAAGTGGTACGATGCCGAGTTCGTCAAAAAATTTACCGATCTCCCGCTTCTGGTCCGGACGGACAACCTCAAACGCCTGCATGCCGCCGAGGTTTTCCCCGGATACCAGCCGGGGTTGAGTCCCGAGGGGGCAAGCCTCAAGGAGCAAGGTCTTACGAAGGAACAATACGGGCAGTTGGGAGATTTTGTCGTGCGAGACACCGTCTCCGGCGATTTCAAGGCGGTCACGCGTGACGACGTCGGAAACCATCTGAAGGAAAAAGGGATCGATCCGGTTCTCGAATGGAGAGGCATGGTCAAAATGGCCGATGGAACCACTGTCGAGACAACGACACTATGGGAGGCGTACAAGATCCACCTCAAGGACTACGACCTCGACACCGTCGCCGAAGTCACTCAGGCACCGAAAGGGTTGATCGAACAGCTGGCGAAGGACCTTGCAACAATCAAACCGGCCGCGATCCATATGGGTGAGGGGATCAATCACTGGTTCCATGCGACCGAGGTGAATCGAGCGACGCTGCTCCCGCTCATGCTGACCGGAAACATCGGGCAGCAGGGGGCTGGCTCATTCACCTGGGCGGGCAATTATAAATCGGCCAATTTTCAGGCGGCTCCGGGTGTCGGCGCTGGCTTGGGTGTCTGGGTCGCCGAGGACCCGTTTCATCCCACGCTTGATTCCAAAACTCCCGGCAAGGACGTGCAGGTTAAAAACTACGCCCTCGAGGAAGGGGCCTCTTATTGGGCGCACGGAGATCATCCGCTGATCGTTGAAACCCCAAAGTTTGGTCGGAAGATGTTTACCGGAAAGACCCACATGCCCTCTCCGACGAAGGGGATGTGGTTCACCAACGTGAATCACATTAATAATTCGAAGTGGGCCTACCAGGTGATCAAGAACGTCTTGCCGACCTGCAACATGATCGCCGTGACGGATGTCGAACTGAACGGAACGATCGAATATGCCGACATCGCCTTCCCGGCCAGTTGGTGGGCGGAAATCGAAAACTACGAGGTCACCAGCTCCTGCTCCAATCCGTTCCTCCAGATCTGGAAGGGATCGCTCAAGCCTCCTCTCAATACAAAAGACGACGTCCAGATCCTCGCGGGAGTTGCGAAGCGGTTGGGGGAAATTTTGGGCGACCGGCGGTTTGAGGATTATTGGAAATTTGTCCACCAGAAAAAGACAGAGGTTTATATCCAGAGACTCCTCGATGCCTCGATGACACTCCACGGTTACCGTTTCGATGACATTATCACAGGGAAATATGGGGAACCGGGGGCTGCCCTGATGCTCTACAGGACCTATCCCCGCATCCCCTTCTGGGAACAGGTCCACGAGGACAAGCCTTTCTTTACCGATACCGGCAGACTCAACAGTTATTGCGACATCCCGGAGGCGATCGAATACGGGGAAAATTTTATTGTCCACCGCGAGGGACCGGAGGCGACCCCTTACCTCCCCAACGCCATCCTTTCCACCAATCCCCTGGTTCGCCCGGAAGATTATGGAATCCCACCGGACGATATGGAGGCGGAGGCGCGTCACGTCCGCAATATCAAGATGTCCTGGCAACAACTCAAGGGGACCGAAAATCCGCTCTGGAGGCAGGGGTTTCAGTTTTACTGTGTCACCCCGAAGACGCGGCACACCGTCCATTCGCAGTGGTCCAATGTCACCTGGAATCGTGTCTGGGCAAGCAACTTCGCCGACCAGTTGCGTGAGGACAAGCGGCAACCGGACGCTGCCGATCATCAAGTCCATATCAATCCGCAGGCGGCGAAGGACCTTGGGATCAACGACGGTGATTATGTCTATGTCGACGCCAACCCTGCAGACCGACCCTACATTGGTTGGAAGCCGGACGACCCCTTTTATAAGGTGGCGCGTCTCATGCTCCGCGCGAAGTACAATCCGGCCTATCCCTATCACGTGATAATGATCAAACATGGGACATGGATCGCGACGGAAAAGACCGTCAAGGCCCACGAAACCCGTCCTGACGGCCGGGCGCTTTCGGAGACCGGCTACCAGGCAAATTTCCGGTACGGTTCCCAGCAAAGCATCACGCGCGAATGGGCGATGCCGATGCACCAAACCGACACCCTCTTTCACAAGGCAAGATTGGGGCAGAGGTTTCTCTTCGGCGGCGAGGCGGACAACCACATGATCAATACCGTCCCGAAGGAAACGCTGGTTCGCGTGGTCAAGGCGGAGGATGGCGGGCTCGGAGGCAAGGGAAAGTGGGAGGGTGCGACGACGGGCCACACGCCCGGAGATGAAAACAGAGAGATGCAGATCTATCTCGCAGGAAGGTTTATCAAAAATGGCTGAAGAGGAAAACAAAGTGTCGGCGAGTGCAGGATCTGGCTTTGCCAGTCCGGAGCGAGAGGGGACCGGGGGGAAGGGGCCCTCTTCCGCTTGCGGAAGGGGCAGCGTTCCCCCCGATCCAGAAGACCCGTTTGAGATGGTCCAGCAGTTTATCGACGTGCCGGCGGATGACCGGTTCTACGATCAGATGGCCCGGACGTTCATCGAGGAATATTTAATGATGGGATGGAGTGACGAAGAAATCTTCAGTCTCTTTCAGGAACCTTTTTACAGAGGCACGCATGATATTTTGCAAAAGAAGGGTGAGGCCTTCGTGAAGAGCCTGATCCATGAGGTGAGACATGGCTAAGGTGTACAACTGGCAGATCGGGCGCGAGATGGATTATCCGTATGACGAGATCCATCCGAAACGGCAATTCGCCGCCGTTTTTAACACGAATCGTTGCATCGCCTGCCAGACCTGTTCGATGGCCTGCAAGTCGACCTGGACCTTCTCGAAGGGGCAGGAATATATGTGGTGGAATAACGTCGAGACAAAGCCTTACGGAGGGTATCCACGCAACTGGGATCTGAAAATCCTCTCTCTCCTGGCCAAGGCGGATCCGACCGGAGAAAAAACGATCTTTGAGGCGGCTCCCAGCGGAGAGAGGGTCTTGGGTTATCTGCCGGACGATCAGGAATGGAAGGCACCGAATCTCTACGAAGATACCTCCACAAAATACGATTCCGGTTCTGCCTTGGGCCTTTCCGGAAAAGGGGTCAGTCTCCCCGAGCATAAGGCCTGGTTCTTCTACCTCCAGAGAATTTGTAACCACTGCACCTACCCTGCCTGCCTGGCCGCTTGTCCGCGCAAGGCGATCTATAAACGGCCGGAAGATGGGATCGTCCTGATCGATCAAGAGCGTTGTCGAGGTTACCGAAAATGTATGGAGGCCTGCCCTTACAAGAAACCGATGTTCAATGCCGAGACGCGCGTCTCGGAAAAATGCATCGCCTGTTACCCAAGGATCGAGGGAAAAGACCCCCTCCTCAAGGGAAGGCGGATGGAGACCCGCTGCATGTCGGCCTGTGTCGGACAGATTCGTTTGCAGGGACTGGTCGATATCAACAAGGACGGCAGCTGGACCGAAAACCAAAAAAGTCCGCTCTACTATCTCATCAAGAAAACGAAGATCGCCCTCCCGCTCTATCCGCAGTTCGGGACGGAACCGAATATTTACTACATCCCGCCACGTTGGGTTCCGAAATCCTACCTCCATCAGATGTTTGGACAGGGCGTCGATGAGGCGATCGACAGATACCTGGCACCCGATCGCGAATTGCTGGCGGTCCTTCAACTCTTCCGGCGGAGTCAGGAGATCATCTTCCGCTATGAGATTGAAGAAGGGCCGAAGGTCTTTGAGACGACTGTTCATGGGAAGCCGTTTTCTCTCTACAACGACACGATCATCGCCTTCGCAGAGGATGGGAAAGAAATCTTCCGAACGACGGTAGAGGAGCCGGTTCATATCCGACCCAAGGAGCGAACCAATGCTGTTTAAGTTGTTTCTCCCCCTTATTGCCTTCGTTTTTGGCTGTGCGGCTGGAGCCAAAACAGATCCGATGGCGGAGGAGCTTTTGTCCAAGCTCTCTCAAGAGGGGAACCTGATCACCGTCGCTCAAGCAAAAGGGGAAATCCCTACCGACCCCACAGATCCCGCATGGCAAACAACACCGGAATCAATAATTCCACTCGTCTCACAAACCTCTCTCTCCCCCAAAACCCCCGTCTTTCAAAGAACCGATATCTCCGTTCGTGTGCTTTATGCCGGCAAAGAGATCGGTTTCCTGATCTCCTGGAGTGACCCGACCCGGAGTGAGAGCGAGGCAGGTGTCACAAAATTTCGCGATGCGGTCGCGATCGGGTTTGCGCCGAACCTCAAAAATGCCGATTCGCTTCCTTACATCGGAATGGGAAACAAGGGGCGTCCGATGGCTATCTGGCACTGGAAGGCAAGCTGGCAAGAGGATGTCAACCACGGCTATCAAGGGGTCGGCGAAGCTCATGCAGGGATGGTACCGAATATTTCTCCTATCCCCCATCGAACCGCTGACGAGGCCGGCTCCCCGATGGCACAGATGAAACGAACAAGTCCCGTTGAAAACCTTCTCGCTGAGGGGTTCGGAACGCTCACGTCGATACCGGGCAAGAATTTAACCGGAAATGGGATCTGGAATCAGGGACGATGGCATGTCGTGGTCAAGGGGGTACGACGCGCCGGTGGGAAAGGGATAGATCCGGTCACCTTCGCCATCTGGGATGGGGCGAAGGAGAATCGAAACGGAATGAAGGGTCTGACCCGGTGGCGATTTCTCCGTTTTGAAGGAGAACCGGTCCCGCCAGACCTGCTCAACTCATTGATCATCGGCCCCCTGCCAGGTGCCGATCCGAAGAGAGGCAAACAACTCGTCACAGAAATGGGCTGCGTCTCCTGCCACAACTTTCCGAACAACCCGACAGCCAATGACGTCGGCCCGGATCTGGCACATGCCGGCTCGATCCATCGTCCGGAGTATCTCCTCGAGTCGATCAAAGATCCGAACGCCGTTATTGTCCCGGCGCCCGGTTACTTCGACCCAGAGACCTGGACCTCGACGATGCCGTCCTTCGGCGATCAGATCCCAGAAAAGGATTACAACGATGTCGTCGAATACTTGAGGAGTCTGCAATGAACCATCCATCGGACCTCTATAAAATTCTTGCCATCTGCTTTCGTCGCCCGGATGAGCCTCTCTTCGAGATATTTCGAAAAACAGACTCCTTTCGGGACATCCTCAAGGGCACCTCATTAGAAGGACTGCTTTCGGAACATACGCGGCTTTTTTCCTTAAGCGTGGCGGGCGGGATTCCTCCCTATGAAACCGAATATGGGCATAAAGATATCTTCTTCAAGACACAGCGTATGGCAGACATCGCCGGCTTTTGTCATGCCTTTGGGGTTGAGACGACAGACACGCCCCCTGAACGAATAGACTTTATCGGGTCCGAGCTGGAATTGATGTATTGGATCACCCTTAAGGAACAAAGAGCCATGGATGCGGGAAAGACCGAACAAGCCGAGATCTGCCGGGATGCCGCAGCCAAATTTCTTCAGGACCACCTGGGACGCTGGGGCTCTTATTTCGGAGATCAGATCGCAAAATCGGCACACCTTCCTTTTTACAAACAAGTTGGTCAATCGCTTTTTGAATTGATTGAATCCGAATGCGAGCGTCTGAACGTGCAACCGGAAAGGGTCACCGGATGGAATCCGGAGCCGCTTTCTGCCACGGAGTTTGAGTGTGGGAGTGAGACAGGGTGTAAAGGAGAACTTTCATGACAAGTATCACCGACTATTACGCAAAAGACCATGACCGACTGGACGGTCTCTTCAAGACCTTCCAGTCAACCAAGAGAACTGATTTCGGGAGGGCGAAGGTGGCATTCGTTGAATTTAAATTTGGTCTCCAGAGACATATCATCTGGGAGGAGGATATCCTCTTCCCCTTCTTTGAACAAAAGACGGGGATGAGGGATGGTAGCCCGACCGCTGTCATGCGAATGGAGCATCGTGAGATCCGTGACGCGCTCGAAAGCATCCACGCGAAGGTCGCCAAAAAAGACCCGAACTCCGATGAGTCAGAGGAGAGACTCGTCACCGTCCTGACACAACATAACGTGAAGGAGGAGGAGATCCTCTATCCGGCTATCGATCGCTTGCTAACAGATCAAGAGAAGGAAACTGTTTTCAAGAGGATGGAAGACATACCCCCGGAACGCTATGAAACCTGTTGCTGACGAAGATCATGTTGACAGCTGTCTGCAGTCATTTCTGTGGCTCCCCCTTCTTTGGATAATCGTCATTAATTGGAGGAGGTTTTTATGCGTCTTGGACCTTGGGAAATAGCAGCGATTGTTGTTGTGGCCCTCTTGATCTTCGGCCCCTCGAAACTCCCGAAGCTTGGTCAGAGTTTGGCGGAGTTTTTCAGGAATTTCAAAAAAGGGGTCAAGGAGGTCGAGAAGGAAGGAGAAGAGATCAAGAAGAGTCTGACGCCCTGAACTCTAGAATCCGATCCCTCCGACCTAAACCCCTCGAAGGGCATGGTCGCAGGGACGGGGTAGCGCGGGAAACGGCGCTGCCTCCCGATTCCCGCTTGCTGCGGGATGAATTGGAAAGGAGCCCGGTGTGATTTCCGCTCATGAAGCGCAAAACATTATCCTCGAAAAAACAAGCCGGCTTGGAAACGAAGAGGTCCCCCTGTCCCTGTCGCTGCACCGATACCTCGCAGAGCCGATCACTGCCCCGATCGATCTTCCACCCTTTGACAACGCCGCTATGGATGGCTTTGCAATTCAAAGTGGCGATACGAAAACTGCCTCGGCCCAAAACCCGGTCACATTAAAAGTTGTTGGGACAATCGCTGCTGGAGATGCTCCCTCTCAAGCCGTTCTCAAATCAGGCGAATATTTCCGAATCATGACGGGGGCTCCCGTTCCGGATGGTGCCGATGCCGTCGTGCCCTTTGAAGAGGCTGTTCACACCCCCCTTGAGGTAAGAATCATAAAACCAGTTCCCTCAGGTTCCAATATCCGCCTTGCCGGTGAGGATGTAAAAAAGGATCAAAGGATTCTCGATGTCGGAGAAAAGATCACCTCTCGTACGATTGCGCTCCTGGCGGCATTAGGTGTTTATCGAATCCCGGTTTTCAGGCATCCGAACATCAAGATCCTCGTAACCGGAAGCGAACTCACCGCCGTCGGACACCCTCTGCACGATGGAAAGATCTATAACAGCAATGGCCCTGCACTGACGGCCGCGTTACAAGAAATCGATATTATCCCTCAAATAGTCGTCTCCTCCGCGGATGTCGTCTCTGATCTCAAAACCTTCTTCACAGCCTCAGAAGAGGCGGATGCGCTGATAACAATCGGGGCGGTTTCCACCGGCGATTTTGATTTTATCCCTCAGGTCCTGAAGGGGATCGGTGCCGAAATAGCCTTTCACAAGGTCTCCATAAAACCAGGCAAGCCGCTCCTCTTCGCCACTTGGAAAGGGAAACCGATCTTTGGGCTCCCAGGGAATCCGGTCTCCGCCCTAATGGTTTTTGAGCGCTTTGTCCGACCGGCACTCCTCAAGATGATGGGGGCAAATAATTTTTTACGAAGACGAGGGATCGCGGTCGCTACCGAAACTCTGTCTGGGAGCTTGGGCAAGGAAAACTATCTCCGAGGAATCGTTGAATCGTCTGGCAATGGATCCCATGCCCGCTCCGCCGGGAAGCAAGGATCAGCCCATCTTCTTCCACTCGCTCGAGCTAATGCGATCTTGATCGTCCCTCCTGAAAAAGAGGAGATCCGCGCCGGAGAAACAGTCGAATTCGAAACATTTTTGGAGGAACTATGAAGATAAAACTCCGTTTTTTCTCACTGCTTCATCATTACTTTGGCACCGGAGAAATGGAAACCAATCTTGATTCTCCAAAAACCGTTCAAGAAGTTTTTTTTGATCTGTTTGAGGACAAGGAACTCGCGGAGAAACTAGCGCGATCGATCCGGTTTGCCGTGAACTGGGAATATGTCGAGCCGGAGATGGTCGTCCACGAAGGTGACGAAGTCGCATTTATACCACCTGTTAGCGGAGGATAGAGATGATTGAAATAACCGAAAGGGCAATCAACGTTTCGAAAGTTCTTCAATCAATCCTTGCGAAAGAGGCAGGGGCCCTCGCTCATTTCATTGGAACGATTCGAAAAGAGGAAGAGATTTCTGGACTTTTCTACGAATGCTATCCGGGGATGGCCCAAAAGACCCTCGAAAAAATTTCGACAGAAGCAAAAAAGAAATGGCCTCTTTTCAAAATCTCCATTGTCCATCGTTATGGCTGGGTCGGTCTCGGCGAGCCGTCTGTTGTGATTGCCGTCTCAAGCGCGCATCGAAAAGAGGCGTTCGAGGCCTGCCAGTTTATCATCGATCAGATCAAAGAGAGGGTGCCGATCTGGAAGCGTGGGTTGCCGGCCAGAGAAGAGAGGTTTGCCTATGCCGAAAATCAATGATGTGACCGGCGTTATTTTAGCGGGCGGGAGATCAAGCCGTTTCGGAACCAACAAGGCGCTCGCCCTTTTCCAGGGGATCCCCCTGATCGATCGGGTTCTGAATGTCATGAGTCCGCTCTTCCATGACCTGATGATCGTCACCAACACGCCGGAGATTTACGAACGCCTGCATCTCCCCCTTGTGAAAGATTTCGAACCCTACTTAGGACCGTTGGGAGGAATTTACACCGCCCTCCGAGAGACGAGAAACGATCGAATCTTTGTTGTCGGCTGCGACATGCCACTGCTGGATCCAAAAGTCATCTCGGGAATCATCCAGAAGTCAGAGGAAGCGGATGCGGTTGTACCGATTCACGACGGCATCCGTGAGTTCCTGATGGCAGTCTATTCCCGCAAACTCCTCCCGGAGATCTGCAAGAGCCTTGGCGAAGGAAGGCTTTCCGTAAAGGAGCTCTGTTTTCATATACCGTGTATCGAATGGATCCCGGTCAAGGGGGATTCCTGGACCGCGATCAATACCGCTGAGGAACTCAAAAAATTGGAGGAGAGGTATGCTCGTTGATGGTTTTCAAAGACAGATCGACTACCTCCGCCTCTCTGTAACCGATCTATGTAATCTCCGCTGTCAGTACTGTATGCCGTTCGAGGGAGTTCCCAGGATGGGGAAGGAAAACATCCTGACCTTTGAAGAGATCACTCGGCTCGTTCAGATCCTCGTCCCTCTCGGGATCCGTCGTGTCCGGCTCACAGGGGGCGAACCCCTCGTTCGAAGGGACGTCCCAAGCCTGGTAAAAAGACTGAAGGAAATTCCAGGTCTTCAAGAGGTGCTGATGACCACAAACGCCATCCTTTTGAAACCGGTGGCGCAGGAACTGAAAAATGCCGGCCTCGAAAAGATCAACATCCACCTGGATACCCTCTCTCCGGAAAAATTCAGGAAGATTACACGTTGGGGAGAATTCCAGAATGTCCTCGATGGAATCGAAGAGGCCAAGAAGGCAGGCCTAAAACCGATCAAACTGAATGCCGTCATTCAAAAGGGGATCAATGACGATGAGGTTGAGGGACTCCTGCTCTTCGCTGCCGAGAAGGGACTGGTCCTTCGATTGATTGAACTAATGCCGATCGGACCGGCACACGAGATGATGGGGAAGCGATTCATCCCGATAGAGAGCTTGAGATCCCGACTGGAAGAAAAATATTCGCTCCTGCCGGCCCGTCTGGAGATCGGGAGCGGACCGGCTGTCTATTATAAGGTCAGGGAGCTGGGAACCCTCATTGGATTTATCAGCCCGGTCTCTCAACCGTTTTGCAAGAGCTGTAATCGAATTCGGATCGGAAGCGACGGGCGATTTCAGGATTGTCTGGCGTACGATGGAAGTTTTTCTCTGAGGGACCTTCTTCGGAATCCGAATTATTCCGATAAAATGGTCGCTGAAGAGATTGTTCATCTGCTGCAGGGGAAGCGAGAGAGTCACAAGAATTTCATACAGGATGAAACCATTCAAACCCCCTGTATGTATGGGATTGGAGGATAAACATGATCGACATCTCGGATAAAATCGAAACCCTTCGAACCGCTGTCGCCGAGTCAAAGGTGATTGCCAAAAAAGAGACAATCGACAGGGCAGTTCGTGGTGAGACTCCTAAAGGAGAGGTTCTTCCGATTGCTCGAGCCGCAGCGGTACTGGCGGCAAAAAAGACATCGGAACTGATTCCCTATTGCCACCCACTTCCTCTGGATTCTGTCACTATTTCATTTGAACCTGAAAATTCGCGAATTCTCATCCGCTCTGAAGTGAAGACAGTTGGAAGGACTGGTGTTGAGATGGAGGCGTTAACAGCAGCTTCTATTGCTGCCCTCACGATTTACGACATGGTCAAGGGAATCGATAAAGAAGTGGCCATCGGCGAAACGAGACTTGTCGAAAAACATGGAGGGAAGAGCGATTTTGAGGAAAAATTTCTCACCCCTCTTCGAACCGCTGTCCTCGTCACCTCGGACTCTGTCTCAGAGGGAAAGAAGACGGACAAATCGGGCAAATTCATTGTGGACGAGATGAAGAAATTTCCCGTCGTAGTCCAGCATTATGAGATCGTCCCCGATGAGAAGGAAAAAATTCGCCAAAAGATAGTGTCCTGGATCGAAGAGGGAATTCAACTCATCCTAACCACAGGGGGCACAGGGCTAGGGCCCAGAGATGTCACCGTAGAGACGGTCCGGGAGATAAGCGAGCGGGAGGTGCCAGGCATCGCCGAGGCAATGCGAGTCTTCGGCCAAAGACGAACACCGTACGCAATGCTCTCACGTGGAGTTGTGGGCGTCAGGAGAAACACACTCATCGTTACATTCCCCGGCTCTTCCAATGGTGTCAGAGAATCGATACGAGCAATCTTTCCGAATGTGCTGCATGCCTTCAATATGATGACGGGGGGAAGACATTAAAATATGCCAGACCCGATTTTTTATTTGATGCCGCTATTTTTTTTAACGGCCCTCATCTACTCAACAGTCGGACTTGGAGGCGGATCAACGTATCTCGCCCTGCTGGTTCTCTTTTCAATCCCCTACCAGGCGATCCCGAAGATCGGCCTCATCTGTAACCTGATTGTCGTGACGGGGGGATGTTTCTTCTATATAAAGGAAGGGCACTTCTCCTTCAAAAAAACAGTTCCATTTGTCCTAACCTCGATCCCCTTCGCCTACCTCGGAGGACGGATTCCGATTCAGAAGGAATTTTTTCAACTTCTCTTAGGTTTTTCCCTTCTCGCCGCCGCCGTCAGGATGCTCCTCGCAGAAAAGGCCTACTCCGCCTCAGGTTCCATCGGATGGAAGAAATCTCTTCTGATCGGGTTGCCCATCGGCGCCCTTCTTGGTCTTCTCTCGGGGCTTGTCGGGATCGGTGGAGGAATCTTTCTCTCTCCCCTCCTCTGTCTCCTTCACTGGACAGATGCGAAAGGGGCCGCTGCCTCAGCCAGTTTCTTCATCCTCGTAAATTCCCTGGCAGGGTTGTCAGGACAGATCATGAAAAGTGGCGTTCTTCCGGAGATGATCTTCATCATTCCTCTGGGTGTGGCAGCATTGTTAGGGGGTCAGATCGGAAGTCGGCTCGGATCCCGCGAGATCCCAAAACTTGCCGTTCAGAGGATCACATCAATTCTGATCTTTTTTGTGGCAGGCCGCCTTCTCTGGAACGGATTTTTATGATCATCAAGCCCTCACTCAGACTCCTCTTCTGGGAAACAACGACGGGATGCAATCTCGCCTGTATCCACTGCCGCCGTTTGGATGTCGCCACGGAGATGATGCGAGATGACTTAAGCCTCGCCGAATCCTTCACCTTTATTCAGCAATTAAGAGAAGTGGGTCATTGCATTCTCGTCCTCTCCGGCGGTGAACCTCTGATTCGAAAAGATATCTTCGATATCGCGCAGTATGCCAACTGGCAGGGACTCACCGTTGCGCTCGCGACAAACGGGACCCTGATTGATCGCGATGTCGCTTCCAAAATCCGAAAATCGGGAATCCATCGTGTCGCAATCAGCATTGATGGAAGTGATCCAAGCACGCATGATGATTTTCGCAAACAACCTGGCTCTCTCGCCGGAGCCCTTCAGGGAATGACCTTCTGTCGGCAGGAAGGGATCAGTCTGCAGATCAACTGCACGATCACTCAGCATAACGTCCATCAACTGGATCCGCTTTATCAATTGGCCCTCGAGCACCAGGCGGATGCGTTTCACCTCTTCATGTTGGTCCCGGTCGGCTGCGGGATGTCAATCGCCGATAGCCACATGCTCTCAGCCGAGAAGTATGAGGAGGTTCTAAATTGGATCTATGATCGGGCTCAGGAAAAAAAGATGTTTGTAAAGGCGACCTGCGCGCCGCACTATTTTCGGGTAGTGAATCAACGAGCTAAAAAAGAGCACCGCCCAATCGGGGGGGAGAAACAGGGGATGCATGCCTTTACCCGTGGTTGTTTGGCCGGCACCGACATCTGTTTCGTCTCGCACAAGGGCGACGTCTTCCCGTGTGGCTACCTTCCAGTTCCAGCTGGGAATATCCGTCATCAATCGTTCCGTGAGATCTGGGAAAAATCACCCGTCTGGGAAGGCTTCCGAAACACCGATCTTCTCGAAGGAAAGTGTGGGCTCTGCGAGTTCAAGAATATCTGTCTAGGCTGCCGGGCCCGCGCCTATTACGCCACAGGAAATTTTCTCGCGGAGGAGCCGTACTGTGCCTATGAACCGGTTGCCATGAGAAGGAGGGCCCGATGATCAACGTGTCCAAACTCTACTGCGGACATGAGACGGAAAGTGATCGACTTCGTTATGGGGCCCACAAACAAACGAAATTAAGCGAGATCCGGCCGGTCGTAGTCTGGAATACCACCCGAAGGTGCAATCTCAATTGCCTGCATTGTTACAGCGATTCTGAAAATAAAAACTACACCGGTGAGCTCACGACGGAAGAGGGGAAAAGACTGCTAAATGATTTAGCCGGCTTCAAGGCCCCCGCTGTTTTGCTCTCCGGCGGAGAACCCTTGATGAGGGGCGATCTTTTTGAACTTGTCGCGCATGGTCGTTCCTTGGGTCTCCGATTTACCCTTTCGACGAATGGGACACTGATCAATCATTCAATGGCAAAAAAGATCTATGACAGTGGATTCGCCTATGTCGGGATCAGTCTGGACGGAATCGGTCCTACCAATGACCTCTTTCGTGGGAAGCTCGGTGCCTTCGAGGGGGCGCTTCGGGCGTTCCGAAATCTGAAATCGATCGGTCAAAAGGTCGGCCTCAGGATGACGCTGACACGACACAATATCTCCGAACTCTCACGGATCTTCGACTTGATCGAAGAGGAGAAGATCGACCGCGCCTGTTTTTACCACCTCGTTCCTTCCGGGCGAGGCCGAATGATGGCCGATGACCTCCCGACATCCGAGGAGATACGACAGGCGGTTGAATTGATCTGCGAGAAGACGAAGAAGTGGTTTCAACGAGGGACTCCAAAGGAGATCTTGACGGTCGACAATCATGTCGATGGGATCTTCGTCTACCTGAAACTCCTCCGGGAAGACCCTGCACGGGCGGCAAAGATTTACGAACTCCTCAAGATCAATGGAGGGGCGCTCAAGAGTTCTGGCGTTGGAATTGGCTGTATCGATTTTCTTGGGCATGTCCACGCCGACCAGTTCTGGATGCACTACTCCCTCGGCAATGTCCGCAAACGTCCCTTCTCTGAAATCTGGCGTGATGAGCGCGAACCGCTTCTCGCGGGTCTCAGGAATCGAAAATCATTTCTGACAGGACGTTGCGCGAGTTGTCCCTATCTTGACCTTTGTGGTGGATCCCTCCGCGTTCGGGCAGAGCTACTGACCGGCGACCGCTGGGCGACTGATCCAGCCTGTTACCTTACAGGTGAAGAATTTGGTCGGGGCGCAGGGATTTGAACCCTGGACCTCTTGGTCCCGAACCAAGCGCTCTACCAGGCTGAGCTACGCCCCGATTTGCTGAGGTTATCATCTGAACTCCGAGGAGCAAGTCAAAATTTAGAAAAGAGACCCCCAAATAAGTTCCTCAATCTGGGCAATCGGAAAGGCACCGGAGAATGGACCCAAATTGGGTAATTTTTCCGGAAGGGCTTTAGGTTCATAATAGCCGATCTCTGGATCATAATAACTCTGAGGGTAGTGCCCAAATCGATTCCCGTCTTCTGTAACAATCTCTGTCCGCTCATGAAAGATCCCATGAGGAAAATGATGTGGGCTTGCATCAGGGTGGACAAAAGGGACGTAGGCAGGTGACATCCAGAAGGCAAGATTGCGGGCAAGTCGCTGCCAATCCCCGCGCTGCTGAAGGACGCTTCTTGCCTTCTCCGAAGAAATTCCCATGAGCGTCGAATACCCCTCGGCATGAAGTTCAAGGAGCCGATCGGCATAGAGGGCAAGCCGGCGATCCTCTTTCCAGAGCTCGCGTCCGTCGTGTTGGGTCACCATCCGCTGTCCAACAAGGAGATGGAGGGCAAAATAACTCTCAAAGAGGAGAAGAGCCCGAGCCATCGGGGAACTGTTCGCCCTTTCTACAAAATCGGCATGGCTCAAGTGAGGTCTCTCCCAGGCATGTTCGCTGACCGAGACATAATGATCTTTTGTCATCTTGCCTGGGATTTGAATCTCAGAGAGATTAGCCAACTCTTCAAAATCCCTTAAGCCAGTGACCCCGAGATTGGCATATTTCAGGACGCCACGCCAATCCGAGAGCTTCCCCATCCCAAAGGCCATCGTCGGGAAAACAATATCGGGCGAAGGGATATAACGCCCATCATCCCTGGCCCTTTGGTAAGTGCCACCGTAGTGTATTGTCTGGGCATGAAACGCAACGAGAGGCGCTGTATGAAAAACACCGTGACGCGCCAAGAGAGCAGCATCGTGGATCGCCATCCTAAGCCCTTTGAAAAAATCCTCATCCGAAGTGGAAGGATCGGCAAGCTGACGATAGTAGTCCCTCTCTGTTCGAAAGGCGATCGCCTCCCGACCATTGATTGTCAGAAGAAGAGGTCGACCCGCCTCGTCTCTGATAGGCTCCGGTAAATGGCTCTGTAATCCCAAATTCTTCGTCACCTCTAACCATTGAAGCTCACGAACGAGATCTTCTCCCGACTGAGGCTTTCCACCCAAATGGACGGTGTGTGCATACTTAATCGCAAGAAACCCTCCCGTGCGGGGATCGGCATAGAGATCTGTCCGACCACTCTTCTGGGGTGTTTTCTCCCGAATCCCCTCTCGAGCCAAAAAGTCATCCAAAGTCATCACCTCCCTTGAGAAAGAGAGATCCCGTATCGTCACGGTCTGCGGCTCTTGAGGGAAGTGATGCAGAAAAGTCTTCATGAACCGTGGGACAGTGGAGGTCCGATGGCCCTGCATTGGGCCGAATCCAATCCGTCGAATTCTCAAGTCTCTCCAAATCGAATCGGCCAGATGTCGGAATCTTTTTTCTTTCAAGGCACACCCCAACCCCTCCGCGGCCAGGAGCGCAATGGAGTGATCGGGATGCCGAACCCCTGCCATCAGCAGATCAACAGCGACAGGGTTCAGCTGCTCCGGAACCACCTGACTTATATAGGCAAGCGCGCGGTAGGCATTGCGGAGCGAACTCACCTCAACTGAACCGTTCGTCCCATGGGCATTCAGATAGACAACCCACTCATGCCACTTCCTTGACACCGCAAAGCCACACCGATGAGTATAGTCACCTTCATTCCCAAAGAGCATCGCACGACCTTCAGAATCTTTTATGATTTCTGGCGAATCAATTGGGAACGGCAGTCCTTTCAATCTCTCCATCCATTCAATCTCGGCGAAAAGGTTAACAATCCTCGTGTCCATCGCTCCCCGTGGATTTCTGAGAACAACGCACCGGTCGGGATTTGAAGGATCCTCGAAGAACTTGGAATAATGAATGCCCCCAAGCTCCTTACCCGAACTCAAGGGAACCCCTCGTGCTGCTAAAAATGCCTCCCCCACTTGCCCCGTTTCCACAAAAGAAGCTTTGATATCTTCAAAGAGGCGGAGCGGCCAAAAATCCGCCTGATCCCCAAACTCCGAGACAGCAGCCTGAATCTTCGTTAAATCAGGATCCCTCGTAAGGAACTGGGTTAAGCGAGATCGATTAACAATACTGTTGCCAACCTGATCTGGATCAAAACCGAGACGTCGTTCGAGAGATCTTGAACCTCGGCCAAAGAGCATTGTCACCTGCGAGTCAACACAACGAAAATAGAAACTCTCAAGGGTCCATGGGGTCGCCTGAATCTGGGAACCAAGTATCGATGTCGTAAGTCCCTCTCCCAGTATCCCTCCTCCCGTCATGACAACGCCCTGAGATATCGAACCGATCAAGTAACCCAGCGGACCCATCAATTTCTCAAACATTTTTCCAACACCCATTAAGAGGAACCGGGCGGGGAGCCCTTCCGTCAGCTCGCAAACGACACGTTCTCCATAATTACCATCTTTTTCAATTTGCCCTGTTTCCGAATCACGATATTCGCGGAAATTTGCCGACACAAGGCTCGTACCGATCTCATCCGCAAATATGGCTGGGAGCAAAAGAGACTTTTTTGATCGAAAACGAACGGAACGGGTGAGAAGATATTGTGTCCCATAAAAGAGGAATTCTCCCCAATGGGAAATCACGAATTGATAGGCAAGGCTGAAAGGGTCTTTGAAATGATCTGCAATTCTTGAAAAAGTCCTTTCAGCGTCAACCCCGGACTGAGGATGCCTTTCATGATACAATCTCTCAGCGGCTGCGTAACCGGAATCGGCCTTAGGTATGCTTCTCAGTGCCTCTGACATTTATCTCTGTGTCGTCTGACTTCGATGTTTGTTTCGGCTAAATCGGCTGCTTTTCCAATCGATTCAGATTTTTTGTACCCCCTAAAAGTACGAGACCCAAAAAAACCCACAATTGATTTCCCTCTATCATTAATATAGCGTCTCTCCCCATGACCAAGTCCGGGTACCCGCCTGCGGCGGGTGGATTGCGGCGACCGAACCGGGGCGCCCGCTAAGGTGGGCCGGTGAGGAAGTACCCGAAGGCAAGAGCCGGAGGGTAAAATGGTTGGAAACGGAGTCGGAAACCATGTCATGGAACCTCATCGAAGAAGCCAAAAAAATCATCGGGATCCGATCCTTGACCAATGAGGGAACTCGAGCATTGGCCGAGCACCTTGTCCCCCTTTGCCGACAGGCAGGCCTCCAGATAACCCTTCGGCCCCCTTCCAAACCAACCGGTTTTGATGAGCTGAATCTGATCGCACATACAGTACCGGACGGATCGGAAGATCTCTGTCCAAATGGGCTCTTGATGGTCACCCACCTCGATACCGTCCCGGCCGGAGACCCTGCCTTATGGACAGAGACGTCAGGGAAACCTTTTCAGGCAACAATCAAAGGGGATAAAATCTATGGCCTCGGAAGTGCCGATACGAAGCTTGATTTTCTCTGCAAGCTAAAGGCGATCGAAGAGGTCGGCGTCAAAAACATCAAGATCCCCCTCTGCCTCGTCGGTTCCTACGGGGAAGAACGGGCGCTCGCCGGGATTAAAGAACTGCGTCTTTCGGGGAGGGTCAAACCCCGTTTTGCATTAATCGGGGAGCCATCTGAATTAAAGCCGGTGCTGAAGCATAAGGGGATTTTGTATATGCAAGCTTGTTTTGATTTGAAGGGCGGGTGGCTCGGGTCGGGCGCCCGCCCGCGCGCAACGGGTGAGCACGGGTGGGCGGAACCCGAGACAGGACCCGCCCTTGTGAAAACCAACATTTTTCATGGCCGCGCTGCGCATGGCTCGACCCCCCACCTCGGTGAAAACGCGATCTTTAAGGCGTTCGAGTGGCTCTTCGAGGAACAGAAAAAAAATCCGCTCATTCAATTGGCCGAAATCAACGGCGGGACGGTACATAATATTGTCCCTGAAACCTGTATGCTGAAAACTACTAGCGGAGAAAAACCATGCCCACGGATCGAATTCCTGAAGACCTTTTGGGGCCTTTATCAGACAGCGCAGGAAAGATTAGGAGAAAACACCGACTCGCTTTTTGATCCACCAATCACCACGGGCAACGTCGGCGTCTTAAAGACAAAAGAAGATCGGATAGAGATGGAATTTGATTTTCGGTTAATCCCCGCCACGAATGGGAATGAACTGTTCGAGATCTTTCAAAAAATTTCCCATCTTTCGGGTGCCTCACTTGAGGTAATCTCCTCAAATCCGCCGATGGATACTTCGGAGAGGTCGGAAATTGTCCGGCATGTCTCTTCTTCATTAAAAGAGATCGGTCTTCCCGTGGAGTTTCATGCGAAGGCGGGGAATACAGAAGGGGCGATCGTGAGTCAGATGGGGGCTGAGGCGATCGTGATTGGCCCGGGACGTTCTACGGGAAACATCCATAAGCCGAATGAGTCGAATGAAATCTCGCAATTGAAAAAGGCGGTTGAGTTCTATGGGGTCCTTTTGAGGAGGTTTTGCTAATATGAGCTTTCTCATCCGACCTGCCAGCTTGCCAGATACCGGGGATCTTCTCCGTCTCTCGTCATCCCTCTCAGCCAGAGGTTTCCTGACCCTCCCTGCGGATACGAAGGGGATTGAACATCTGATCAAGCTTTCCAGCCGATCCTTTTCCAACCAGTTGGATGACAGAGATGAAGGGGAATACCTTTTTGTTTTGCGAGATAAAGATCAGGAAAAGATTATCGGATGCTCACTGATCATTGCCCGTCATGGAACTCCGGAGTCACCCCACAACTATTTTGAGGTGCTCAAGGTTCAGAAGGCATATCGACGTCTGAACAAGGTCTTCAAGCACCAAATCTTGCGACTCCGCCTCGATGCGGAGGGGAGTACCGAGCTGGGTGGCTTGATCCTCGATCCCGCCTATCGGGGCCACCCCGAAAAATTGGGGAAACAGATCTCTTTCGTAAGATTTCTGTACATTCATCGTCACCCCGAAAAATTTATGGATCGTCTGCTCGTCGAACTCCTCCCTCCACTCACGCCGGATGGGAAGTCACTTTTTTGGGAATCACTTGGCAGGAAGTTTACGGAAGTCGATTATCATGAAGCGGACCGTATTTCTCGAGAGGACAAAAGCTTCATCACCTCTCTCTTTCCTGAAGGAGATCTCTACGCTAACTTTTTGCCGGATGAGGCTCGTGCACTGATCGGTGAAGTCGGCCCAGAAACAAAACCGGTAGCCAAGATGTTAGAGGAGATCGGATTCACCTATCTTAGTCAGATCGATCCGTTTGATGGAGGTCCACATTACGGCGCGATGAAACAGTCGATCAAGATCGACAAGGTTGAATCCCTTTTTAACAAAAGTTCACTGAAGATAGAAATCGATTAAGGAAACCTATGTCACACGCGATCCTGATGGGCGACCCAACACATTTTCATATCTCAGGAGGGGCGAATCCTTTCACGAGAGACTGGTGGGGCCGCAGAAAGTTTGTTGATCAGACGAAGGCAGCCGAGCAGTGGAGACAACTCGCTCGAGTTTTGACCGACTTCGGCATCCAGGTCTTTGTCATCCCCTCTTCTCCGAATAATCCTGGCCTCGTCTACCCTGCCAATGCCGGTTTTTTGAGTCAGCTTGAGGAAAAAATTCCGATCCAAAAAAAGAAATTCATCCTCTCCAATCTCCTCCCCTCCAGGGCGGGGGAATGCCCGATCTATCGCGACTTTTTAAGAGGGCTCGGCTTCGCCGTCGTCACGATTAAACACCGCTTCGAAGGAGAGGCGGAACTTTTCCCCGTCGGTTCGGAACATATTTTTACCTACGGAGGGGTTGTGAAACAACGTTTCACCCCAAAACTTGGACTCCCCCCCTGGAAACGGGTCTATGGCTTTCGCACGGAACGGGACGCCCTTCAGGAGCTCCGTCCCTATCTCGGTGTTTCCGCAGTCCATGATTTTGAATTGCTGCAGGAGTCCCACTATCACGGCGACACTATCTTTTGTTCTTTTGGTGAAAAACGGGAATTCTTGCTCGTCTATCTGGAAGGACTCGCCCCCGAATCCCGCGAGAGGTGCGTCAAGATCTTCGGGGATCGACTAATCCCTCTCTCCACACGAGATGCCTTTTTCTATGCGACAAACTCCTTTCAGGTTCGAACCAAGGAAGGTTTGAAACTGATTGTCCCTGAAGGAGCCAGTCATATTCTTTTGAAAGAAATTGAAACGCGTGGTGTTCAACCTTTCCCGATCAATGTCTCCGAATTTTTAAAAAAGGGGGGCGGTGCAGTGAAATGTATGATCGGAGATTTGGGGGAGTTGATCGATGAGACGAGTCAAGTGACTCCATCGATACAAAAATTTCGAGAAGAACACCTATTTCGTTGACAATAGCTCACCAGAAAATCAATAATAAATCATGTCGCGAAACGGCACAGCACCTGAGATAGAAAGTTTACCGCTGATTCATCTCAAAGATCCCATCAAGAAGAAGGAAAAGAAAAATATCCTCTCGGAAGAGATTCGACCGATCGATCTTGAAAAAACAAAAACGATCGCCGATCTGATCGAGGCGTTCGGAGGGATGTCGATCCAGGCGAGGCGGATCGGTCAGTGTGCGGAGGTGCTGCGGAATCTCTATGCCGACAAGGATCGGCCCACTGTCTTTCTGGGACTTGCGGGTCCCTTGATCGCTGCCGGTTTAAGAAAAGTGATCCGTGACATGATTGCGTATGGTCTCGTCGATGTCGTCGTCTCTACAGGGGCGATCATCTATCAGGATGTTTATCAGGCGCGTGGTTACCGTCATTATAAAGGATCCCCAAACGCTGACGACGCCAAGCTGCGGGATCATTATATTGACCGCATTTACGACACCTACGTCGATGAGGAAAAATTTTGGGAGACCGATTGTTGGGTCGGGAAATTTGCCGACACACTTCCTCCGGGCAATTACTCCTCACGAGCCTTCCTGGAAAAGCTTGGTTCCGTCTTGAAAGACGAGGACTCTTTCTTGGCAACCGCTGTCAAAAAAGGAGTTCCCGTTTTTGCGCCGGCCATCAATGATTCCTCGATCGGGATCGGACTGACCGAACATTACCATCGTTGTTCTCAAGAGGGGCGCAAGGGACTTTCGATTGATTCGATTCGTGATAACTACGAACTCACCCAGATTGTTGAGAAATCCAAAAAGACCGCCGCCTTTTATGTCGCCGGGGGGGTCCCGAAGAACTATATTAATGATAGCGTCGTCATGTGCTACATCTTTGGCCGTGAGACTGGAGGTCATACCTATGCCCTCCAAATCACGACCGATGTCCCACATTGGGGTGGGCTCTCTGGAAGCACACTCGAAGAGGCGACCTCGTGGGGAAAGATCAATGCGAAATCAACCCGCGCGATGGCGTTTGTGGAACCGTCCGTCGCCCTCCCCCTGCTGGTCGGATATTGCCTCCAAAAAGAGCTGACCAAAAATCGAAAATCGCTCCTGCTGCAGTGGGAAAAAGACAGGCTAAATACCTTGAAAGTTTCTCCTTAATGCATTGGAAGTTTCGTCCGTGCCCATTGATAAAACGAATGAAATTTTTTTGAGGAGAGCATCGCTTCGTTTTCTGCGAGTTTTCGTCCCTCCCAGCCGGCAAGAATTTTCAAGTCAAAAAGCTCTGCGAGCCAGCGGATCGCTTGCCCATCCTCTGAGAGTGAATAGAGCCGAAGAAGAAGATAGCATAGCTCTCCATGTCTTTCGCTCGCCGTCCGAATCCCGCTGACATGGGCCAGGACCGCTTCTCCCAGCAAATAACCGGCCTGTATCCATGAAAGGGTTGCCTGATGAAAATCTCCTCGCCTGAGATAATGTTCTGCCATCCTGGAATGATCGATAGCGGTCTTGATGAGGGTTTTCCATTCTTCAGGCGAAACAGGTCTCTGGTGTGATTTTCTTCTAAGAACGGGCCGTATCATTTCTGTATTCCTCTATTCCCCTCCCAAAAAGGAGTTTCCCTTCACTATATATTTTGCCCATAAGGGGGTGATTTTGGGAGATCTTGTTTCTTAATTCAGAAACGCTCAGAACATAAGGGACAAGGAGATTCCCTCCAAATTCCGTCAGGAGGGGAAGCCTTTTTTGGGCCAGGATCCGCTGAACATCGCTCTTCCCCTCTTCGTCTGAGACAACCACCAAAATATCGATGCCGGAAAAAGTGGTCTCGTTACCCCTGGCGACACTCCCAAAGAGGATCACCGATTCGGCAAGAGGTTTGAGCGGATGAAGAATCTTCTCCATGAAGTGATGAAAGGCATCTTTCTCTTTTTGAAAAAGTGGGACCAGGATCTCTCGAACAAGGTAGGAACCCTTATTCATTTTATAGAGAAAACTCTTGCCAGCATGCGTGAGTTCAAGAACCCCTGTGTTCAGGAGTTCTTTCAGAGCCTGATGACAGGACCACACCCCCATCCCTATCTGGATCGCAATCTGACGCCCCGAGAGGGGGTTGCCAGCAGCAAGCTTCCTCAAGATATTGACCTTCATCTTTGTTCCCAAAATCTCATCGAGGAAATTCGAGAAGATCATACTTTTATTAGTATATATATACTAAATTAATTATACAATGAGATTTTATTTGACCTATAAACAAATTGTGCTACCTGTATCTTAAATAGAATCTTTAATTTCATAAACCAAACTTAAACAGGAGGAGACGACTATGGGGAGATCTATAAAAACAATGGGATGGGGATTCATGCTCTTGGTAAGCGTGGTCCTTCTAACACCGGCTTTCGCTGCTGATGAAGGCTCGACCTCATTCTGGGAAAAGACGAAGGTGATGGGGTCGGTTGATGTGAATTATAACTACAATTTTAACCGTCCAACCACCACGGCGGCCGCTGCCGCAGCCAACGGATATCGCGTCTTTGATGTAAATCCCAATACCTTTAATATAGGTCTCGTTGACATCGCGTTGGAAAATTCCCCGGCCGATTGGGTCACCTTCCGAACCGATCTCGATTTTGGGCGTAATGCCACCTTCTTCCATGCTGCCGGCTTTGGGGCAGCGACCGATGTCTTTGATCTCCAACAGGCTTATGTAGCGCTCAAGGCTAACCAGGTCGGAAATGGACTTGGGTTTAAGATCGGGAAGTTTGTGACCCTGCATGGGATGGAGGTGATCGAGGCCGCTTCAAATTACAATATTTCACGAGGCCTGCTCTTTAATTACGCGATCCCATTTACACACACAGGGGTCGTCGCGACTTATCCTTTCTCCGATATGGTCTCCCTCGATCTCGGTATTGTTAATGGGTGGAACAATGTCCTCGATAACAACAACGGAAAGACCGCCCACGGGATGCTGACCGTAAAACCAAATGATGAGTGGACATTTCTCTTGGGTGGAACGTTTGGGCCAGAGACTGCCGGAAATGACAGGACGATTAGATCTCTTCTGGATACCTCGCTGATCTACAAACCGATGGAGGATTGGACACTGGCCTTAAATTACAACTGGGCCCGTGACGGTGGCTTCGCGGCAGGGGGTAGTAATGGAGCTGCCGATTGGCAGGGTCTCGCTGCCTACGCCGACTGGAAGGCGACTGATATGTTCGGCTTAACACTACGCACAGAATACTTTGATGACGACGTCGGTGCCCTTGGAGCTGTCGGTGCCGGCGCAACCGCCTCGGGAAAACTTTTTGAGGGGACCCTTACCTCTCATACTTATCTGATGGAAGGACTCGATCTCCGGTTTGAGTTCCGCCATGATCAGGGGAACAACAATTCCTTCCTGAGAGGAACAGGGGCGGTCCGAAAATTCCAGGATACGATCGCAAGTCAATTGGTCTACTCATTTTAGGTGTAACCCCCACCTTAGGGAGGGGGTTATTCAAAGGGAGGAGATATGAACTGGCACAAGAGACTCTTTGTTACACTCTCGACAATCATCATGGGCGTGGCGTTATTTCCTGGTTTCCTTCATGCCCAGGAAGTAGGGGATCTCAAGATTGCCGCAGATACGGTATGGACACTGCTCACCGCGTTCCTCGTTTTTTGGATGAATGCGGGATTCGCGCTCGTTGAATCCGGTTTCTGTCGGGAAAAAAATTGCGTCAACATTCTGGCGAAGAATTTCATCGTCTTTGCCGTCTCCTCTATCGCCTATTGGGTCGTCGGATATGGACTGATGTTTGGAAACGGTACTGGATTCATTGGAAAGGAAGGGCTCTGGTTCCTTTCCGGCGTCGATAATAGCCCGGCAACCGGTGAGGCGTATCAGGGAGCCTACACAGCGCTGAACTGGACCGGAATTCCTCTCCTCGCAAAGTTCTTTTTTCAGCTCGTTTTTGCCGGAACGGCAGCAACGATTGTTTCTGGTGCTGTTGCCGAGCGAATCAAGTTCCTCTCATTCATTGTCTTTTCCTTTTTGATTGTCGGGATCATGTACCCGATCACCGGACACTGGATCTGGGGGGGCGGCTGGTTGGCGGCGAAGGGATTTTTCGACTTTGCCGGTTCAACGGTCGTCCATTCAGTGGGTGGTTGGTGTGCCCTGGTCGGTATCCTCTTTCTGGGTCCCCGTATCGGGAAGTATAAGGATGGGAAGGTTCGTCCCGTCCCCGGACACAATATGTCAACCGCTACGTTGGGCTGTCTGATCCTATGGCTCGGCTGGTTTGGTTTCAATCCCGGCTCCACGATGGCAGCCGATGCCTCCGCGATCGCGCATGTCGCCGTCACAACGAATATGGCAGCAGCGATTGCGACCCTGACGGCAACAGCAACCGCATGGATCTTGCTTGGCAAACCTGATCTCGGGATGATCTTAAACGGCACTTTAGCTGGTCTCGTAGCGATCACCGCCCCCTGTGCCTTTGTCAGCATTTCAAGTTCATTGGCTATCGGGGCGATAGCCGGTATTCTGGTTGTCCTGTCGGTTGTGATGTTCGATAAAATTCGGGTCGATGATCCGGTCGGTGCCCTTTCGGTCCATCTAGTCAACGGGATCTGGGGAACGCTTTCGTTGGGTTTGTTCGCTCAACACTCAGTCCTGCCAGCCGGTCTTTCAGCCGCCACCTTTAAGGATGGGCTCTTTTTCGGCGGAGGGAGCGCACAGCTTGTTTCCCAATTGACAGGAATCATCACCGTCGGTCTCTTCACTGTTCTCGTTTCCGCGATCGCGTGGGGCCTCATCAAGTTGGTTCTCGGTTTGAGGGTCACCGCTGAAGAAGAGGTCGAAGGGCTTGACTTTGGTGAACATGGGAATAGAGCGTATCCTGATTTCCAAACCGCCTCTTCCATTGAGGGAAGGGCATAAGGAGAGAGTTTATGAAAAAAATTGAAGCGATTATCAAACCGTTCAAACTCGACGAGGTGAAGGAGTCACTCCAGAAGATAGGGGTTCAGGGAATGACGGTCAGTGAGGTCAAAGGCTTCGGGAGGCAAAAAGGACATACGGAGCTCTATCGAGGCGCTGAATATGTCGTTGATTTCCTTCCCAAAGTAAAAGTTGAGGTCGTCGTGGAGGATGGACAGGCCCAGCCTGTTGTTGAGGCGATCATGAAGACAGCCAAAACAGGGAAAATCGGAGATGGGAAAATCTTTATCTCCTCACTCGACGAAATCGTTCGAATTAGAACTGGAGAAACAGGAAAGGCTGCCATTTAGTCCCCTCATTGACAACCTTGAAAACGGCGTGTTACGAGGCCAACTTTAAAATTTAAAAAAGATAACGAAAGGAGTAGTTTCTATGACACCGAAAGAGGTTCTGGCTTTTGCCAAGGAAAACAAGGCACGAATCGTCGATTTCAAGTTTATCGACCTTCCTGGAGTTTGGCAGCATTTTTCAGTTCCGATCAGTGAATTATCCGAATCCAGTTTTGAAAATGGATTTGGTTTTGACGGATCCTCCATTCGAGGTTGGCAACCGATTGACGCCTCGGATATGTTAATTATTCCAGATCCAAGCACTGCCGTTATTGATCCTTTCTGTCAGGTCCCAACCCTCACGATGATCGTTGATGTCGTCGATCCGATCACGAAAGAACCTTATAGTCGTGATCCGCGTTATGTCGCCCGCAAGGCAGAGGCCTACGTAAAATCAACCGGAATTGGAGATCGAATATTTTTTGGTCCTGAGGCTGAGTTTTTTGTCTTTGATTCGGTTCGGTTTGATCAGAACTCCCAGAGCGGCTTCTATTTCATCGATTCGGTAGAGGGTAAGTGGAATTCCGGTCAGGAAAAGCTTACAAATGGGCAGACCAATCTCGGTTATCAACCCCGCTTCAAGGAAGGCTATTTCCCGGTTCCCCCGACCGACACCCTTCAAGATATCCGCTCAGAAATGGTCCTGGAGCTGGAGAAGCTGGGAATCGTCGTTGAATGCCAGCACCATGAGGTCGCTACTGCGGGTCAGTGTGAAATTGACATGCGGTTTGATGCCTTGACCCCCATGGCGGACAAGCTGATGTGGTTCAAGTATGTCCTCAAAAATGTCGCACGCCGGCATGGCAAGACAGTCACCTTCATGCCGAAGCCGATTTTCGGCGACAATGGATCCGGAATGCACTGCCATCAATCGATCTGGAAAGGGGATAAACCACTGTTTGCCGGTGACAAATACGGTGGTCTCTCAGAGATGGGACTTCATTATCTGGGCGGTATCCTGAAACATGCCAAGGCGTTGGCTGGCTTTACGAATCCAACCACAAACTCCTACCGTCGGCTCGTCCCTGGTTTTGAGGCGCCCGTCAATCTGGCCTACTCAGCCCGGAACCGTTCTGCAGCGATTCGTATCCCGATCGTCAACTCGCCCAAGGCAAAGCGAATCGAGGTTCGTTTCCCAGATCCATCCTGCAATGGTTATTTGGCCTTTGCCGCACTTTGCATGGCTGGCATCGACGGGATCCAGAACCGGATCGACCCCGGAAAGCCACTTGATAAGGACCTTTTTAGCCTCTCTCCTGAAGAGCTCGCTACGGTCCCTCATATGCCGGGTGGGCTTGAGGAGTCGCTCAAGGCGCTCGAGGAAGATCAATCCTTCCTGCTCAAGGGAGATGTCTTCACGAAGGATCTCATCGAGAAGTGGATCGAGTATAAAGTAGAGAATGAATTGAATCCTGTAAGACTTCGTCCGGTTCCGTACGAGTTTGCGTTGTACTTCGACATATAGATTCCCTGTCGTAGGGGCATCCCGCGTCGCGGGATGCCCCAATCTCTCTTCTGATATCTTTATTTACTTTTATTCGTAATTCTCTTACACTTACGTCTCATTTATTTTAAAAAGGAGATTCCGTCATGAAAACAATCGTTCTTGGCATTCTATGCGCCCTTCTCGTTTCATGCAATCAGATGAAGAAAGAACCATCGGCGGACGCCTCATCCAACGCAGTCGTTCCGGGGACAGGCGCACCGCTTGCCAAACTCAACAACGAAGTCATTACAGAGGATCAGATCCGAAAGATTGCCGGAACGAGACTCGTGATGGCGGAGATTGATCTCTACGACGCACGCAAAGAAGCGATCGATCAACTCGTTCAGGAAAAACTTCTCGAAGAGGAATCAAAAAAGCAGGGGGTCCCTGCACCCGAACTGATCAAGAAGAATGTAACGGACAAGACAAATGTGACCGATAAAGAGGTCGAGAAATTTTATAACGACAACAAGGATCGATTTGGCGGGAAGGGAATTGATGAAATGAAGCCCCGGATCAAGGCGATGCTGATGGGCCAGAAAAATCAGGAAAAGATGCAGGCCTATGTCGAGCAACTCAAGAAAAAGGCGAAGGTGGAGTACCTTATTGCAGCTCCGAAGCTTGAAATCCCGGAGGGGGATGCCCCGGCCCTTGGACCAAAAGACGCCCCAATTCGTCTCGTGGAATATACCGACTATGAGTGTCCCTTTTGCGGTCGAGCGCGCGACGCCGTCAACCAGGTCTTAAAGGAATATAAGGGGAAGGTTCGCTACGTCATTAAGGACTTCCCCCTCTCCTTCCACAAAAACGCCTTCAAGGCGCATGAAGCGGCTCACTGCGCGGGGGATCAGGGGAAGTATTGGGAGATGAATAAAAAGATCTGGGGAAATCAAAGGGCGATCACCGAAGAGGATCTCAAAAAATATGCCTCTGAGATTCAGTTAAAAACAAATAATTTTGAGGAATGTATGAGCTCAGGCAAATTTGCCTCCCTTATTCGACAGAATGTTCAAGAGGGGCAGGATGTCGGTGTCTCAGGGACGCCAGCCTTTTTTATTAACGGCCGGCCACTGTCCGGGGCACGGCCGTTCGAGGCGTTTAAGGAAATTATTGACGGGCAGCTCTCGCAGCAATAACTGTTTCTTGTGCTCGATATTCGATTCGTCCTCGAAAACATCCCGAAGGTTCGTGAGTCTTTGGCCAAGAAGGGGTTCCGGTTTGACCCCTCTGATCTTGAGCACCTAAACGATCAAAGGAAAAAACTCCAAAAAGAATTCGACGACCTTCGATTTGAGCAGAATCAGGTTTCGAAGGAGGTCCCCCTTCGTAAAAAAGAGAAAAAACCGGTCGATGACCTGATGGAAAAGATGAAGGTCGTTGCCGACCGCGTGAAAAAGATCGGAGAAGAGTCGTCCCGGATCGAGGGGAAAATTAATGAAATTCTTCTGACCCTCCCCAATCTTCCCCATCCTTCCGTTCCGGTTGGAACGGATGCCTCGTTCAACAAAGAAGTCCGAAAGTGGGGGGAGATCCGAAAGTTTTCCTTTAAACCTCGTGAGCATTGGGAGATCGGTGAGACCCTCAAAATTCTAGATTTTAACGCGGCGTCGAAGATAGCGGGGAGTCGGTTTGTTGTTTATCGAGGTCTTGGGGCACGGCTCGAGCGGGCCTTGATTAATTTCATGCTCGACCTCCACACCCAGAAGCATGGCTACGAAGAGATCTGGCCTCCCTCCATGGCAAATACCCGCTCCCTGACCGGCACTGCCAACCTCCCAAAATTCGAGGCGGATCTCTACAAGACGACCGAAGGGCTCTATCTGATCCCGACGGCAGAGGTTCCCCTCACGAATCTCTATCAGGATGAAGTTTTGAAGGAAGAAGGGCTTCCGATCTCTGTCACCGCCTTTACCCCCTGTTTTCGGAGTGAGGCAGGGGCCGCCGGCAAGGACACGCAGGGGTTGATTCGCCAGCATCAGTTTAACAAGGTAGAGCTCATGAAGTTTGCCACCCCGGAGACCTCTTATGAGGAGCTTGAGAAATTACTGTCCCACGCCGAAAAGGTTTTGCAACTTCTGGAGATCCCGTACCGTGTTGTGACCCTTTGCTCCGGTGATATGAGTTTCGCCTCGGCGAAGACCTATGACATCGAGGTCTGGCTCCCGGGGCAAAATGAAGGGAAGGGGGCGTATCGGGAAATCTCCTCCTGTTCCAATTTCGAAGACTTTCAGGCACGACGCGTGAATACGCGCTACAAACCAAAGGATGGCGGCAAACCGCGTCTCGTTCATACGTTAAATGGCTCCGGCCTCGCAATCGGCCGGACCGTCGCCGCAATCCTGGAAAATTTTCAGGATGAAAAAGGATTCAAAATTCCTAAGACACTTCAGCCGTACCTCGGCGTTGAGAGAATTGGTTAACTTCAAGGCGTTCGGTGTTTTTGGGATGGTTTGTTTGGAATAAGCCAGACAATGAGGAGAGAGAGAGCGCCCAAGATAGCTAAACCAAGGAAAAGAATGTCAATGTCAGTCATTTCTGTCTCCCTTCTCGTCTGCTACGAAACCAGCTCCCAGAAAGAATAACCCGGAAATAGCTCCCAAAGCAACTGGATACCATTTAATAGAGGACTCAGCATCCCAGAATTTGGGGGCAACTCCCATTGAGGACCAGTCGAGCTATACAGCGTCGACACTATGGGGGTCTCATCAATCATTCGACCATCTTTCGGAGTTCCCTTTTCATTGAGGGATTTTTCTCTCTTGGGCCCATCGACTTCTCTCCCAGCCTCTCAATTCTCAATTATTTCTGGAATTAAGAAGATCTGGAAAGTTTATACAACCCAAAGAATCCCGATCTCTCGTTCTCACCCTTCACTGACAGTACCGGTTCACATTTTAATCCGTCTCTTGGGAGGGATTGCCTTTCTTCGGGACCTGACTCTGACCGAATCCTCTCGATCCTCACTGGTTGAGTTAAACCACGAAAAACAGGAATCACTGCAAAAAGGATCACTCGACCACTGGTGGGGTTTCTATGGTGGACTGATTGCGACGAACCTTCTCTTTACCCGGTTCTTCGGTCTCAGCACCTTTGGCCGAGATCTTGCGATCCCGTTTAGTATCGGGACCTATCATCTCTTCCGGCTCCTTGCCGGTTCTCGGTGGGGGGACAAGGTCGAGATGGATTACAATGAGGCGTTTCGGTATCACTTCGTGACCTCCTTTGGAGACTGGATCTCGCACTCTGTAATCCACGGCCGGAGATTCTGGAGACCTGACCTTGGAACCAAAATCGCCGGATCGCTTGGATTGAATTACAAGGCGCAATTTTCCCCAAGCCCATTCGGCTACTTCATTGACAAGACAATCGGCGCTGGTTACAGACGCTTCATCCCCGGTTGGCTGAAGACCGTCATTCGCCCCCTCGCCTGCTTTCAGAATCCGACGATCGTGAAAGGGTTTAGCGAGGGGAATCTCATAAAACCGATTTTTGGCATTGGAGGGTCAGCGCTGAGACTGATCTGGCTCACCCCTTATTATCTCTACCAGATCGGAATCGCCCACTTTATCGGAATGGATCGAGGAAACTGGGGGCCCCATCGTCTCTGGAAGGTAGGGGCGTATAACTTTGTTGGGTGGCCCATCCGGATGATGAAGGGGGGAGAGGGGCCTGCAGCCGAATTCTACGCCTGGATCATCGGAATGGCAGTTGACGCTGCCGGAACACTCTTCTGGAATCCGCGTTACAAACAGAAACATTGGGAGGAAGATTTGTTCGATTCATTAGATCAGTTCCAGGGGACATGTGGCTCTCCTCAGGATCAAAAAATCGCGCATCATATCTTCCGCGAAATCTTTGTCCGACAGATGACCGACTGGTGGAACCCGTGGCAGATGGATCGCGGGAATCAGTTTTATCTCTACAACGAAAAATATCTGAGGACGTTTGAAGAAACCGTCAGAAATTTGAGTGAAGAACGTCTCGCAGCACTTCAATTTGTCATACAGATTCAAGAGGAACAGGAAAGACTTGGGAATCTCTCTGACTATCAGAAGAGGGGGCTTATTTTATTCAAGGCGATTGTTGAAAAGAAGGAATGGGAGAGGAGTTTAAAATGGTTAAATTATGGATTCACACAGTCCGTTCATGGTTTGAACGTAAAAGTGAGCGCCCCTTCATAAAAAGGTTGTCAGGGTTATCCACACCAACTAAGAAGGCGGCTGGGGAAAAAACTACGGGGAGTATCGTAAGTGACTGTTAGAACTCCTTTAGATTCGCATTTTAAGGAGCGATTCCCCGGAGATGACTATACATTTCACACCGCTGGTTTAGAACCAAGACTTGATGTCCTACACAGGCAGGATCCTGAATCCTCAACCTTTTTATATCTCTCAACTGCAGCCACAGTCACCGCATTAACGTACCTCCTCCTCAGAAGAAAAGGGGCAGGCTCGGTCCTGGAAGGTACACGCTATTTTGCGAAGGCGTTTCGACAGGAATGTGGCCTCAGTCCCTCAATCACAAAAAGTATAGTGCCTGGAACAGAATCGGCCCGCATCGATAAGCTTCTTGATACCCTCCTCGATGAATCACCCAGCTACGATTCGCTACTTGAGGCAATCAGGGGGGGTTCGACGAGGGAAGAGATTGCAAGCGCTATTCGAAAAAGTGGTGGTGTTCCAGACGAAAAATTCCTTGGGGGCCTCCTGACAAACTCCGCCAAGCGAAGGGTTATTGAAGAAGCTTCAGGGCGCGAGACGGTTAAAGAGGCTCTAAGACCAATCCTGCTGGAATGGCACAGAACCGCCTTTTCTGAAATCGCTGACGTCGCGGCCCGGGCTGATCGGCGTGTTGCGAGGCAAGTTTTAAATAGGGCAATGACCTTGGTCGATGGTGAAGGAGATGAATTCTGTGACGAGCTTTTAGGACTCCTTTCACCGGGTGAACGAGCAGCCCTCGATGGAGCACAGATCGGACGGGCGATTGAGATGTGGAAGCGAGAAAGCCGGAGAGAGCTTGTTGGCCAACTGAAACAGGCGCTCCATTACAAGCCGGAAAAAGGGGTGCTCGATGCCCTCTGCCGTCCCCTCAACGCCGCCTACGATTTTACGGCCCGTCCGATCGATCGAGGGATCGCACGAGGTCTTGAATCGATCGGGCAAGATTTTGCTGATTTGGGCGCGGTCTCCCTCGATCAGCACCCACTCCTCTGGTTAAAGCGCTTTCGAAGACATCTCTATCTCGCCTCACAGTCGGAGTCAGTTCGCAAGAGGGCCGACAAGCCTTTGGGGCCTTTCTTAAGGAAAATCCTCCAGGCTACCGAATTCTTGAGCCAGCGATTTGGTACCGAGGAGTTTCGTCTCGCCCATCGCCCATTCTTCTGGATCGGTCTCGGCCTCTTTAAGTTGAGTGATGAGGATTCGACCACCCATGAGGTGGGGATGGTCTCAATGATCATCGGCACTAACTACTACGTCCAAAAGCTCGGTATCGGTCAGACCTATGCGATGGATATCATCATGATCCAGAAACTGATCCAGACAGGGATCAGCAAGTGGGATGCCGACTCCGATGATCTCCTTGATATCCAGAGGACGGTGGGGGCATATGAAGATGTTGTCTTAAGTCTCTTCATCCAGTCTTACTGGACCTATGGTCTCAATTACGCCGAGCGTTCCCCACTGGGACAGATTATTGGTCATATTCCATTTCTTCGTCGCCTTCCCTTCTCCATGAATGGCCAACCGTTCTTTGGTTTCTATCGCGGCGGTCTCGCAAAACCGGATTTTCTGCGAGGGGCCGGAGTTTGGGGAGGGATCAAGGGGCTTGGTTTTGCCACCTGTATCTCTGCCGTGATGAGTTACGGGATCGGGCTCCTGTTCAAGGACGAGCGACTCTTCAATGCGAGTGAGGACTACGCCCTCCAGAAGGCGGTCTATTATGGACTCAATGGGGCGTTCACGAATGTCCCCGGTTTCCTGATCAGTGCCTATCTCGAACCACGAAGCGCCGGCGGGGCGCTTGGGACGACATTTCGCCAGTTTGTTGAAAGGGTATTGGGTATTGGCACAAATTATCTGAGTCTTCAGGTGACGGACATCTTCGCTGGCAAGGGAGATTACAAGGGGAAAGAAAACCGGCTGCTTGCCGAGGCGGCTCGTGGAAGTCGTGAATCCGCCCGAGAGGCGTGGGATGTTTTTGTTGATCGCTGCTCTTATGACTTTGGTGGTTTGTGGTATCGATACAATTTCTTCTGGCCTCCTGCACCGGAACCGGGACGAACCCCCGGATTCCATCTCGGCCCGACGTATCATACCCTCCAAAGAAAGAGCTGGTACTCGGAAAGTCCCATGGAGTTCTCTGACGAAAAAGAGCACCAAGGCTACTTTGTTGAACTTGCCAAAAATCACCCGAAGCGCCTCGCCGCCTTTTTAGCAGAATTTGAACGGCAACTCGGAGCGGAGGATGCCGAATGGAGGACCAGTCGTTGGACCTGGGACCGAGAGAAGCAACAAAAGTCGATTTACCACTTTTCGCTGATGGTGAAATCGTTTGCCTACCGATCAAAGGACCATGCCGAATACAAACCCTTTGCCGATTTTCTCGCCAGATCCTCTTTCAAGGATTACTGGGATCAGATCGAACTCTGTGAAACCGATACGAAGCTTGAGAAGGCAATCATCCGGCTCGAAGACCTCAAGAAAATCCGAACTCCTGCTGATAAAAACCTTGGATTAGTTGAATTGTTCAGTAAACTTGAGCATCCGGAAGCAACCTAGGCCGGTTTTCGATTATTTTTCATCTGTGGCTTCGAATTCCAGAGAAAGGCCATCAAAACAGCAGCGATCAGGGCTGAGGAGACCCAGAAGATAAATCCACCTTTCCACCCGTAATTGTCTGCAAGCCATCCACTCAAGTAACCTGTCATCGTCGCCCCAAGGTAACTCATAAAGCCAGTCAACCCGACTGCAGTTGCCGCCGCCTTTCGGGAGGCGTAATCAATCGCAGCTAATCCAGGGACAAGCATCTGAGGTCCATAGGTAAAAAACCCAGCCAGCCCGAGTGTCAAGGCATGGAGAACACCGTGCCCCGGCGGGATAAAATAAAGTGCCGTCGCTGAGGCCGCAACACCGATCAGAAAGATCACTGCCACCGGTGCCCGACGGGCACCAAACAACTTATCTGACATAAATCCGGCGGCGATTCCGCCCGGTATCCCAAAGAGCTCGAGTGCACTCGCTTTGAGCCCCGCAAATCCGACACTCGATCCTTTTGCCTCAACAAGATACAGAGGGGACCAATCGAGAAGTCCATAACGAATAATATAGACAAAGAGGCTTGCAAAAGAGAGGAGCCAGATCCTCGGATTTTTTAAAACATAATGCCATGCGGTATGCCAGATCGTCTCTCCTTCCGCGTAGTCCTTTTCTCCGGGGGAACGTTCTCCATGGTATTCCTCAATTGGGGGGAGTCCGACCGACTCCGGACGGTCGGGAAGACGCTTCATGATAAAAAAGGCACCAAGTACGCAGAAAAGGCCCGGCACAACAAATCCATACCGCCAACCCCAATGTTCCACCATAAATCCCCCGGCAAAGAGGATCGCAAAGGCCCCGACGGAATGACAAGTATTGTAGACACCGTAGTAGGACCCTCGTTCTGAAATGGAATACCAGTTTGACATTGTTTTCGGACCACTCGGAGACCCCATCGTCTGGACCCACCCATTGAGCGCCCAGAAAAGGGTAAAGAAAAAGACGGTGCTGGAAAAACCGAAGAAGATATTTGCGATCGCCCCGAGGAGGAGACCGATTCCCATGAAGTAGCGTGGATTGGAGCGGTCGCAGAGGGGACCGTTAATCAATTTGGAGAAGGCATAGATGATATAGAAGGTCGATGTGATCGCCCCAAGCTGTGTCTTAGTGTAACCAAGATCCTGTCTCAAGATCGGCATCGCGACCGAGAGATTGCTTCGACAGACGTAGTAGAAGGCATAACCAAAAAAAACGGCGTAGAAGGCTCGAATCCGCCAATAACGATAGATTTTTGCGATTTGTTCTGATGTGCCGGAGAGACGCGGAATAGCCGGCGCCAGCTTCATGAAGGAGAAGGCCTTACGGAGCATAGAGCCTTGTACTTTATGGAGTTTTGAGAAGCAACTTTTTTTGTTGGCACACGAATGATGCGGTGTTAGGGGACCCTCAGCTTTTTTGTCAACTTGGGAGGTGGAGTGGCTGTCAGAGGCCCAGGAGAGACCTATTATCAAACCCCTACCCTTGCTCGGCCTGAATATTTTGGGACCCCTTTCACAACCGGCGAACTGCTTCGTTGGCCTCCCTCACAGCTCCTCGACGTACCATTAAGTACGCCTGCGTCGCGTTCGGTCGGCCTGCCTCGCATTTCATCCGGTTTTGAAAGTTATCCTTTTACGCATCCTCAAGAGACTCCACCAGCATTACCAGTAAAAACCCTCTCCGCAGGAGAAACCCTCGGCATCGCCCTCTCAGTGGGGGCCCTCGCCACGACATTTGTTGCCCCTCGCTACGGAACCCCACTCATGATCGGGGCGATGGTTTTTCAATTCTTCTGGCCGGCGCAGGCGGAGGCGCAAGAAAGAGAGAAACAGTGGCGACCTGCCTCCTGTGAAAAAGAGAAAACGATCAAGGAAGAACCTTATTGGGTTCATATTGCGATCGGTTCCGTGGTCGGAGGGATTGCGATCCGCTTTGGGCTTGTCCCACACACAAAGTTTTTCCAGGGACTTTTCAAGGACCGCCAGAGAGTTAAGACGCTTCTTTTTGGAAAGGAATGGGAAGTCAAGCCGTATCATAACGGTTTTTGGAATAAAAATCCGGCGATGAGGTTTTTGAACTGGCTGGCCCACCACTGGGGCGCTATTGCCCTCCCGACTGTTGCGATCGAGATCGCCGCCCGAAAGGCGGTTGGGTATGAACATGAACTCTCACCTCTCGGAGGACTCACGCTGATGCTCTTTTGGAATCGGATCGGGACACAGCACCTCGGTGCCGATAAGTCAGGAAGCCACATGCTTCTGATTATTGATCGTCTCTACGACGTGATGATCCAGCACCAGTCGAGCCAGCCATTGAACGATACAAACTGGTGGTATGTGGCGAATCGTTACGGGGCGATCAGTCTCGTCTGTGGCAGTTACCGTGCCCGCCACCTTCGTGACTGGCTCTCGAAGAGACGGAGTCAAAAATTCCTCAGGTCGGTCTGGGTTGAATCAGGCGAGGGGCGGTCCCCCACACTCGTTTATGAAGGAGGTCTTCACAAGGTCTCTCTCTGGGGCCACCAAAGACGGGCCAAGGATTATCAGTGGTGGATGAAGACACTCGATTGGGTATCAGAAACTCGGGTTGGAAAGTTCCTCAGAATCAAAGGAGCCCCCCATCCAAATCTGGAGCGACGGCTCCGGGACAACCAGGCCCGTCTGATTTCTGAAGATGAGAGTCAGCTTGTCAAAAAACTTCTGGCTTCGAGCAACCAGAACAACACCGTTTGGGTCGATGAAATGGGTCGTCTTTGTGAGAGAGATACTGGAAGAGTTCTTGGGGATCTCCTTCTCTCGGAACGAAGGGCAAGGCTCACGAAGCTCATGGGTGGACCCGATTTCGCCTCTCTAAAAGCCTTAGGAAGTGATCTTTCCCCCAAACAGAGGGACATGCTCACAACAATGATGGGCGGGACTGAATTCTCATCATTATTTACAGAAGGGGTCGGGACAGGGGTTGTCAGGCTTGGTGCGCAAAGATTCCGTCAAGTGAAGATTGGCAGTCAATTCGGCGGAGGGGGATTCATGCTCTACTGGTTCTTGCAGGAGGTGGCGACAGCACCGGTCGTCATCGGTGCCGCCTGGCTGCTCTGCGGAGAGGATTTGTGGCAGAATGCGCAATTTTCAATCATCAGGGCCCCTCTGACGATTCCCAGACTCTTCCTCCGTTACCGGTTGGGAGTTGACACCGCACCCGCGATGATTTTTGACCGTGTCTGGAAATATGCGACAGAACCGTACATCTCGAAGATGTTTCCACTCCTCGCGAGTCAGGGACTTTTCCGAAAGAAATATCACGCTGAGGCGATCTGTGCCGATTCGCTTGATCAGTTTGCCAATTACCATATCGGCCCCCATGTCGTACATGGCGGTCTTGGGAGTTACAACCGTCATGTCGCTAATCTCGACCATCTGGCGGAGACGGTCGCCCCTCTCTTGAAACGGGTCGATTTCTCCGGTCCTTCCCCCTACTCGCCTGTTGGCATCTCGTATCAATTGCTCGCAAAATATTATGTGGGCGAACAGGACGGCGATTACACAGGATTAAGCCTGGAGGAGGTGGGCGGGGTCGAACATCATTTGGGAGAACTCATTGAAGAGGCGAAACGACGACTTCGAGGTGAGGTGCGCAGGGAGTTATTGACGTACCAAGATAGCACCGTCATCGAGCTCGCGATGGCCTTGTCTGTCGCCGCCTATTATGCCAATTACCAGGACCACAAGAGGTTTGAGAGGCTCGTACAGGAACATCAGGACTGGTTCCGGCAGTTTGAGTCGGTTGGAAAGGATCTGGACACGCTTGAAGACTATGTCGATTCTATCTCTTCCACTCAAGCTTCGCTTTAACAATTTCACCTCCCCACAAAGAACCCCTTGGGGAGGGACCCGAATCGCCGATCTCAAAAATCATCTAGGAGTCGCCGAGGGAACCATCATCGGCGAGTCGTGGGAGATCTCTGGACACCCAGAACTTCCAAGCCATGTTGGCATGACTTCATTGAACGAGCTGATACGACAAGATCCGATCTCCTTATTAGGGCAAAGGATTGTTGATCGCTTCGGCCCCGAACTTCCGTTTTTGGTCAAACTGCTGGACACCCGAGATTGGCTCTCGGTCCAGGTCCACCCAAAGGCCGATTATCCCGGTCTGAAACCTGGCGAGCATTCCAAAAATGAGGCGTGGGTTATTCTCGAAACTTCACAAAATCCCCCCAATCCCCCTTTGTCAAAGGGGGGCAAAGGGGGATTTTCCCCATCGGGTATCTATTTTGGCTTTAAAGAAGGCGTTACTCGAAAAGATGCCCAATCGGCATTAGAGGATGGGAGCGACCTGACCCGATTTTTGAATTTTGTTCCCGTTCAGCCAGGCGATGTCTACTTCGTCCAGGCCGGTGTCCCGCATGCGATCGGACCTGGACTTTTTCTCTACGAAATTCAAGAGACCTCTTCAACGACCTACCGCTATTTTGATTTCAATCGGAGAGATAAAAATGGGAACCCGCGTCAGCTCCACAAAGAAGACGCCGTCGCCGCAACCGACTGGAATCTTCCTTGGGGAGGGAAACTCCTCTCGCAGTTAAAAATTGAGCCTTATGGAAATCGCCTCTTATCGACCCCGTATTTTGAGGTCTCAAAGATCGAATTGAAAAGGGGGGCGACTGCCACAGGGGATTCTTCGGGAGGATTTCATGGAATCACCGTTCTCAAGGGTGAGCTGAGAATTAAAACTACCTCTTCCCAAATCCAGATGAACCAGGGGGAATCAGCGATCATCCCAGCCGCTGTGGGGCGCTACAGCATCATTTCGTCAACTCCAGAGTCATTTACCCTCCTGGCCAAGATTCCTTAATTTATCTTTGTCTTTTCCCCTATCTGGAGTAAACTACAGCCTTAGTTAGGAGCTTCTTTAATGAAGATTTTGCGCCACGACGACAAGCTCCCCGAGACCCCCCTAAAAGAGTTTAACGACGCTTATCATTTCCAACTCACCCGAAAGATCGCCGAAGGGGGGATGGGAATCGTCTACGAAGCGCGACTCTTCGGCGCGGAGGGGTTCGAGAAACAGGTCGCGATCAAGACAATCCGGGAAGATATCTCCGACTCAAAAAACTTTGTTGAGCTTTTTATCGGCGAGGCGAAACTCGCGGCACGTCTGGTTCATCAAAACATTGTCCAAATATACCGGCTCGGAAAGATTGAAAACACCTACTACGTCGCGATGGAGTACGTGCGGGGAATCGACCTCAGGGACTTCATTATCAAACACTATGAAAAAGGAAAAAAGATCCCGATAGAGGTAGCGACCTTCATCGCAAGCCGTGTCTGCCGTGGACTTGAATATGCGCATTCCAGAACCGATGATAAGGGGCGTCCTCTGCAGGTCGTTCACTGCGATATCAGTCCAAAAAATCTGATGATCTCGACAGAGGGAGAGGTCAAGATTACCGACTTTGGAATTTCGAAGGCGAAGGGTCTGATCCGCGGGGATCTCGTCGAAGGGCTGGGGAAGGCAGCTTACGTCTCCCCGGAACAGATCAAGGGGGATGCGATCGATTGCCGGTCGGATCTTTTTTCATTGGGAACCGTCCTCTTCGAGCTCCTCTCGGGAGAGCGGGCCTTCCAGGGACGGAATCGCGAAGCGATTCTGGACAAGGTCGTCAATCAACCGATTTTATCGGTCAGGACATTGAATGAAGAGGTCCCCAAAGAGCTCGAGGCGATCGTCCTCAAGGCACTGAAGATCGATCGAAACCAGCGTTATCAGGAAGCAGCCGACATGGGGTATGATCTGGAATATCACCTATACCACAAGGGGTATGGACCAACGAACCAAACCTTGAGGAATTACCTCCAGCAGCTCTCTCCGGAACTCTACGCCTCAGACTTCAAGCCCAAGCAGGCGGAGAAACCGCTCCCTGGAGATCTTTCAATATCGCTCCACTCTCCTGCGTCGCGTTATTCTTAACCCGCTTGGCACTTCGGGCAGACTTTGAAAAAGCTAACCAGCAACATCACCCCTGAGAGTCCCACAATTCCATAGACAACCCGAGAGACGGTTGACATCTCGCCGAAGATCATGGCGATCAAGTCAACATCGAAGAGTCCGACCAAGCCCCAATTTAAGGCCCCGATGGCAGCGATCGCCCCGACGATTTTACAGACCTTGCAGAGTTTTTTCATACGATGCCCCCCTTTGGATTGAATTTATAGCGCTATTAAGCCCAAAAGAGAATAAGAATTTTGTCCCTTCCTCTCGAAAAAGTGTTAAAATTCCACTCCTATGTTGACCCCTGTTCATATTCTGATGGTCGAGGATAACAATGACTTCGTCTATCTCGTAAGAGAGTCTTTTGAAGGAGACAAAGATCAATGGCAGATCGAGGTCGCTCAGAGCCTCTCAGAGGCAACCCAAAAACTCGAGAAAGAGATGTATGACCTGATTCTCCTCGACCTCTCCCTCCCAGACAGCAAGGGGTTTGATACCTTTTCAGGCATCAAAAAAACGGCACCGAAAACAGCGATTGTTGTCTTGACCGGTCTTAATGACGAAAACATCGCGCTTCAGACATTGAAAGAAGGGGCACAAGACTACATTATCAAGGGGAACCTCAATAACCAGGCCCTGAAAAGGACAGCCCTATTCGCCATTGAACGTCAAAGCATCGTGGAGAAATGGGAAAAGGCATGGGAGGAAAAAAAGACCCTCGCCATGCATGACCCCCTGACAGGCCTTCCGAATCGGCTTCTCCTGAAGGATCGACTCCATCAGTCCCTCTCCCTTGCGAAGCGGCAAGGCCAGATTGTTGCCGCCCTTTTCATCGATCTGGATCGCTTCAAAGAGATCAATGATACGATGGGCCATGAGGTGGGTGATCAGTTTCTGAAAGAAGTTGCCCAAAGGCTTCAAACCTCGGTCCGACAGGAAGACACGATTGCACGCCTCGGTGGCGACGAGTTTATCGTCCTCCTCTACGGGCCGAAGACACAAACCGATATACAGCATGTGGCAACACGTATTCTTGGTAAAATTGAAGAGCCTTACCGCCTCTATGACAGGAGATACCGACTCACCGCAAGTATCGGTATCGCCTTGTTCCCTGATTCGGCCCAGGATTCCAAAGAGCTTTTAAGAAATGCCGATTTTGCAATGTATCTGGCCAAAAACGAGGGGGGTAATCGCTACACCTTCTTCTCCGAGTCAGAGACTGATTTTTCTTTGAGCCACCCTCATCTAAAACTCCTGCAAAAAACACACGTCTAGCGACCTCTTCTGCACCTTATCTTGCATAGGGGGTTCGTATGTCTTTTTTATCGAATTGGAGGCGGTTTTTTGTCATTCTTTTAGTCATCAGTGCCTTGCCTGTTAACTATCTTTACAGCCAAGAGACCCTCCCCTTTATCTTCCACTACGCCTCTGAAATTTCTACGATCGGCGAGCCTCCTCCCTATGAAGGGGCTGCGCCGATCAGAAGCAGCTCGGAATCGCTTCAAAATTATTTTACGCTCGAGATCGATTCCCAACAGGTCGAGGCGATGCTTCAAAGGTTTCAGGGAGATCCTTCCATCCTCCAGTTCGAACCCAATTATCCGATTGAAAGTTCCTCGCTTCCTGCTGATCCCTTATTCCTGCGGTGGGAAAGCTTCTACAACTATGACCTCATGGAGATGGATCAGGCGTGGGAACTCTCAAACAGTTGCGAAGAGGTTCTTGTTGCTGTTTTGGATTCAGGAATCGAGCAAGATCATCCGGATCTCATAGAAACGATCTGGCACAATCCGAACGAGATCGCCGATAACGGACGTGATGACGATGACAACGGATACATCGATGACGTCCAAGGGTATGACTTTTACAGCGATGACGCTGATCCAAACGATCTCACAGGACATGGGACAGAGGTCTCCGGAATCATCGGTGCTGTTGCGGGCAATGACACCGGCCTCTCCGGAATTTGCTGGAAGGCGCAGATCCTCCCTCTGAAGATCTTTGGGAAAAATGGTGAAGGCCCCCTCTCAGCGGCGCTCGAGGCGATCGACTATGCAATCGCACGCAAGGTTCGGATCATTAATATGAGCTGGGCCCTCAAGTCAGGGGGACGAAGCGAAATCCTCGAGAAGGTAATCAAAAAAGGAAAAGAGAAGGGGATTTTTTTTGTCACCGCCGCCGGCAATGACGGTAAAAATCTGGATCAGGATCCTGTCTATCCGGCCAGCTATGACCTGCCGAATCTGATTGCTGTCGCCGCCCATGATGAGGAGGGTCGACTTGCCGATTTTTCAAATTATGGAAACTCCTCCGTCCTGATCGCTGCCCCTGGTGTGGATGTCCTCACGACAGGTCTTGGGAATCGTTATGTCAAATTCAGTGGGACAAGCGCCGCCACACCGCATGCGAGTGGTGTTGCCGCGTTACTACTGGCCCTCAACCCGAACCTCTCTCCCTCAAGATTGAAAACCCTTTTTCTCGATCAGGCACTGCCAGAGGAAAACCTCTCCGGACAGATCCACTCCGGTGGCCGATTGAGTGCCTTGAAGCTTCTTCAGGCCTTGAACGTCGATTCCGATTCTCAAGAGGAAGGATTGCTTTCTGCCGATCCTGCCAATGAAGAGGATGATGATAATAACCCCCCGGACACCCTTGCTGCCGGGGGTGGGGGAGGGTGCTCGCTGGTTCATGCGAAAACAAGAAATGTTTCAGCCCCCTCTCCCCAACTTGATGTTTGATATCCCCAGTTTTGAGGGCGGAGAGATTGCCTCATTCCGATGAATCATGAATAAAACCATATGGAATTCAGTAACTTGCTGGAAATGCCTCGTCTTGTTTTTGGTCTGGTCACGATCTTGCAGAATCTCTAGCCAACCGTAAGGAGGCGCCATGAAAATATTGATTGGGATATTATCGATTCTATTAGTAACCACCTCTATCCAGATCGCCTATGGTGATCATGGTGGTGGCATAGAGCTAGAGAGTGATCGATTCGACTCGGATACCGATACGGATGGTCTCGTGGATGATGCCGATCGATCTTCGCCCCTCGATTCAATCGATGAAAGATCATTAATGGAATATATAACGAGTTGTGAGTATCGTGCCTGGATCACGAGGCAGTTTTGTGAGGCGAATCATGCCATCTTGTTAGCCAAGGATCCTAATTACTGCAACCGAAGGGCAGAAAGAGTTTTGGATCGATGCCAAGGGAATCGTGACGCGCCATATGACTCTGATTTTGATGAGGATCGTTATTCAGAGGGTGACACCGATCATGATGGACTGGTGGATGGATCGAATGGGCTCAATGGTGAAGGGATTGCTGTTGGACTCTACCATTGCGAGCAGGATGCACATCGCCGACACAAACTTTGTCTGTTGCGAAGTGGTGATCGGGGGAGTTGCAACCGACGTCTTGCCTTGCAGTTAGATGGCTGCCGGGCTCGTCGAGCCGGACGATTCGATTAATTTTAGCTGCGAAGGGGGAAGAGGGTGTTAGCTAGTTCCTGCGAAGTCGTAGACAATCCTATCTCAACAGGTTAATAAAAAACCACGTTTTCGGAAGGGTGGCCGAGTGGTTGAAGGCGGCGGTTTGCTAAACCGTTATACGGGTGAAAACCTGTATCGAGGGTTCGAATCCCTCCCCTTCCGCAATCTTTTTATTTCACATCAAATCTCAAAACTGGCCACCCACGCTCCTTTGCGATTTTTTCCAGATCCTTGTGGGGATTGACAGCACAAGGGTACTTCACCTTTTCGAGAAGCTTCAAATCAGTTATATCGTTAGAATAAAAAGTGCATGCCGAGAGAGGAATATTGTACTTGCGGCAGCTCTCCTCGGCATAGTGAAGCTTGTCCTCTCCGTAACAAAGTGGTAGCTGAAGTTCATTGATCAAGATTCCATTTTCAATCTTCGGTCCTGAGGCATGAAAACCATCGACGCCTAAATATTCGGAAAGCGGTTGGATCGTCATATAGGGGCCAGAGGTCAAGAGAATAACGACATCACCCGCTTCTTTATGCTGTCGAATCTGTTCGATCCCTTTTGAATAGAGCCGCGGTTTAATATCCTTCTCTAAACATTCACGCCCGATCTCAAAGGCATGTTCGAGCGTCATCCCGGCCATGTCAGCGATGGCGATCCGATAGATCTTATGGACATCCTGATGTGAAAAAAGATTGGCCAGAGAATAATAGATCGCTTGAAAAAGACGCCGTTTCTTCAAGATCCCGTGCCGGACCAGTCGAAGGGTCGTGTAATAACCCGAATTCCCATCGACCAATGTTTCATCGACATCAAAAAAGGCGATGGACTTCTTTGCCACCATAGTTTCATTTATCAGGCCGGTCTCTCCATACTGCCTTCCTCGACACGCGTCGTTCGCCCTCTTTGGCCGGGCTCACGCGCTCCCTCTCGGCCATCGCAGAATCATAGGCCATTGAGACGATGGCCTCCGAGAGGTCTCGTCGGTCAGCAGAAGAGACCGCCCTGTATAGAAAATCTATCAAGCCCCACCTGTCAATATTTAAGATGCTTTAGAATACTTTGAAAAAAGGAACCAACAGAAGAATGCCGCTGCCGACTTCAGAAGGTCACCGAAGAGGAAGGGATAAAGTCCCTTCGCCAAAGTCTCTTGCCAGGCACCCCCCAGAAACTGGTGGAGCCAAAAAATACCCGGGACAAAGAGAATCGTATGCGCGAGGAGAAAGAGAAAGAACTGGCCTATAGGATTCCGAAAGGAAAAAAATCCCAAGAGCGAGGCGGCGAGGACAAATCCCAGAAGATAACCACCCGTCGGTCCCAAGAGATAGGCAAATCCGGCCGACTGATTCGCAAAGAGTGGAAAACCGACAAATCCCAACAAGAGATACCACGCGATCATCTGCAACGAATAGTATCTCCGAAGATACGCGGCACCGACTAACAGAAAAAAGGTCTGAAAGGTCATCGGAACCGGGGTGAAGGGGAGATAAATTTTAATATGGGCGCCGAGGCCGATCAGGAGGGCGAAGCCGAGGGCAAGGAGTGAGCGGGTCAGTGTGACTGAGCACGTGGAGTGAGAAATAGAAGAAACCTGCATGAGCCCTCTCTTATCTTTCTTGCTACAAATGTGTCAATTCCCTATAACTTCCCTCGATGGCAAAGGAAGAAGCCCCGAAAAGAAAACCTCTCTGGCAAAACCGTTGGTTTTGGGTGATCACCCTTATTTTCTCGATGGGGCTTTATCTTTTCTATCTCGACCTCACGATCCGTGGAAAATTTGAGGCGCGGCGATGGAATCTCCCCTCTCGAGTCTATTCCGATGCCACGTATCTCTTCCCCGGACAGCGGATCTCTCCTGTTCGCGTCGAGGAAAAACTGAAACGGCTTGCCTACAAAAGGGTGAATCGGATGATCATGGATGTCGGCGAGTTTTATCGCCAGGGACGCGAACTTTTTGTTTTTTTGCATAATTTTTCGTACCCCTCCGAGGAGTTTACAGGATTCCCGGTGAGACTCGAGTTTGATTCAGATTCCCTGAGTGAAATTGTGAATCTCCAATCCAGCAAAGAACTGAAAACCCTGAAACTGGAACCAGAGCTGATCGCCTCGATCTTCGATGAAAAAATGGAGGATCGTACCGTTATCACACTTTCAGAAATCCCTGAGGAATTGATCGCAGCGGTTATCGCGATCGAGGATGAGCGATTTTACTCCCATCATGGAGTCGACCCGCTCGCGATCCTGCGCGCCCTTCTGACCGATATCCTGCATCTGAAACTGGTCCAGGGGGGGAGCACGCTAACCCAGCAACTGGTCAAAAATTATTTCCTCACCTCCAAAAAAAGCTTCGTTCGAAAATTCAATGAGATGTTGATGGCTGTTATTCTCGAGCAGCGATATTCCAAGGAGGAAATCATAGAGGCCTACCTCAATGAAATCTATCTGGGGCAGAGAGGACCTGTCTCCGTCGCCGGTGTGGAGGAGGCCTCACGCCTCTATTTTTCAAAAAGGGTGAGTCAACTGACCCTCGGTGAGTCAGCCCTGCTCGCCGGCATGGTCCGGTCTCCTGGTTCCTATTCTCCTTTCCACAATCTCTCCCAGGCATACGACCGGCGAAACTTTGTCTTGAAGGAGATGCTGGATAAGGAATTGATTTCGGAATCAGAGCATCGGACCGCGCGAAAGGAAAAGATCATTGTCTCTCCACAGATCAAAACCCCTTTGGGGGCCCCCTTCTTTATTGATTTCCTGAAGACACAACTCAAAGAAAACTACGGTGAACAGCTGACCAGTGAGGGGTTGAGGATCTTTGCCACGCTGGACGCCGAGGCCCAGGAGGTAGCGGAAAAGGTTATTCAAAAAAGACTTGCCGAATATGAGAGAGACCGCCCCAAGGTCCGTGAGTGGAAGGAACAAGGGAAAGCGCTCGAGGGGTGCCTGATCGCGATGGACCCGCATACAGGCTATATCCGGAGTTATGTTGGGGGCCGAGATTATTCTGTGAGTCAATTTGACCGGGTTTCGATGGCTGAGCGCCAGCCAGGCTCTGCCTTCAAACCTTTTGTCTACCTGGCCGCGCTCTCCGAGGAAAAGTGGACCGCCGCCTCTCAGATCGAAGACAAGTCTTTTACGATCGAGTCCGGTGGCGAACCCTGGAGTCCCAAAAACTATGATGAAGAAGAGCATGGTACGGTCACCTTGAGAGAGGCTTTGGAGAAGAGCTTCAATATCGCCACGTCCCGTCTAGCGATTGAGGTGGGGCCTGAAAAAATTGTCACCATAGCCAAAAAAGCGGGGATTGAGAGTCCGATCGAGCCTTATCCTTCCATCGCCCTTGGGGTGTTTGCCTTGACCCCTCTGGAGCTGGCGCGCGCCTATACGATCTTCCCGAATAACGGGATCCTCTCGGAGCCGATTGGGATCACGAGTGTGGTGACTCGCGAGGGGGCGCTTCTGGAAAAAAAGAGTTTTAAAATGCATCGGGTCATTTCCCACGAGCTGGCCTATCTGATGAATAATTTAATGAAGGGGGTGATCGATCATGGCACCGGTCATGCCGCAAGACTTCTCGGATTGACCCGGCTTGCTGCCGGGAAAACAGGGACAACGACCGACTTTCGAGACAGCTGGTTTGTCGGGTACTCCCCACAACTTTTGACGCTCACCTGGGTTGGGTTTGATGAAGAGGCGGAGACCGGTCTCTCAGGCGCTTCAGGAGCATTGCCGATCTGGACCGATTATATGAAGGAAGTGGATCGGTCGAATGAGACCGATTTTCTGGCGACAGATGAAATCATTTTCGTTAAGATTGACCAGGTAACGGGCAAGCTCGCCTCGAGAAAGTGTGGCGAAAACTACGAAGAAGTTTTTATTCGGGGGACGGAACCTAAGGAGAAATGCCGATGAGAATTTCTGGAGTGTTTCTTACACTCCTCATTTTTTCAGCAGTCTCTTCGTTCTTCTCTTGCGCTTCCCTAGGCAAAAAACCGCTTCCCCCCGGCGCCCGAAGGGCGCCGGTTCAGGAGACAACGGTAGGTCCTGAACGCGAGGCCTCGAATGCCTTGATCGAGCAAGGCAAGTCGAAACTCGAGGCGGGTCATTATGACAAGGCGTTTGATTTTTTTCAGGAGTCGGTCAATGTCGATCCAACCAATGGCGTCGGATTTTATTACCTCGCCTACGTCAAGTATAAGACTGGCGAGTACCAAGAGGTCGCGAACTTCCTCGAAAAGGCAGAGGCCCTCCTCTCTTCATCGAAAGAATGGCAGGAGCGTATCGATTTGTTAAAGGGTGAACTCAACAGGTAGCCGATGCGTCGTTACCGATTACTCGACCACACCGCTGATATCCGACTCCGAATTTTTGGTCACAACTTACGTGAACTCTTTCAAAATTCTGTCTATGCGCTGACCGATACACTGACCGATGCAAAAAAGGTCCGGACAAAAGTCAGTCGATCCTTAAAGATAAAAGGAGAGGGTAACGACCTCTTGCTTCACGCCTTATTGAAAGAGGTCCTTTTTCTTTTCGACACGAAGCGTTTTTTAACCCGTCGTCTTGTGATAAAAAAACTAAGTGATAAAATTCTCTTGGTAACGTTGAGGGGAGAGAGATTGAAAGATCATGCAATCAAGACGGAGATCAAGGCGGTGACGTATCACAGGCTGAAGGTGGAGAAGAGACGAGGGAGGTGGATAGGAGAGGTGGTTTTGGATGTATAAGCTCGACAATTTCACCTGGCGTGTCCCGCGTGAAGGGAAGATGCGGGTCGATGGGATTATTTTTGCCAATGATAAACTGATGGAGTCGATCCGCGGTGATCAGTCGATCGAGCAGGTAAAGAATGTCGCGACATTGCCAGGCATCGTCGGCGCCTCATACGCCATGCCGGATATCCATTGGGGGTACGGTTTCCCGATCGGCGGCGTCGCCGCGTTCGATCCGGGCGAAGGGGTCGTGAGTCCCGGTGGTGTCGGCTATGATATCAATTGCGGCGTCCGCCTCCTGCGCACGAATATCGAAAAAAATGAGATCCTTCCGAAAATGAAACAGCTCGTGGAGATTCTATACCGCAATATCCCTTCCGGTGTCGGGGCGGGCCGGAAGGATATCAAGTTAAACACCACCGAGGTCAGAGAGGTCCTGAAAAAGGGGGCGCGATGGGGTGTCGAAAAAGGTTATGGTTGGAAGGAGGACCTTGAACGGATCGAATCTTCCGGGACGATCCCGGGTGCCGACCCCTCCGCCGTTTCGGAGCGGGCAATCGAACGTGGGAGAAATCAGGTAGGGACCCTCGGTTCCGGAAATCATTTCATCGAGGTCGAATTTGTCGAAGAGATTTTCAACCCAAAGATCGCGGAGGCGTTTGGCCTCTTCAAGGATCAAATCTGTGTCCATATCCACTCGGGATCCCGAGGACTCGGGTATCAGGTCTGCGATGACTCTCTCGAGGTGATGTTGAAGGCAGCCTCAAAATACGGGATTGAGCTGGTGGACCGACAGCTCTGCTGTGCCCCGCTGAAATCTCCAGAGGCGAGGGCCTATCTCGCAGCGATGTCGGCCGCCGCCAACTTCGCCTTCTGTAATCGACAGCTGATGGCGCATTTTGTTCGACAGTCTTTCGAAAGTTTCCTCAATCGATCGGCAGAGGATCTTGGAATGCATCTCGTTTATGATATTGCCCACAATATTGCGAAGTTCGAGGAACATACGGTGGAGGGACAAAAGCGCCGCCTCTGTGTCCATCGAAAAGGGGCGACACGTGCCTTCCCACCGGGACATCCGGATGTCCCTCCCCTCTACCGTGATTGCGGTCAACCGGTCCTGATCCCAGGGGATATGGGACGCTACTCCTTCGTCTGCGCCGGCACCCAAGAGGCATTCCAAAAAACATTCGGCAGCTCCTGTCACGGGGCTGGCAGGATGATGAGCCGGGTCAAGGCCAAAAAGGCGGCTCGTGGGCGCAAGATTTATGAGGAACTTGCCGCTCAAGGAATCATCGTCCGCTCCGCGACACTCGATGGGGTCCTCGAAGAGATCCCGGAGGCGTACAAAGATGTCGCTGATGTCGTCGATGTCGTCCAAGGCGCTGGACTCGCTACCAAGGTCGCCCGCCTGCGACCGATCGGGGTTATTAAAGGATAGTCCCTCAACATACCGCGTCATAGAATTTCTCAAATAAGGCACAACTCTTTTTGAGAGTGAAGCGAAGTCTTGTTTAGAAGGGGGGCCAGACGCATGTCAAAAGTTGACCTAAAACCGCTGATCGAGGGGCAGTGGACACATAATCGGGTCGATACCTTACTCACGAAGATTGCCGCTGAAGACAACAATGCCGAGGCATTGGATGAAAATGATTTTCCGTTGGGGATTGTTGATGGAAACACCGAAGAGGTCGCGAAATTCCTGGATCTCGCAGATACCTATCTCAAGACCCGCCTGAGTGCGAAGGGGAATGAAAAGGGTGCTGTCGATTTCTTCGTAGCAGAATTCAGCAAACTCAAAGCGCTCTCTTCGAAATATAAGGTGGAAGAGCTCCCGACAAGACAGGAAAATCCGCTGCGACCGTCGGTAACCGTTCGAGGGAGTTTTACCGGCTTGGCCCTCTTGGGAATAGGGGATGCCAATGGGACAGCCGATCTTGTCGAAACCGATCCGATGACAGGGCTACCCAAACAAGGAAGTGTCGATTGGGATATTCAGCGATATGGTATTGCGGTTGAGAAGCTCTCTCCGATGACCTCATTCCCCGGAGCCGACCAATTCCCTTGGGTCCGCTATGGTTGGCAGGCAGGCTTTACCTTCTACGATGGACAGATGGATTACGAAGGGGAAAAGGTCGCCAATCTCGACGGGCAATCGATTTCTTCGGGTCTGGTCGGTGGCGTGGAGTATCCCTTTACGAGCTGGGCTACCGGTCGCTTCTTCGCCAACTTTAATGTCGAGGTGGGGCGATTTGACACCACCCTGACGGACACAGACCCTGATGTCGATGGTTCTCAAAATCCGATTAAAGATCCCTGCTCCGGACTTGGTCTTGGTCCGAGTGCCGGCTGTGAAGTCGAAAGAACACTCGCTGTTTACGTGTCTCTCCCGATAGAGTTTGTCGCTGGGGCGAGGCTCTTCAACTTCCTTGACATTGACTTCGCCTGGCAACGCCCCGTAAAGATGGAATCCTCAGGGTATGTCTTTATACCTGATGAAATGAATACCTTTTGGGTGAGACTCGGAATCACCGATAGCCATTAGACATTACTCTTTTGAAATAATAAAATCGTCGTAATCACACGCCGCCGGTGAGTGGGTTGCATTTCCATCGGTCAGGATCCCAAGTCCGATCGGATTATCCTTCGGCTCTTTTTTGAAAAGCCTTCGATAATCCTCTAACACGTTGACATGAATCTCTCTCCATCCCCCTTTGGAGAGACCGTTCCCCTTCACAATGACGTAGAACTTTCCCCCTTTTTTTTCATAAACAGTCCCGACAGGGAGCGTGCTGCTCCAGACATATTTTAATCCATCACCGGTATACGCCCCAAAGATCACATAAATACCACAGGCGCTGTCGTTGCGATCTGGCTCGGACTCCCGAGCCCCATCAGGAAGAATACGGGCCCGCCATCGCCAGCGAAAAGCGGGATATTTTTTAAGATCCCACAGAAATTTTTTGAAAATCTGCGTTGAGATCTCTTCCGAATCGTCGGCGGAGAGGTAGAGGTTCTCCCCCTCCTGTTCAATTCGATAAACCTTTTCGGCCTTCCCCCTCTGAAAAGGCTTTGTCCTGAAACTTTTTGGGAACTCTCCTAGAGCCCCTTTTGAAAAATCCTCGACGATCTGAAAAGAAGGAACTTGGGAAACATCGGCATGAGCCATCGAAAAGGCAAAAAACAACAACCAAAAAAGCATCAAGACCCTCTTTGATAGCGAATCGAGAGAGAGATCGGCCTCTCATATCTCGGGAAAGGCGATCCTCTCTGAATCGAAATAACTGCCGCCTGATCCAGCAGTGAAGAGCCTGAGGATTTTAATATTTCAGTCGAGATCGGCCTCCCCTGCTCATCAATCCGGAATCGAATTGAAACAACCCCTTCCAAATCTGTTTTTTGGGCAAGATGCGGGTAATGTTTGGCACGCTCGATTCGAGAACGAATTTCAGATAAAACAGGGTCGGAACCGCTCCCATCACCAGAGCCACTTCCTCTCGCGGTAGACGATCCGGTCCCAGATCCTGACGGTAATTGCGATAAGATCTGTGGAGGGCCCTCAGTCAGGATTTCAACAAAAACAGTCCCCCCACTGCCTGACACTGGAGAAGGATGACCCAAAGAGAAACCCCTTCCCACAAGAAAAATAAAGGCGAGAAGGGAATGAAATAAAATCGAGAGAAAAAGAGAACAGAAAAGTCTCACTCGAGATTAACTATTACGCAAGCGCCGCTTGTCCTCTGACTGACGGAACCCACCGCTCGAGCAGCGCAAACCCACCGAAAAGGGTGACGGTATAGAGGGCATCGCCCAAGAGCTGATTTTGGAAAAAGGGAAGCGCCGCCAGATAACAAGTCATCAGTCCGGAGAGGGTCCTTGGATAAAGCCCATCGATGGCCCAGACCCCAAAATTTGTCAGGACAAAAAAGAGGAGGGAACTCGTGAACGCGATCCCCGCTACGCCTCCTACTGTCCTCTTTTCGCGAAGTGTTCCTCCGAGGAAGACAACAAGGACGAAACTGAGATAGACAAGTGCCATCTGATCATGAAAACCGATCAAAAGATCGCTCAGGAACATGGCCCCCAAGGGGATGATTAGGGAGGAGCGTCGGTTGAAATAGGCACCACCAAAGAGTGCGATGGCCATGATCGGTGCGAAGTTAGGTGGGTGCGGAAGCAGTCGGCTAGCCGCTGCGGCAACAATCAATCCAACCAACGTCATGAGTCTTAGTTTCATAGAAATCCTCCCGTTTAGTATGGCCTTTTTTACCCTGCTAGCGGCTTAAAGCAACATAAAAATCTACCTTGAATAATGTAAGGCCTTGACCCCATTGGACGCAAATCGGAGTAATCGTTTAGGGCTAACTTGCCAAAAGGGCACCCACGACCACTCCTTTCTCTTCGTTAGCTGACTTGACAATACCCAAATTTACGGTAAATTTGGGTGTAATGTATACAAGATCCCTCAGAGCGCCGAATCGCTCCTTTTTTCTTTTCGGCCCCCGCGGGACCGGTAAAACAACCTGGTTGTTGCAGCATTTCAAAGAAGCCAAGTTTATTGACCTGCTTCCCCCGCAACAAGCCCTCGCTTATGAGAAAAACCCCTCTCTCTTGCGCGCCCAGGTCAAAGCTCTCCCCAAGATGCAGTGGATCGTCATCGACGAGATTCAAAAAGTCCCCATCCTGCTTGATGAAATTCATTTTCTTATGGAACGAGAGGGATATAAAAAATTTATCCTCACCGGTTCGTCGGCCAGAAAAATAAAACGGGGGCAGGCGAATCTCTTGGCAGGGCGCGCCGTTCTCCTGAAAATGCTTCCCCTCACTAGCACTGAAATCAATTTTTCTCTGGAACCGCAAACGGCTCTTTCTTATGGGATGCTTCCTCTAAGTGTCCTCTCCAAATCGGTTTCGGAGAAAGAGAGTTTTTTAAAAGCGTATGTCGATACCTATCTTCGGGAGGAAATCAAATACGAGGGCATTGTCAGAAACTTGGGCAGTTTCTCGCGCTTTCTGGAAATCGCTTCGCTCTGCGCCGGGCAACAGATCAATATGTCGAATTTGGCGAGGGATGCGGAAATCAGCCGGGACACGGTGCGGAGTTACTTCAGTGTTTTTGAAGACACACTCTTGGGGAGCTGGCTTCCGGCTTATCGTCCCAGAGCAAAAGTCAAGGAGGTCGCGGCACCGAAATTCTACTGGTTTGACAGCGGGGTCTTGAATGCAACGGCTGGCGCCTTTGAACAACCGATGCCGGCCGATTGGAACGGCATCCTTATGGAACACTGGATTCACCATGAGTTGGTCGGTCACATGACCTATGGGCATAAAAAGGGATCACTCGGGTTTTGGAAGACTCCGAATGGAAATGAAATTGATTTTTTGTGGTGGTACGGAAATGAATTTATTGCCATTGAAGTAAAGTCTTCCAAAAAATTCAAAAAGGAGTTTCTCAAAGGAATTCATTCTTTTCAGGAAAAGAAACAGCTCAAAAGTTCATGGGTTGTCTATTTGGGGGAGGAGGAACTCAGAATCGATCAAACACATGTTGTTCCAGCCCCGCAATTTTTGAAACTTCTCTCCGAGGGGAAAATCATTCCCTGATTTGTGGTTGATCAACTTTTGGTTAGTACTTTTTTATTGAGAAGTTTTCCCATTCACCACCGCAATCGCATCGAGATCAAACCCCCTCATTCCGTTTGCCGCCGGTCCAAATGTCTTGTCCCCATCCCGGATCCGGACAAACCGGGCATATGAGAGACCGACATCCTTCAAGTCAAAAGGATCCCCGCCTGCCTTCTCTGGATCGGTCGGGTCGATATCATTGAGATCCGGATTCGCCAAAACTGCTCGAACCCCTGCGCAACCGCGATAACTTCGCACTGTCAGATCACACGGAAAGTCGACAAAATTAACCCCATCTTCAGAAACTGAAACCATACCCGGCTCTGAGTACGTCCCATACTTGGCATCGGGGTTATACTGCCATGGATTTTCAAAGACGATAAAATCATCCCCCTCGCCATCACAGGGGAGGTAGTCGGTAAATTCCAGGACAATCACCCCCTCCTTCCCCAACGAAACAACATCGAAAGACCCATTGAGTGGGGCCTCGGGATGGGCCTGAGGAGGTCCCAGAACAATATCAGGCAGGAGGTCCTTGTTATACCCTCCCCCCTCTCCTTTATTATAGGAAACAACACGATCGGCAAAGGGATCCTGATTGATAGTCAATGGATCACAAAGAGTCTCTTCCGAATCAGCGGGCGGGTCCTCCTCATACTCAACCGGATCGACATTGAGTTCGATATCAATATCAAAATCCTTCTCTTCTGCAGCAACTCCTGGGGCAACTTCTTCTTTGTTCTGAATCAAAAGATAGGCGATCGCACTCTTCTCCCCGATGGAGGCCTTCACGAGTGTCTCCCCAGCGGACGTCGGGGTGAGCAACCCCTTTTCATTCACGATAGCAACTTCTTTTGCTGACGATTCCCACAAGACCTGATGCAACCTCCTCGACTGCGGATCCAAAACACGGTAATTCACCCCCTCTTTCCGATTCTGATCCACAAAGGTAATGTCGACGACGAACTGGATCGGCGCCACCCCAGGAGACGAGGACTCAATCACCTTCATTTCGAGAGAGGAGACAGCAGAAGCGGTCGCAGAATCGGTGGGGGGGGTTGTCGTTTCAGATTCATGAGGCGCCGGAACCTCTTCTTCTGCCGATGTCTGGGTCCTGCCACAGGCAGCGACCACTAAAGTGATACCGATTAAAAAAACCAGCTTTCTCATCTCTTCCTCTCCACAAAAGTAACCGATGCGGGTGGGAATCCGACTGAGATCGGCCCGGCAATCACCTCTGCTGATTCCGGGTCAATAAAAACAATCCCATTTTTATCCGGATCCCGATCGCAGATGAGAACCTCTCCCCGGGGATCGATAGCAACCTCCGGCAAATAACTGGAGCTCTCATAGAGTGTCTTCAAATTTTTCGGATCATCCAGTGAGAAGCGAACGAGACGATTCTCCGAATAATCAGAAAGACCCACGATGACAAAACCGTAATGGTCTCCCACCTCGATCCCCCCGATCCAACCACCAAAAGATTCATCGGACAAGAGAATCCCTTCGCTCTGAAACGTCTCCAAATCGACCACCTCGACCCCTCCATAAGGGGAATTCAGGTCGAAAAAGTCGGCGCAGGCGATATAAATTTTCCCCAATCTGTCAGAAGAGGTGATGTCAAAAGGATCCCAACAATCAAGAACCAGCGCCCCCTCAACCTCATCCGTCGTTGTATCCACCTTCACCAGTTTCCCCGGCTGATCCGGCTGCAACGCCAGATCGCGAGGAAGATCTTGGACAGCAACATAGAGTTTTGATCCCATAAGAAGGAGCGAGGAGGCCCTCGCAAAGCGTTCACCATCGTCCCCCGTATAGAGGGTGAGATCGATCGTCTTCTCGATCAGACCGGTCTCAGGGTTCAGGATCACAAGATCATCGACCGAGAGATCGGTACTCTGATTTTCCTCCGGCTCATAGAGTGTCACGTAGGCCTTCGTCTTTGAAACGGCAACGAGGTCTTGAGGATTTGTCCCGAGACCGGTCGAAATCTGGGAGATCGTCGAGAAATCTATCGGATCGATCACCTGGATATTATCGGCCCCCTTCCGATTCACCACATAGATCAACCCACCAAAAGATCGGACCACCGCATCGCTATGGGTGATCTCCAGATTCGCCACAACCGAACTCGGGGAATCGAGCGGAATCATGCTGATGGATCCGGTTGTGCCTTGCCAATCGGCACCCAGAACGACGGCGATGTCACCGCTCGAAAGACTCTCCCCTGGAGTCAGTGGAGTGCGTTCATTGACAGTGATGTCGCCGCAGGAAACAAGGACCACCAATATCAACATCCTAAATCGAAACATCGACCCTCCCGTAGAAACTCCTGCCCGGCAGCGAAAACCCAACCACATCCGAGATCCGATCATTCAAGAGATTCTTCGCATCGAAACCGGTCGTGATCCTCTTCGTCGGTGTCCAGGAGATTCCAACCCCCCAGAGGACCCGATTATCGACCCTCACAAGATTCTGCGTATCGAGGAAGTTGTCGTCGATAT